>LIQL01000254.1 GCA_001418405.1 Streptomyces diastatochromogenes | reverse complement strand
CGCAGCTGGCCGATGCTCATCCGCGACCACGTCGGCAAGGTGCTGCGCACCATGGACGGCCCGCAGCCGCTGGAGATCCTCTCCCACGACGAGATCCGCGCCTGCCTCTACCCGCGGATCGTCGCCCAGGAGACCCTGCCCGCCTCCGACTCCTTCCACTACGGCCACGAACCGGCCCCCGGACTGTGCGAGGTACTCGCCCTCGACCTGCCCGAGGCCGTCCAGATGCTCAGCGCGGACTCCCTCGCCGACCTCGGGGACGTGGCCGAGCTGCGGATCCGGGCCATGAACAACCTGCGCGCCCTGCCGGTCGAGGGGCACGAGACGGTGCGCCGCGGCGACGGCTCGGCCTTCGAGGTGCTGCTCGGCGACTCCTTCTTCACCGCCAGCCGGGTGCTCGTCCTCGACGACCTGGTCGAGCGCCTCACGGGCACCGCCCTCACCCGCGACGGTGCCCTGGTCGCCCTGCCCTTCCGCCACCAGCTGGCGTTCCACCGCATCCGCGACGCCCAGGTCATTCCGGCGCTCCAGGCCATGGCCCAGTTCGCCGCGGCCGGGCACGAGGACGCGGCGGGCGCGATCAGCCCCCGGGTGTTCTGGTGGCGCCGCGGGATGATGACCCCGCTGAGCGAACCGGACGGCGACGGCCTGCGGGTGGTGGTCGACATGGAGTTCCAGGACATGTTGGAGCGCCTGGTCCAGGACGAGCCGTAACGGCTCCGGCTCTGGCCGGCCGGAGCCGGCGCGCTCCCGCCCGCCCGAAGTCCGCCCGCCCGCAATTGCTCCGAAAAGTCCGCCCGAAAAATCCTTCCGAGAAATCCGCGCCGGACGGGAACCCTGCCGGCCCGCGGCCCGTTCTACTCAGTGAGGCCCCGCGTTCTCCCCCGTACGCGGGGCCTCACTACGTCCGCCGCCGCGCGGGCCGCCTCATCCGTCGAGCTGCGCCCGTTCCTCGTCGGTGAAGAGCCGGGAGCGGATCAGGAAGCGCACGCCCTCCGGCGCCTCCAGCGAGAAGCCGCTGCCCCGGCCCGGTACGACGTCCACCGTCAGATGGGTGTGCCGCCAGCGGGCGTACTGGTCCGCGGACATCCAGAAGCCCACCGGCTCCGGCACGCCGTCCACCACCAACTTCTCCAACAGCACGTCCGACGCGCCGATGCGGAACTCCCCGGCCGGGTAGCACATCGGCGCGCTCCCGTCGCAGCAGCCGCCGGACTGGTGGAACATCAGCGGCCCGTGCTGGGCGCGCAGCGACCGCAACAGCGCGGCGGCGCCGTCGGTGAGCGCGATCCGCGCGGCGCCTCCCGGGAGGCCGGTCCCTCGGTCGTCCATCTGTCGCCCCTTCGTCGGCCGGTCACGGTGGGCGCGGTTCCCCTGCCGGGCGGGGGAGTGCCCCGCCCGGCAGCATGGCAGAAGCCCGCCGCGCCACGGAATACGGCGGCGCACGGCGCCCGGCCACCGGTAGGGCGCGCCGCCGCCTCACCGGTGGCCGAGCGTCCCGTGCTACATCCGGTGCGCCAGCAGCGCGTCGGCGATGGCGACCTGGGCCGGGTCCAGCGCGGACTCGCCGTCCTCGACGTCCCACAGGGCGTTCTGCAGGACCCGGCCGAGCGTCCAGCCCGCGGCCCGTTCCCGGTCCAGGCCGACGACCTCGGTCAGCAGGTCGAAGCGGCGCAGCACCGCCGCCGGCACGTCGCCGGTGGCCACCACGTCGTCCCACCGGTTGTCGAGGGCGGGCAGCAACTCGAAGCCGGGGTCGCCGGCCAACGGCTCCGGATCGATGGCCAGCCAGGGTTCGCGCTGCCCGGCCAGCACGTTGTCGTAGTGCAGGTCCCAGTGCAACAGCCGGTCCCCGCCGTCGCCGAGCAGGTCGGTGACGGCGGCCGCACAGGTGCGCACGAGTGCCCGTTCGGCGGGGTCGCGGAGCGCGGGGACGGCCTGCGGGGTCCGGTCGACCATGGCGCCGGCGAGGTCGGTGAGCCGGCGCAGCCCGGCCGGCGCGGGCACCGCCACCAACCGTGCCAGCAGCGCGGCCAGGATCCGCAGCGCCTCGGTGTCGTCGGGCAGGGCCGACAGCGGTCGGCCGGCGTCGAGCCGTTCCAGCAACTGGGTGGCGCTCGGCGCGTCGTGGTCGAGCAGCCGCACGATGCCGTCGCCCCGCCAGGCCCGCAGGCCCGCCGCGGCGCCGGCGTTCTCCTCTCGCGGCTGTTGGAGCTTGAGCGCGGCCGGCGTGCCGTCCGCCTGCCGCACCGGCAGGACGAGCGAGGCCATGCCGAACCGGGCGGGGCCGTCCGGTCGCAGTGCCCAGCGGTCCAGGAACTCGGCGCCCAGCGCGGGCAGTGCGGCGAGCCAGGCGCGCTCCGACGCGCCGTGCGCGCCGTAGGACGTCAGGAACGCCTCGGGGACGTCGATCAGGGCCGACGTGGTCATGGGGAATCTCCTTCGTGGATCCGGATCCGGCGTGCGGTGCGGGAACGAAGGAGTCGGCGGGGGTGCCCGGGCTGCGGGCGCGCGTCAGAGCATGCGTCCACCCTAACGCCGCCGGCCGCGGGAGCGCCCCGGCCGGTCGCCCGGCCGGGTTCGCCGCCGCGTTCCCCGTGCGGCGCGGCGGCGCAACGCCCTTGTGCGGAGCGGGAGTTACCGCGTGCTGTGCCCTGCGGAGCCGGGCCTCGAACCCTGGGCGGGGATGCGGGCCCCGGCCCAGCCCTGCACGGCCGGCTCGTCCAGCGATTCCACCCACCAGTCGGCCTTCGCGTTCTGTGGCCCGGAGGGTCGGGGGCCGACCCCGATCACCCGCAGACCCGCCGCCGCGGCGGCCTCGATGCCGCACTGGGAGTCCTCGACGGCCAGCGCCCGGTCCGGCTCGACGCCGCAGAGCCGGGCCGCGGTGAGGTACACGTCCGGATGCGGTTTGGGTCTGGTGGTGGTGTCGGGCACCACGACGTGGTCGAAGAACCGTCGCAGTCCCGCCACGTCGAGGCAGGACTCGACGACTTCCAGCGGGCAGTTGCTGGCCACCGCCAGCGGGGCGAACTGCGCGGCGGAGCGGACCAGTTCGGGGGCTCCGGGCATGGTCGTCGGATGCGCCGCGACGAGCTCGCGGAAGCGTTCCAGGAGCGATGTGGTGAGTTCGTCGGCGAGTTCGGGGCGGCCGACGGAATCGGCCATCAGCCGTCCGCACGCGGTGTAGTGCAGCCCCCGGGCCTGTTCGGAGAAGCCCGGCGCGGGGGCGTAGCCGTAGCCGTGCAGTACCGCGTCACGGGCGTCCACCCAGTGGCGTTCGGTGTCCATCAACGTGCCGTCGCAGTCGAAGACCACGGCGGCTGGGGTCCAGGAAAGGATGCGATGTGCTGTCATCCGAGGTTCCGTTCCGATGGGCCCGGAGGGCGACGGCGTGACCGGTCGAGCGCGTGAGGCGTGACGGTGTCGGTGCGCGGCCGCGGCAGCGGGCTGAAGGGTTCCGACGGCGGGCGGCTCCCGGACAGGGGAGACCTGGGCGCAACGTCGGAAAATAACGATCGTTACGTTACGGACGGCAACGCGCCAGGGTCAATAGATCGCTAAATGTCCATATTTTAAGCCTTATGGGTAACTGAAGGTGCCGTAGGCCGTTGGTGTGCCGCCCTGGACGACGCGGAACACGCACGTCGCGTGGTACCGGGCGCACAGCACGCGCGCGGCCGGCGCGAGTTCGGTGAACCGCACCGCCCGCAGCCGCCCGGCGTACGGACGGGTGAGGGCGCCCCCGCTGCGGTAGGCGACGGCCTGCCGGGCGGCCTCCAGGAGCACCATCCCGGGCACGTGGTCGCCGGGGTGGTCGAAGAGGAAGGGGTGCAGCGGGTCGGCCGGCGCCACCAGCAACCCGTCCGCGTCCTCGGCCAGCACCGCGTCCTGGGGGTGGTTCACGGTCAGCGCGGCGGGCTCCGGGTGGTGCGCCGCGGTCGGCGGGGCGGCCGTCGCGCCGTCGCGCGCGCCCCGGGTCCGCAGCGCCGTGTAGCCCGCCCCGTCCACGAACCGCACCCCGCCGCCCGCCTCCCCGAAGACCACTCCGTGGGCGGCGAACGTGGCGTCCAGCCGCAGGCCGGTGACCGTGCGGTCGCGGGTCCGCCGGACCGCGCTCACCCGGACGAGGCAGGTGACCTCGGTCGCGCCCGGCCCGGCCGGCGGCTCGCTCTCCGGGGTCAGCCGGAAGTGCAGGTCGCTGATGATCGCGTGGCGGGCCGCCGGCACCCCGTGGAACCGCAACGGGATGTACAGCCCCAGCTGGCGCAGGGTCTCCACGAGGACCAGCGGGCTGTTCCGCTGCGATCCGTCGCGGGGGAACGTCGAGTGCGCCCGTGGCCAGGACGCCGCCGCCTCGAAGACGTCCGGGGCGGACGTCGGCCGGACGTCCGTGAGGAGGACCTCGGCCACGGAGGTCCGGTGCACCAACTCCCGTTCGACGGTACGGGACCGGCTGAGCGGTCCTTCCTCTCCGAACGGGGCGACGGATGACGTATTCATATGACCAGGGAATATCGAAATTCGAACACTCGCACCCGTGAATTGGAAGTGGCCGGGCGCGGTAGATTTCTTCCAGGTGGCACGAGAACGACATCTGAGGTGTACGTGCAGATCCGGGCGAAGACGACGCGCAGGTTCCTTCTGGAAGCGGCCGCAACATTGTTCGATGAGCGGGGTTATGCCGGCACGAGCATCAGCGATATCAGTGCGCATTCCGGCCGCACGAGCGGTGCGATCTATTTTCACTACGCCAGCAAGGAGAAGCTCGCCCTCGCCATCGTCGAGGAGCACTTCGCCACCTGGCCGCGACTGATCGGCCGGCACCGGCAACCCGGCGTGCCGGCGCTGGAGAAGCTCGTCGCGCTGAGCTTCGAGGTGGCGCGCGCCTTCCGCGACGACATCGTGGTCCGGGCCGGCGCCCGCCTCTGGGCGGAGCGCAAGGCCATCGAGACCCAACTCCCGGCACCGTTCCTGGGATGGATCGAGGCCGTCACCCAACTCCTGGAGGAGGCCGCCCGCGACCGCGAACTCGCCGTCGGGGTACCCCCGGCCACCACGGCGCACACGGTGGTCTGCGCCTTCTTCGGCCTGCACACCGTCTCCGACGCGCTGGAGGGGCGGCGGAACATCGAGGGGCACCTGGACGACCTGTGGCTGTTGCTGCTGCGGGGGTTGCAGGCCGAGCCGGACCCCGCCGCCCTGTTGGACCGGGTCCACCGGCGGGCCCTTGCCGCCCGCCCGGCGCCCGAACCCGCCTGAGCGACCGGCGGATCCGCCCCTCGCTACCGGCGGCCGCCGCGCAGGAAACGCCGCAATCTGGTCAGCGGCCAGGTGTTGATGACGTCGTCCTTGGTGAGCCAACCGCGCTGCGCGGTGCCCACCCCGTAGCGCAGGTAAGGAAGATGCGTGGTGGCGTGCGCATCGGAATTCACCGCGAACTTCACACCGTGCCGCTTGGCGCGCAGGATGTCCTCGTCGCGCAGGTCCAACCGCTCGGGGTGCGCGTTGATTTCCAGTGCGGTACCGGTCCGTGCGCAGGCGGCGAAGACCGCGTCGAAGTCGGCGTCAATTCCCGGGCGTTTGCCGATCAATCGCGTGGTCGGATGCCCGAGGATCGCGACGTGCGGATTCTCGCAGGCACGGATCAGTCGGCGGGTGAGCGCCTGTCGGCTCTGGTGGAAGTGCGAATGCACGGAGGCCACGCAGAGGTCGAAATCCGCCAGGAAGGCGTCGGGCCAGTCGACGTCCCCGTCCGGTCCGATGTTGAGTTCGGTGCCGTGCAGCAGGCGCATCCCGCGGTGCTTCCGGTCCAGTGCGCGGACCTCGTCCCGCTGCGCCAGCACCTTCTCCTCGGTCATCCGCTGCATGGCGAGGTCCGGGGCGTGGTCGGTGACCGCGTAGTACGCGTAGCCCCGGGCGGCCGCGGCGGCGACCATGTCGGCCAACGAGGACAGCCCGTCGGTCAGGTCGGTGTGCGTGTGCAGATCGCCCCTGACGTCGCCCTCCACCAGCAGTTCGGGCAGTTCCCCGCGGAGTCCGGCGGCGACCTCGCCCCGGTCCTCCCGCAACGGCGGCGGGATCCAGGGCAGTCCGAGCCGGGCGTAGACCGCCTCCTCGGTCTCCGGGGCCACCAACTCCCCGCTCTCGCCGTCGAACAGCCCGTACTCGGACAGCTTGAGCCCGTTGCGCACCGCGATCGCCCGGGTGCGGATGTTGTGGCCCTTCGACCCGGTGAAGTACTGCAACCCCGCGCCCCAGGAGGCCGGCGGCAACACCCGCAGGTCGACCTGGAGTCCCTTGGTGGTGCGGATCGAGGTCTTCTTGGCGCCGTGGGCGATCACCTCGGCGGTGTACGGGAGCTCCGTCAGCGCGGTCATGAACGGCGCCGACCGCTCCGCCGCCACCAGCACGTCGACGTCCCCGATGGTCTCCCGCATCCGGCGCAACGACCCCGCGTAGGTGCACCGCTCGCACCCGGCGATCCCGGACAGCTCCCCGGTGATCTGCTCGGCGACGTCCATCGCGGCACTGATCAGGATCCGCCCGTCACCCGCCTGCTGCAGCAGCGCGATGCCGTGCAGGATGTTCTCCTCGGTCCGCTCGCCGAACCCCTTCAGGTCCCGCAGCCGCTCCGCGTGGACGGCGGCCAGCAGCTGGTCCACCGAGGTGATGCCCAGCTCCTCGTGGAGCACCATGGCCTTCTTCGGACCCAGCGTGGGAATGGCGATCAGCTCCCGCACCCCGGCGGGGACCTCCGCCCTGGTCTCCTCGATCACCGACACCCGGCCGGTGCGCAGGTACTCCACCACCTTCTCGGCGATCGACGCCCCCACGTGCGGGATTTTCCGCAGCCCCGGCACGTCGAGCTGCGTGACGTCGACGGGGTGCCCCCCGATCGCCCGGGCGGCCTTCTCGTACGCCCGGGCCTTGAAGGCGTCACCACCACTGATCGCGATGAGGTCGGCGTACTCCTGGAGCAGCGCCTCGACCTCTTCGTTGGCGCGGACCATGTCTCCAGGGTGCGCCCGGACGGCGGGAGCGGCACGGGAAGCGGAACCGGGACCGCGTCCCGCGGCCCGGGCCGGCGGACCCGCCGCTCCGTGCGCCCGGCGTCCGGCGCCACCTCGGTGCGCCGGGGAACGGCGGGCCGAGGCGCCCGTGCAAGTCCCGCTCCGTGCTGCGCGGTTCGCGCGCCGGCTCGCGGGGCTGCCGGTCACGACGTCAGGAAGTTCTCCGCGGTCTCGCGCAGGGTTGCCCTGATGGTGCGGGGGTCGTCGAGGTAGCCGCCGACCATCGCGCCGTCCCGCAGGACGACCAGGGCCCGGGCCACGCGCTCGGGGTCGGGATGACCGGCGTCGCCGACCACCGTGCGCAGCACGCCGTGGAACCAGCGGCGGTGCTCGGCGATGCGGACGCGCACCGGGTGCGCGGGGTCGGGGTACTCCGCGGCGGCGTTGAGGAAGCCGCAGCCGCGGAACCCCGGCCGGCAGAGGTTGTCGCCGATCATGTCCATGATGGCGAGCAGGGCGTCACGGCCCCGGTGGGCGGCGAGGATGGCCGCCACGGCGTCCTCCACCCCGGCCCCGCGGGCCTCCAGATAGGCGACGACCAGCCCTTCCTTGCCGGCGAAGTGGCGGTAGAAGGTCGCTCTGGTCACCCCCGCCTCCGTGACCAGCTGCTCCACGCCCACGGCATGGATGCCCTGGGTGTAGAACAGCCGCCCCGCGGTGTCCAGCAGGCGTTCTCTGGGGTGGGTTCTGTCGGTGGCTCCCGTGGTCATGGGCACCAGCCTAGGGAAGCGGCGCGGGGCCCCGGCAGGTCAGGGGCGGGCTGCCGCGCACCCGTCGCCGTACGTGGTGACCAGAGGCTTCGTCTCGTCGACGACGTAGGTGGACAGCATCATCGTGGTCACCGTGCCGACGTTGCGGGCGTTGTGGATGGCGCCGGACGGGATGAAGAACGGGTCGCCGGTGCGCAGCCGCAGGACCTCGCCGTCGTCGAACACCATCAGCACGTCGCCGCGGACGATGTACCCGACCTCCACCCCGGGGTGGCTGTGCCGGCCGGACTCCTTGCCCTGGGGGATCTGCACCAGCGTCTGGACGGTCTCCCAGCCCTTGGCGGGGGAGGGGTGGTGCTGGAGCACGGTGCGGGTGACGCCGGCGGTCGGATCCGTGGGGTCCACGGGACCCGCGGGATGGGTGTGGTCTGCGTGGCCGTGCGCGTCCCGGGGGCCGTCGCCGGCGGCCGCTGCGGAGGCGACCGTCGCGGAGAGGGCGGTCACGCCGAGTGCGCCGGCGGCGGCCGCGCTTCCGTTACGGATCAGGGTGCGGCGGTCGATCATCAGCGGTCTCCGTTCCGAATGAGCAGAAAGAACGATCGTTCTTTCTGCTTCGGTAGCGTGCCGCGTGATCACCGGGAGCGCAAGGGGGTCACGCGTTTTTCTTGGACTCGTCCGTCCGCCAAGCGGCGCTGAGGTGCACGGAGTTGGCGTGCATCACCTGTTTGACCGGTGACGCATGCTGTGCCACAGTCATCCGGCACGCCCACGGCGAGCATCGGGACCCCCGGTGCGCGTGGGTTCCCCTGCGAGGCGTGGAGCGTTCGCGGGCCGGCACTTCGAGACGCACGGAGGGCTTCACATGATCAACAGGCGTACGTTCGGCAAGGCGCTGGGCCTGGGCGCCGGCGGCGCGGTCGCCGCGACGCTGGTGGGGCCGTCGGGCGCCGCACACGCCGCGGCCGTGGCGGACCCGCGGGGCGGTGCGGGCGCCGCGCCCGGCGCCGGCTCCCGGGGGCGCAGCGCCTTCCCGCCGCTCAAGACGGTCCGGGCCGGCCTGTTGGAGGTCGGCTACGCCGAGCTGGGGCCGCGGCACGGGCCGCCGGTGATCTGCCTGCACGGCTGGCCGTACGACATCCACAGCTTCGAGGAGGTCGCGCCCCTCCTGGCGGCGGCGGGCCACCGGGTGATCGTGCCCTACCTGCGCGGCCACGGCACCACGCGCTTCGTCTCCCCGGCGACCTTCCGCAACGGGCAGCAGTCGGCCCTCGCCCTCGACATCGTCGCCCTGATGGACGCGCTGGGGCTGGAGAAGGCGGTGCTCGCCGGATTCGACTGGGGCGCCCGGACCGCCGACATCATCGCGGCGCTGTGGCCCGAGCGCTGCACGGCCCTGGTGTCGGTGGGCGGTTACCTCGTCGTCAACCTGGAGGCGAACCTCCAGCCGCTGCCGCCGGCGACCGAGCGCTACTGGTGGTACCAGTACTACTTCGCCACCGAGCGGGGCCGGGCCGCCATGGAGGACCCGACCAAGCGGCACGACCTGGCCCGGGTGGTCTGGGACACCGTGTCCCCGACCTGGCACTTCGACGATGCCACCTTCGAGCGCACGGCCACCGCCTTCGAGAACCCCGACTACGCCGCCGTCGTGGTCCACAACTACCGCTGGCGGCTGAGCCTCGCCGAGGGGGAGCGGCGCTACGCACCCTACGAGCAGCGGCTCGCCGCCCGGCCGACCATCGCCGTGCCGACCGTCACGCTCGACGCCGAACTCGATCCGTTCACGGCTCCGGGCGACGGATCCGCGTACCGGGACCGGTTCACCGGCCCGTACCAGCACCGGACGCTGAAGGGCATCGGCCACAACCTGCCCCAGGAAGCGCCCGAGGAGTTCGTCCGCGCCGTCCTCGACGCCCCACGCCTGTGAGCGGTCGCCGACGGGGCGAGTGGCACGCCGCCACCGCCATATCGCCGCATTCGTAAGGGAGTTGGCCGACATGCAGGGCAAGCAAGGGAGCGGGAGACCGGCGATGCAGGACCACGGCACGCAGGACGAGGGCGCGGCGGCGCGGCGGGCGCGGTTCGGCGCACTGCCCGAGCGGATCGCCCCCGCCGACCTGGTCGAGAGCAAGGCGGCCTCGCCGAGGGACCCGGAGCGGGACGGCGGCGGGCTGGGGACCAGGCACCTCCTCACCTGCCTGGCGTGGGACCTGGTGCTCTGAGGCGTGCCCTCCGCCGCCCCGGCGGCGGAGGAAAAGCCTTTCGAACGGCCGCGCGGAGCCTGCTACGGTTGCCGCGGCAGTGATCCTTCGTAGAGGAGTCCAGACATGGCGGGTGACGACGACATCTCCGGGTGATACCCGGAGCTGATCGACCACCGGCAGGCGCACCTTCCGCAGCGCCGCCGTCGTGGTCATCGAGTCGTCCCCTTTTCCTGTCTCAGGCGCGGTGCCCTTCGCGCGGTGGCTTCCGCATCGCGGTTTCCCCGTGGAGCGCCCTGCCCGCTCTTCCCACGAGGTCCTCCCATGTCCGACGCTTCCGTCATCTGCTCCCAGCTGACCTTCTCCTGGCCCGACGACACCCCGGTCTTCGACGGCCTGTCCTTCACCGTCGGCGCCGGCCGCACCGGTCTGGTCGCGCCCAACGGCTCCGGCAAGAGCACCCTGCTGAAGCTGATCGCCGGCGAACTGCGGCCCGCGGCGGGCTCGTTGAGCGTGCACGGCACGATCGGCTACCTCCCGCAGACCCTGCCCCTGACCGGTGAGCCGACGGTGGCCGAGGTCCTGGGCGTCGACGCGGTGATCCGCGCCATCGACGCCGTCGAATCCGGCGACGTGAGCGAGGAGCACTTCACGACCATCGGCGACGACTGGGACGTCGAGGAGCGCACCCGCGCCCAACTCGACCGGCTCGGCCTCGCCCACCTCGCCCTCGACCGGACCCTGGGCACCCTCAGCGGCGGCCAGGTCGTCAGCCTCGGCCTGGCCGCGCAACTCCTCAAGCGGCCCGACGTGCTGCTGCTGGACGAACCGACCAACAACCTCGACCTCGAAGCCCGCCACAAGCTCTACGACGTGCTCTCCGACTGGAACGGCAGCCTGCTGCTCGTCAGCCACGACCGGGCCCTGTTGGACCGCATGGAGCGCATCGCCGAACTCGACCGCGGCGAACTGCGGCTGTACGGGGGGAACTTCACCCAGTACGAGCAGGCCGTACAGGCCGAGCAGGAGGTCGCGGAGAAGAACGTGCGCAACGCCGAGCAGGAGCTGAAGCGGGAGAAGCGCGAGATGCAACAGGCCCGCGAACGGGCCGAACGCCGCGCGAGCAACGCCGCCCGCAACCTCAAGAACGCCGGCCTGCCGCGCATCTTCGCCGGCAACATGAAGCGCGGCGCCCAGGAATCCGCCGGCCGGGCGGGCCAGATGCACGCCACCCGCGTCCACGAGGCGCGGGCCCGCCTCGACGAAGCGGGCCGCGCCCTGCGCGACGAACAGCGACTGGTCCTGGAACTCCCCGACACCGACGTCCCCGCCGGGCGCACCGTGATCCTGGGCGAAGGGATGCAGGTCCGGCACGGCCGGCGGAACCTCTTCGCGGGGGACGGCGTCGACCTCACCATCCGCGGGCCCGAACGCATCGCGCTCACCGGCGCCAACGGCGCCGGCAAGACCACCCTGCTGCGGCTGATGGCGGGGGAACTCGCCCCGGACGGCGGCAGCATCAAGCGCGCCGACGGGCGGATCGCCGCCCTGTCCCAGCGCCTGGACCTGCTCGACGCCGACCGCACCGTCGCCGAGAACTTCGCGGTGTTCGCCCCGCAGCGGCCGGAGGCGGAGCGGATGAACCTGCTCGCCCGCTTCCTGTTCCGCGGCCCCCGGGCACACCTCCCGGTGCGTGTCCTCTCGGGCGGCGAACGCCTGCGCGCCACGCTCGCCTGCGTCCTGTGTGCCGAACCGGCGCCGCAGCTACTGCTGTTGGACGAGCCGACGAACAACCTCGACCTGGTCGGTGCGGCCCAGTTGGAGAGCGCCCTGGCGTGCTACCGCGGCGCCTTCGTGGTGGTCAGCCACGACGAGCGGTTCCTCGACCGGATCGGCGTCGACCGGTGGCTGCGGGTCGCCGACGGTGAGCTGACCGAAACCGGGGCGCCGCACTCGTGAGCCGCCGACGTACCGCTCGCGCCCACGCCCGAGGTGCCGCACCCGGTGGGCCCGCACACGACCACGTCGGACGGAACGCCATGCCCCACCCCGCCCTGCTCGCCCACGACATCGTCCGCACCCTCGGCACCCGCAGGGTCCTCGACGGCGTCGGCCTCACCGCCTCGCCCGGCCACCGCATCGGCCTCATCGGCGAGAACGGCGTCGGCAAATCGACGCTGCTGCGCATCCTCGCCGGAGCCGACGAGCCCGACGCGGGCCGCGTGGTGCGCCCGCCCGACCTCGGCTTCCTGCACCAGGAGATGCCGTTCGACTCCGGGGCGACCCTCGCCGACGTGCTGGCCGACGCGCTGCGCGAGGCGCACGAGGCCCTCGCGGAGCTCGATCGCCTCGCCCAGGAGGTCGCCGGCACCCCGGAGGACGACCCCGGCCACGCGGAACTGCTCGACGCCTACGCGCGCCACCTCGAACGCGCCCAGCAGCGCGAGGCGTGGGACGCCGACCGGCGCGCCGCGCTCGTGCTGGACGGGATCGGACTCGGCGCGCTGCCGCACGGGCGCTCCCTCGGCTCCCTCTCCGGTGGCCAGCGCGGTCGCCTCGCGCTGGCCGCGCTGCTGGTGCGCAGGCCGTCCGCGCTGCTGCTGGACGAGCCGACCAACCACCTCGACGACGGCGCCGCCGCGTTCCTGGAGGAGCAGCTGAGCGGCCTGCCCGGAGCCGTCGTGGTGGCCAGCCACGACCGGGCCTTCCTCGACGCGGTCTGCACCGACGTCATCGACCTCGACCCGGCGGTGGCCGGGCCGGTCCGCCACGGTGGCAACTACAGCGCCTACCTGGCCGAGAAGCACGCCGAGCGGGAGCGCTGGCTGCGGCGGTACGCCGAGGAGCAGCAGGAGTTGACGGAGCTGCGCCGCTCGGCGGAGGTCACGGCCCCGCTGGTCGCACCGGGGCGCCCGCGGCGCGACAACGAGAAGATGGGGTTCGGCCACCGCTCGGGGCGCGTGCAGAACCAGATCTCACGGCGGGTGCGCAGCGCCCACCGCCGGCTGGCGGAACTCGAACGCGACCAGGTCGCGGCGCCGCCGCAGCCGCTGCGCCTGCGGCACGCCCCGCTGGCGCAGCCGTCTGCGGAGGGCACCCTGGTCTCCCTGCGCCGGGTGCGCGTGCCGGACCGGCTCGCCGTCGACCGCCTCGACGTCTCGGCGAGCGAGCGGCTGTTGGTCACCGGCGACAACGGTGCGGGGAAGTCGACGCTGCTGGCCGTGCTCGCCGGGCGGCTCGAAGCCGGCGGCGAGGTGCGGCGCCGGCGGAACCTCACCGTGGGGATGCTCTCCCAGGACACCGCCTTCGACCGCCCGGACCGCACCGCCCGGGAGACCTACGAGGGCGTCCTCGGCGGGGAGCGGGCCGAGGCGGTCCCGCTGGGCACGCTGGGGCTGCTGCACGAGGCGGACCTCGACACACCGGTCGGGCACCTGTCGGTCGGGCAGCGCCGCCGGCTCGCACTGGCGCTGCTGGTGGCCCGGCCGCCGGCGCTGCTGCTGCTCGACGAGCCGACGAACCACCTCTCCCCGCGGCTGTGCGACGAGTTGGAGTCCGCGCTCGGCACGGGGCCCGGTGCGATCGTCCTGGCCAGTCACGACCGGTGGCTGCGGCGCCGCTGGCCGGGCCGGGAACTCCGGCTGGCCGTCGCGGAAGGGGCCTCGGTGCGCTGACCGAGGCTCCTTGCGGGCACCGTAGTCACCCGTCAAGATGGTGACGTGAATCTGGAACATGTCTTCGTGTGCGGCAATCCGGCCCTGGACTTCGCGGCCACGCTCCGGGCGCGCCGCACGGCGCGGTTCGAGATGTTCGCGACGCCGGACCGCCTGGACGCGTGGTACCTGGAGTCCGGCATCGTCGACGCCGTCTCGCCGGCCCGGCCGGCCGACGTGGAGCGGGCGACGACCGTACGGGAAGCCGTCTACCAGCTGATCACGGCCCGGCGTCGCGGTGCGGACTTCGACGAGGAGGCGCTGGCCGTGGTCAACGACGCGGCCCGCCGGGCCCCCGCGGCACCGCAGCTGACCCACGCCGGCCGCTGGACGTCGGCGACGCAGCGCGAAGCGCTGTCCACCGTCGCCCGGCACGCTGTGGAACTGCTGAGCGGCCCGGACGTCCCCCTGCTCAAGGAGTGCGGCAACCCCGAGTGCACCCGCATCTCCATCGACCGCTCGCGCGGCAGCCGGCGCCAGTGGTGCGGCATGGAGTCCTGCGGCAACAAGATCAAGGCCGCGGCGTACCGCGCCCGCCGGAAGACCGCCACCGTCGCCACGGGGTGACCCAGGCGCCGACGCGGGTCGGCTCAGTCGAGCGCGAGGCGCTGGCCGGGGCGGAGCCGGTCGGGATCGGTGCCGACGGTGCGGGCGTCGGTGCGGTAGAGGTCGGTCCAGGTGGTGCCGTGGGCGGCGGCGATGGGCGCTGAGGGTGTCGCCGGCACGGACGGTGTACCGGCAGCACGTCGAGGTGCCGCCCTCCGGGAGCCGGTCTGGGCGGCGAACGAGGCGCAGGCGACGGGTAGTTGAAGGCGGACGGACCCGAAGAGCGGTGTGGCGACCGCTACGGGGCGGGCAGCCGGACCGGGGCGGGCGGCCTCCGCCACCGCGGAGTCCGGTGGAACCGCGCCGGCGCCGGCGCCTGGCGTTTCCACCCCGGCCGGACGTGCCTCCGGGCCGGCCGTCGTCCCCGGCGGAGGCCGGCGCTTCACCCGATGCGGTGATGATCGGTGCGCGGTGTCCACCGGGCGGCAGCGGGCCGCGCCGGCCCCGCAGGGCCGGGCCGCAGCGGAACCGCGGCGCCCCGCCCGGCAGCCGCAGCCGCGCAACGCGACCTTCCCGGCGAGGACTTTCCGCATTCGCGGAATTACGCTTCGTGTCCATGCGGGCTGGGTCACTCACGCGAAGCGGCTGCTCCGTGCCGCGGGCCGGCGCGGTGCTCGCCGTGCTGCTGACCGCGCTGCTGCACGTCCTGGGGTGCGCGCACGGTCCGACCGCGGACCCCGCTCTCCGCGCCGACGCCCCGCTGTACGCGTCGTCCGCCCCCCACCGGCAGCTCCCGGCGGACGGGCCCCGGGCGACGCCCGCCGGGCGCAGTACACCCGCCCCCGATCAGGGGCCGCACGGCTGCACCCTGGACCCACCGACCGTCCAACCGTCGAGGGACGGCGGCCCGGTGGCCTGGCCCGTGGTCGCACCCCTGGCCACCGGGCCCGCCGGCCTCCGTCCGGGCGCCCCGCCGTCCGCACTCCACCCGTCCCGCGCGCCGTCACCGGTGTCGTCCGACGGATCGACGCGGGCGCTCCTCGGCGTGTGGCGGAACTGATCGGTCCCTCGTCGCGCCCGCATCCGGCGGGCCGCGCCGCGACCGACCGTCTCCGTCCCCCTTCCGCGTCCACCGGCCGGCCGCCCCCACGGCGCCGACCGTAGGAGAGCCACGCCATGCACCAGTCCACCCGGACCGATCCGTCCGTGCCCGTGCCGCCGGCCCCGTTCCCGGCCGACGCCAAACACCCCCTGCACACGCCCGCCGGCCTCGTCGGCGACACCCCCGTCCTGTGGATCGGGGAACCCTTCACCGCCGGCGGCCGCGGCTTCTGGGCCAAACTCGAAGGCCACAACCCCGGCGGAATCAAGGACCGCACCGCGCTGCACATGGTCCGCGCCGCCCTGGGCCGCGGCCAGCTCCGACCCGGCGCCCGCATCATCGAGTCGACCTCCGGCACCCTGGGCCTCGGCCTGGCCCTGGCCGGCGCGGCCTACGGCCATCCGGTCACCGTGGTGACCGACCCCGGCATGGAGCCGTTGATGACCGGGCTGCTCACCGCGCACGGCGCCGAGGTCGACGTGGTGGCCGCGCCCCATCCGGAAGGCGGCTGGCAGGAGGCCCGCCGCCGGCGCGTCGCGGAACTCCTCGCCGGCCGTCCGGACGCCTGGTGCCCGGACCAGTACAACAACCCGGACAACGTCGCCGCCTACGCCCCGCTCGCCCGGGAACTCGTCGTGCAACTGGGGCGCATCGACACCCTCGTCGTCTCCGTCGGGACCGGCGGCCACTCCGCGGGCATCGGCGCGGTCCTGCGCGATCGCTTCCCCCGCCTGCGGATCGTCGGGGTGGACACCACCGGCTCGACGATCTTCGGCCAGCCCGCGGCCGCCCGCCTGATGCGCGGCCTGGGTTCCAGCATCCACCCCCGCAACGTCGCCTACGGCCTCTTCGACGAGGTCCACTGGGTCGCCGCCCCGGAAGCGGTGTGGGCGGCCCGCCGCCTGGCCCGCCACCACTACGCCACCGGCGGTTGGAGCGTCGGGGCGGTCGCCCTGGTCGCCCGCTGGCTGGCCCGCACGCTGCCCGGGGAGGACCGGATCGTCGCCGTCTTCCCCGACGGGCCGCAACGCTACGTCGGCACGGTCTTCGACGACGCCTACTGCCGCCGCCACGACCTGCTCGGGCGCCCGCCCGCCGACGGCCCCGACGAGATCGACGACCCGAAGGAGCGCACCGTCACCCGCTGGACCCGCTGCACGCACGTCACCGATCCCCTCGCCCGCCCCGAAGGCCACGACCTCGTGGGAGCCGCCCGATGATGCACCTGTGGCAGCAGACCCGTTCGTTCCCGCCCGCCGCCCGGCTGTTGATGGCCAATCAGTTCGCCATCAACCTCGCCTTCTACATGCTCATGCCCTACCTCGCCACCCACCTGTCCGACGGTCTCGGCCTCGCCGCCTGGGCCGTCGGCCTCGTCCTCGGCGTCCGCAACTTCTCCCAGCAGGGGATGTTCCTCATCGGCGGCACCCTCGCCGACCGCTTCGGCCACAAGATCCCCATCATGGCCGGGTGCCTGCTGCGCACCCTGGGCTTCGGCCTGCTCGGCTGGGTCGACGACCTGCCCGCCCTCGTCGCGGCCTCCGCCGCGACGGGCTTCGCCGGCGCCCTGTTCAACCCGGCGGTCCGCGCCTACCTCGCGGCGGAGGCGGGCGAACGCCGCGTGGACGCCTTCGCCACCTTCAACGTCTACTACCAGGCCGGCATGTTGCTCGGACCGCTCGTCGGACTCGCCCTGCTGGCCGCCGACTTCCGGCTCGTGTGCACGGTCGCGGCCGCCCTCTTCGCCGCCCTCACCCTGCTGCAGTGGCGGGCACTGCCCGCCCGCCACCGCCCCACCGGGAACGCCGCGCCGGACGGCGTGCTGGCGCAGTGGCGCGGCGTCGTCACCAACCGGCCGTTCCTGCTCTTCTCCGCCGCGATGATCGGCTCGTACGTGCTGACCTTCCAGGTCTACCTCGCCCTGCCGTTGGCCGCGACCGACGCCCTGGGGGCCGACGGCACGACGGTCACCAGCGGGCTGTTCGTCGTCTCGGCCGCGGTGGCCGTGGTGGGCCAACTGCGGCTGACCGGCTGGGCCAAGGACCGTTGGCAGCCCAGCGACGCCCTGGTCCGCGGCCTGGCCGCGATGGGCCTCGCGTTCGTGCCGCTCGCCCTCAGTCCGCGGGGCTCCGCGACCGCCGTGCTCGTCTCCCTCGTCGTCGCCGTGGTCCTCCTCGCGGCCGGGTCCGCGATCGTCTACCCCTTCGAGATGGACACGGTCGTCGCCCTCTCCGGCAACCGCCTGGTCGCCACCCACTACGGCTTCTACAACACCGTCTCCGGACTGGGCATCACCCTGGGCAACCTCGGCACGGGCGCCCTCTGGGACGTCGCGGGGCGCCATCACGCCACCTGGCTGACCTGGGCGGCCCTGACGGCCACCGGGACGGCGTGCGCCGCGGCGGTCGCCGCCCTCGCCCGCACCGGGCGCCTCACCGCCCCGCAGCCCCGGCCCGCCGCGGTGTGAACCACGACCTCCGGGCGGCCCGCCTCACGGGGCAGGCCGTTCGGAGGGACCCTGCGCTGGGAACGCGCGCCGTTCACGGCTGATCCGCAGCACCACCCTGGATCCGCACTGCTCCGCGGGGTGTCGGCGGTCAGGTCCGCAGACCGGCGTCTCGTGCCAGCAGTGCGGCCTGCACCCGGTTCTCGCAGTCCAGTTTGGCCAGGATCCGGCTCACATACGTCTTGACCGTGGCCTCGCTCATGTGGATCCGCTGACCGGCGTCCGCGTTGGACAGGCCCTCACCCAGCAGTGCCAGGACCTCCACCTCGCGGTCCGTCAGGGTCTCCAGCCGGCGCCGGGCCTGCTCGGCACGGTGCGCGTTGCGGCCCGACGCCAGCGAGTCCACGACGTGGCGGGTGGCGCCCGGGGACAGGTACGCGTCTCCCGCCGCGGCGGCCCGTACCGCACGCATGAGCTCCGCGGGCGCCGAGTCCTTGAGGAGAAAACCCGCGCTGCCCCCGGTCAGGGCGCGCAACACGTTCTGCTGCTCCCCGAACGTCGTGAGGATCAGCACCCGCGTGTCCGGGACGGTCCGGCGCAGCTCGGACAGGGCCGTCAGCCCGTCCATGACCGGCATCTGGATGTCGAGCAGGACGACGTCCACGCGCCGGGTCCGGGCCAGTTCGACCGCCTCGCGGCCGTTGGCCGCCTCCGCGACGACGTCGATGTCGTCGGCGGAGGAGAGAATCATCCTGATGCCCGCCCGAATGAGCGGCTCGTCATCCGTGACGAGAACCCTGATCACGACTCTCCTGAGCGGTCTTGAGCGGCCATACCTGCGGACCCCATCATCCCCGACCGAGCGGCCTGCCCGGGCACCACGGTGCCGGTCCTCCTCAGTTCCGGACTTCGAAGGACTTCTTCTCGATCAGCTCGCCGTCCTTGAAGCAGAACCGGAAGACGGGGGTCGTGCTCCAACTGCTGCCGGCCTCCGTGGAATGCAGGCTCAGGCACTTCGCTTCCGCCGGCACGGGGGGCGCGCCCTTGTCGAGGTCCCTGGTCAGGACGGAGTCCCCGTCGGGTAGTTTCCCGCGGACCTCGGCCTCGGACTGGCCCACCTTCACCGCGTCGTACTGCTTCGGCTCGAGCATGGCCTTGTCCGTCTCGCCCACGAGGAGGATCCCCCCGACGACTACGGCGATCACCAGCAGCAGTCCGAAGACTGCGGCCACCCCGCAGCCGATGGCTATGCCGCTGCGCCTCGTGTTCGTACCCATGGCCTTGACCAGCTCCCTCGGCAGACCGATCCCGTCGATGACCGGATCACCCTCGCCGACGAGGCCCACCGGGCTCTGCTCCCGAAAGTCGCCCGTCGGATCGACGAACGTCGTCGCCGCGACGCCGCGCACGGGGCCGGGGCCACCGCCCTCCGGCGAGGTGTACGGGAGCACGCCGGCCAGCCGGAAGCCACCGTCCGCAGTCGGTCCCGCGTACACCATGCCCCCGAGGAGCCGCGTGCGCTCACCGAGCCCGGTCAACCCCTGACCCCCGCTCACCACGCTCCGGCCGGGGTCCGCCGCCCCGTGTGCGGGGCCGTTGGCGACCTCCACCACCAGCGAGTCGGGCTCGTACCGCAGCTCGACGGTGATCGGGGCGCCCGGGGCGTGCTTGTGGGCGTTGGTCAGGCCCTCCTGCACGATGCGGTACGCGGCGTGATCGCCGGTCGGGGAGAGCGGACGCGCCTCGCCCGAGCCCCGCAGCTCCACGGCCACCCCCGCGCCCCGGGACGCCGCCACCAAGCCCTCGATGCCGGCCACCCCGCGCGACGACACCGTGGCGTCCGCCACCCCCGCGCCCGCAGGGTCCGGGGCGGCCTCCCCGCGGCCGGGGACCTGGGTGCCGTCCCGCAGCACCCCCACCACCTCGCGCAGTTCGTGCATCGCGGCCACCGACGCCTCGCGCAACACCCCCACGGCCTCCCGCTGCCGCCCGGTCAACTCGCGGTCCACCTCCAGCGCGCCCGTGTGCACCGCGATGAGCGCCAGCTGATGGCCGAGGCTGTCGTGCATGTCCTGTGCGATGCGCTGACGTTCCCGCATCCGGGCCTGTCCGGCGATCATCGCGCGCTCGCGCAGCAACTGGGCGTTGTATTCCCGGAGCGTGTCGGTCAGCGCGCGGCGCTGCGACCAGTAGCGGCCGGCCAGGCCGGGTACGACGATCGTGACCAGCAGCCCCAGGGCGCCGAAGGCCAGGTACGCCAGTGAGAAGTGCGGCAGTTCGTGCAGGATGCCCAGGCCGAGGACCATGACGTACACCAGGCCGAAGACGCCCATCGCTTTGCCGACCCCGTCGATCCGCCGCCCCGCCGACCAGGCGACGAGGAGGACCAGCGGAGCGAGACCGTCGAACGCGACGGAACCGGCGGCGGTCACCAGCAGCACGGTCGCGGGCAGCACCCGGCGCAGCGGCGACAGCACCCCGGCCGCCAGTCCGATGGCGACCAGCCGTACGGCGCCGCCGTGGCCCAGGGCCTCGAAGCCCGCTCCCAGCAGCGCGAACACCACGGCCAGCAGCGATTCGCCCACGATGCGCCGCACCGGCCACATGCCGGGGGCGACGAGCGCCCTGCCCGGGGCGGTCAGCCGACGGGGCGCCGAACGCAGCCTCGCCGCCAGTGCCCGGCGGGCCGATGCTCCAGGGGTCGTACATTCCACACGCGTCACGCGGCAACGGTAAGCCGCCCGGTCGGACACCGCACCGGCCATTGGTCGCGACGGCCAACGACGAAAGTCGCGCCCCGCGCAGCGGCCCGGGACGCCCTCAGTAGGGTGCGACTGACCAACTCGCGCCTCAGGTAAGGGTGTTGCATGTCGATCCCACGAAGATCCCTCCTGGCCGGTTCGACGGCGGCCGTGACTGCCGGAGCCCTGGGTGCCTCGGGGAGCGCCGAGGCCGCCGGTCCGGCGCGATCCGCGCCGCCTCCCCGGCTCCCGCGCACCCCGGGCCGCCTCGACGTACCCGGCGTCACCGGCCTGCACCTCCAGTTCGGCGCCGACCCCGCCGGCGAGATGACGGTCTCCTGGATCAGCCCGCGCCCCGTACGCCGGCCGCGGGTGCACCTGGGGACCCACGAAGCGGGCACCGGTGGTGCGGTCGACGCCGAGACCCGCACCTACCGCGACGGACTGAGCCGCGAGGAGGTGTACGTCCACCACGCCCGCCTCACCGGACTGCGGCCGGACACCACGTACCTCTACTCGGCGGGGCACGACGGCGCCGCGCCGGAGACGGGTGCGTTCACCACTGAGCGACGGCACCTCGGCGGCGGCGTGCTGCGGGCCGCCGTC
Organism: Streptomyces diastatochromogenes; assembly: GCA_001418405.1. Lineage (GTDB taxonomy): Bacteria > Actinomycetota > Actinomycetes > Streptomycetales > Streptomycetaceae > Streptomyces > Streptomyces albulus_C. The sequence continues at coordinate 7,724 of LIQL01000254.1, read as the reverse complement.
CGAGGCGGTTCACGGCGTCGCGCAGGCGTATCTTCGGCGCATGGTTGAGCACCGCATGATCGACGTGAACGGGATCCGACTGCACATCGCCGAGGAGGGGGAGGGGCCGCTGGTCGTGCTGCTGCACGGCTTCCCCGAGTCCTGGCACTCCTGGCGCCACCAGTTCGGCCCGCTGTCCGCCGCCGGCTTCCGGGTCGTCGCCCCCGACCAACGCGGATACGGCCGCAGCGACCACCCCGAGGACGTGGCGGCCTACAGCATCCTCCACCTCGTCGGGGACGTGATCGGGCTGATCCACGCGCTGGGCGAGCGGGAGGCGTTCGTCGTGGGACATGACTGGGGCGCGCCGGTGGCCTGGCACACCGCGTTGCTGCGGCCCGACGTGGTGCGCGGGGTGGCGGGGCTGAGCGTGCCGCCGCCGTTCCGCGGGGAGCGCCCGCCGCTCGCGGCCATGCAGGAGCGGTTCGACGGACGGTTCTACTGGAACTACTTCGCCCGGCCCGGGCTCGCCGACGCCGAGTTCGCCCGGGACCCCCGGACCGCCCTGCGCACGCTGCTCCACTCCGCCTCCGGTGACGCCCCCGGCGCCGGCCGCCCCGACCAGGCCCTGGTGTCCGATCCGGCCCGGGGCTGGCTCGCGGACATGACCGACCCCGGGGAGCTGCCGCAGTGGCTCACCGAGGAGGACCTGGACGAGCTCACCGCCGGCTTCGCCCGGGGTTTCACCGGCGCGCTGAACTGGTACCGCAACCTGGACCGCAACTGGGAGTTGACCGCTCCCTGGCACGGCGCCGTCGTCACCACCCCCGCGCTGTACGTCTACGGCGACCGGGATCTGGTCGCGACGTTCCCGGGCACGCCGCAACTGATCTCGCAGTTGCCCACGTTGCTGCCGGGTCTGCGCCGTCCGCCGGTCATGCTGCCGGGCTGCGGTCACTGGACCCAGCAGGAGCGGCCGCGGGAGGTGAACTCCGCGCTGGTCGAGTTCCTGACGGAGCTGCGGGGCTGAGGCCGGCGGCGACCGCTTCCGCTGCGCCGACGTCCTGCGGCGTGAGGTCGAGGTCGGCGGCCTCGTCGTCGCCGGGGCCCGCCGCCTCGCTTCGGGCCCTGCGCCGGTCGTTGAGGAGCGAGAAGCCGACGGCGGAGAAGTAGAGCACCCAGATCGGTGCGGCCAGCGCCAGCATGGTCAGCGGGTCCGTGCTCGGCGTCGCCACGGCCGAGAAGATCGTGATCCCCATGACCATGCCGCGCCATCGGCCGAGCATCCGTCGGCCCGACAGCACTCCGGTGAGGTTCAGCATCACCAGCAGCAGGGGCATCTCGAAGGCGAGGCCGAAGACCACCACCATGCGGGTGACGAGGTCGAGCAGATCGTCCAGCGGCAGCAGGTTGTCCACGCCGTGCGGGGTGAACCCGATCAACACCCTCGCGGTCGTGGGCAGTACCCGGTAGGCGAAGAAGGCGCCGCCGAAGAACAGCGGGACGCCCGTCCCGACGAACGCGTAGGCGTATTTCCGCTCGTGCCTGTGCAGACCGGGGGCGACGAACGCCCACAGCTGGTACAGCCATACCGGCGAGGCCAGTACGACGCCGGCCATCAGGGACACCTTCAGCGCCAGGGTGAAGGGCGTGAGCAGGCCGTTGATGGTGATCCGCGCACAGGTGGGGTCGGCGGTCTTCTGGGCCAGCACGGCGAAGGACGTCGGGCAGCCGACCGAGTCCAACACCGGCTTGGTGCTGAAGTTCACGATGCCCTTGTAGTGGAAGGCCGCGGCGATCGTGACGACCAGGATGGCGAGGAGGGCCTTGGCGAGCCGGTTGCGGAGTTCACGAAGGTGCTCCGCGAGCGGCATCCGTCCCTCGGGACGCTTCTCCTTGTTGCGGATTGACTGAGGCACGCCATGTCCTCGTCTCGTGCGGCGGACCGGGGGCTACCGGCCCGGAATGGGTACGTGAACGTCGACGAGCGCTGCGCCGGGGATGCCGCCGCCCGTCTCAGCGACCGGCCGTGCCGTCCGTGGGCGCGGTGCGGGCGGTGGGGGCGGTGGGGGCGTCTTCGGCGGCGCCCGAGATCGTCCGTGGTTGCGGTTGCGGTTGTGCTTCCGGTCCCGGTGCGGGCTCGGGAGCGGGGCGTGGCTCGTCGGAGACGCCGTCGTCCTTCATGGCCTTGGTCTCGCTCTTGAGGATCCGCAGGGACTTGCCCAGTGCACGGGCCGTGTCGGGCAGCTTCTTCGAGCCGAAGAGCAGCACCACCACCGCGACCAGGATCAGCAGGTGCCAGGGTTCCAGCGCATTGCGGAACATCGTCACACCGCCTCTTCGCACGCGGCCGTCGTACCGGCTTCGCTGATCCGCGCGGCGCATTCGCGCCCGGCAGGGGCCGGAGCGCCCGCGGTCGCGTGCGCCCGGAAGGAGGCTTCCCGGTGCGCGCGGCACGGTGGTGTCGTTGGTGCCCGCCGCCCGCGCCCTCGGGGGCTTCCCACGGCGTCGTCCGGCCAGGCATCACGGGTGAGTTGGTCGCCCGTCGCCGCCCGCACGGTCGTCGGGCAGATGGGGCGGGGCGAGTGGGGTGGGCCGGCCGCTGTGCAGGCGGGCCGGGCGTGGATGTCCTTGTGGACCATGGTCCTGCTCCTCGTCGGATCGGGGTCGATTCGGGGTCGATTCAGGTCGTGGGGCGCCCGGCCGTCGTCCAGGCGGCGTACTCCTGACGGACGTAACGGCGGTGGTCGGGGGCGAGGGCGCTCGCGTCGGGGTGGTGCGGGCCGGCCACCAGGTCGGGATGGCGACGGTCGTGCCGGACGAGTTGCCCGGCGGTTTCGGCGGCGGCTGCGACCGGGCCGGGGCCGGGGTCGTCGAGGGCCATCCGGTCCATGAGGGCGGCCCGTCGGAGCAGCCAGACGCGTTCGGAGGTTGTCGCGGCGACCAGGGGACCGGTGTCGGTCCTGGCCTGGCGGCCGTCGCGTGCGGCTCCGAGCGCGAGCACCTGGTGCATCTCGCGGCGCAGGTCCGGCGCATGCGCGTACGCCTCGTGCGGGGGCGGGGCGCTGACCGCCGCGCCGCTGTTCGGGGTGGCGTACATGCTCACACCTCCGTCGGGACGCAGGGGCCGTCGGGCGATGCGGCGTCGTAGCCCCTCGCAGTGGCGGTTCGCCGCGCCGCGGTGCCGACCTGGGCCGGGGGCCGCGGTGCGTGCGGAGCGACCGGCCCGGTCACGACGAGCACCTGAGGCAGGCGCGGACTTCGCGTCCGCTGCGTGTCTGGTGGACCTCGGTCGACTGGGCCAGGCACTGGACGATGCCGGTGCCGCGGCCGTGTTCGTCGGGGGCGAGGTCGGGGCGGTGCCGTTCCACCGCCGTGCCGGAGTCGGTGACGACGATGTGCAGCGTGCCGTCGTCGAGGACGAGCAGCACGGTCATGCGCTCGCGGCCGTACTGGGCGGCGTTGGCGGCGAGTTCGTCGACGATGAGGACGGCGGAGTCCCGCTCGCGTGCGGGTACGTGCCACGTCTCCAGCAGATCGGCCGTGAAGTGACGAGCGGCGGAGACGTGCGCCTCCTGCGCGGGCAGGGCGAGCAGCGCCTCGTGGCGGCAGGGCCGGCCGAGCGGCGAACTCGGGCTGGGGGAATCGGTCACAAACATGGTCTTCTGGCTCTTCTGTGGAGGTGCGGGGAGCGGAACGGGGGAGGGGGAGACCGCCAACGGCTTCGGGGCTGTCGGTGGGCCGGATCCTGAAAGGCCCGCTCATTCAGTTCCACGGATGACGCACGCCGAACGGTTCGAGCTGTTCGCCCTTTTTGTTCGACTGCTTGCGGGACGATTCCCTCGGTGGCCCGGCCGGGTTCACGCGCCAGGAGGGGGCGAGTTGAGGCCGCCGGCCGTTGGGCGAACCGCCCCCATGCCGGTGCTCGCGTGCGGGACGGGAGCACTTCGTTCGGGCCCTCGCCGAGGCCCGGGGCGGCGCCACCGACCACCCGCAGCGGGAGCGCACGCCTCATCCGAATCCGTGCGCTACCGCATCAAGTCGGTTGAGGAACCGGCCGGTTCATCGGATTCGGCGCGACGTCCCCTCGCCCTCCCGTGCCGCCGTGCCCGCACCCCGCACCCGTGGTCACGCCGTCGGGCGGCCGGGCCGCGGGGCGACATGACCACCCCGACGCCGACCCCGCCTCACGCCTCGCGCCTCATGCCTGGATCGTGACCATCTTCTGACCGCTGCCCGTGAGGATCTCGAAGTGGTCGATGGCTCCCGGCGACATGGCAACCGCGCCTGGGATCGTGGTGCCGGGAGGGTACTCGCCCGCCCGCCAGGTAGCGCCGTCCGCCCTGGCTCCGCCCGCTCCGACCGCCTGGAGTCGGCAGGTGATTCCGGCGGGTGCCCCCTTGGCGGAGACCTGGAGGGCACTGCCCCAGGCAGAGGGCGAGACCTTCACCGAGGCGGAGACGCCGGTGGTGGGATCGCTTCCGGCGAAGGTGCGCCAGGCAGCCGGTGCGGTCGGCCCGGGCGGCGTCGCCTGACTGCTCACGGATCCGATCGCCGCCAGCCACGTGCCCCCGGCCGCTGCCGCGATGAGCGTCAGCGAGGCGGCGGCGCCGGCCAGTTGCAGACGCCAGGTCCTGCGGCGCCGGGCCGCGGCCTGCTGGAGGAGCCTTTCCAACACGCCCCCCGCGGGCGCCGTCGACACCTCGGGCGCGGCGGGTTGTTCGGACGGGGCGTCCCGCACGCTTTCCGTTGCCCGTGCCACCAGCCGGTCGGCCAGGTCCCCGTCGGCCGTCGGCACCGTCCGGCCTGAGGCTTCGGCTTCGGTCACCGTCGCCAGCAGTGCGGGCAGTCCCGCCAGTCGTGCGTGTTCGGCTCGGCATGCGGCGCATTCCGCGAGGTGGACGCGCACCCGTTCGCCTTCTTCCGCGGGCAGGGTGCCCAGGACGTATCCTCCCAGCGCCAGCCGCAGGGCGTCGTGTTCCGCACTCATGGTCGCCACCTTTTGCCCGCCACGGTCATGGCTCGATGCCCCGTTCCTGTAGCGCCAGCCGCAGGGCGTGCAGGGCGTAGTGCGTCCTCGACTTCACGGTGCCCAGCGGGATGCCCAACACCTGTGCGGCCTCCGCCATGGTCCGGCCCCGGTAGTAGGTCTCCAGCAGGACGGCGCGGTGGTCGGGGGACAGTGACCGGACGGCCTCGGCGACCGCCCAGCTCTGCAGTGCCTGCTCGATCTGGTCCTCGCCCGGCGTCTGCTCGGCGGCTCGCTGAAGGGCTTCGCCGCCGACCTCGGCCGGTCTGGCCTGCCGGGCCCGGTGGGCGTCGATGACCAGGTGCCGAGCGACCGTGCACAGCCATGCCCGAGCCGGGCCGAGTGCGGGGTCGAACGCGGCGGGGTGCTGCCACGCCCGCAGCAGCGTCTCCTGCACCACATCCTCTGCCCATTGCCAATCTCCTGAGGTCAGACGCAGCACGTAGTGGAAGAGGGCTCCTGCGTGCTCCGCGTACAGAGTGCGCAGCAGCTCCTCGTCTGCGGTCGAAAGCGCCCCTTTACCAGAGACACGGTGCGCGGAGCGATTCGGATCGGTCCTCGGGCCACGTTTTCGGGAACTCCATGGCATAGGCCGATCATCGCGCACATGTACCACTTTGTCCCGTAACGCACAGTGCGGTGCCTGTGACGTTCCGCCTGCCCCGCGGGTGAGGCGTTCCCGCCGTGTTCCTGCCGGCTCCCGCGGCATCAACCGGCTCCCGCGGCGTCCACCGCCACCAAGTGGGCCGAGCGTGCGCGGCACCCGAGAGGGCGACCAGCCCGGGGAGATGCCAAGAGTTCCGACAAAAAGTGCACATCCGTCGAACCGTGGGACTTCCGCCGTCCGTGGAGCTGGACAAGAGCCGACTCACGCGCAACGCCTCATCGATCCCCGATGCGGCGCAGGACGGATCGGAGGCGGCCGAGATGCACCACACGACGGACGCGCTACTGGCGCCTGCCGAACTCATCCCGCCGGAACTGCCGCCTGCCGCCCGCACCTTCGCGGCACGCAAGAACGGCTGTGCGGTGCGGGGCATGTCGAGACGGGCCACCGGTCCGGCGGCACCCGCGCTCGTCCGCCGGGTCCGTGCGGGGAGCGCGCCCATGAACACGGCATCCACCACACCCTCCCGCGGTGGCGTGCGCCGATCCGGCGCAGTCCCCGCCGCCGCCTGATCAGTAGGGAACGGACACCATGTACCTCAACTTTCGCGCACCAGGCAGGCGAGCACGCGCCGCGGCCGGGCTGGCTGTCGCCGCCGTCGCCACTGCCGGCGCGGTGGGGCTCCTCGCCTCCTGCGGCCAGTCGTCGCCTTCCTCGGCCGGCGGGTCCGGTGCCATCACCGCCGGTCCGGGGCAGCACGGGACGGCGGGGATGCCTGGCGCCACGGGGACGGGGAAAGGCGCTGCTCCAGGCGCCTCGCCGATGCCCGGTATGAACATGCCCGCGAGTCCCTCCGGTACGGGCGCGCCGGCCGCGCCGGTGACCGGGAACGCGGTGGCGATCCAGAACTTCGCCTTCTCCCCGGCCACGCTGAAGGTCAAGGCGGGCACGACGGTGACGTGGACCAACCAGGACACCGACGCCCACACCGTCACCAGCGCCGGATCGGGCGGCCCGTTGCACTCGGCCGCCCTCGTCACCCACGCCACCTACAGCTACACGTTCACCAAGCCGGGCACGTACGCCTACCTCTGCACCATCCATCCGTTCATGACCGCCACCGTGGAGGTGACCCCATGACCGACTACGACGCCCGTCACGACGGAGCATTCGCCGACGACACCGGTCGACCCACTGCCGAAAACGGCATGACGCGACGTCAACTCCTGCGACACGTCGGATGGTTCGGCGGCGCCGTGGTGCTGACCGTGGCGAGCGGGGAGGTGATAAGCCACATCGCCGGCTCCCCGGACGCCAACGCCAGCGCCGGTGCCGCCGCTGCGGGCAGCGGCGCCCTGCGGTTCGTGCAGGTCTCCGACAGTCACATCGGGTTCCAGGGCCCGGCGAACACCGACGTGGTCGGCTCCTTCGCCGAAGCGATCCGGCAGGTCAACTCGCTGGGATTCAGACCCGACTTCGTCATGCACAGCGGCGACCTGACCCACCTGTCAACGGCCGGGCAGTTCGACCAGGTCAAGCAGATGATGGCCGGAATGAGAACGGACCGCGTCTTCACCGTGCCGGGCGAGCACGACTCCATCGGAGACGCGGGCCGCGCCTACCGGCGGACCTTCGGCGCCGGCACGCTCGGCGACGGCTGGTACAGCTTCGACACCCACGGCGTGCACTTCATCGCCCTGGTCAACACCCTGAGCCTGGAGAAGCTCGGCCACCTCGGCACCGAACAGATCGACTTCGTCCGCAAGGACGTCGCCGGACTGTCGTCGGACACCCCCCTCGTGGTCTTCAGTCACATCCCGCTGTTCGCGATGTACCCGAAGTGGGGCTGGAGCACCGATGACGCCCTCCAGGTCATCGCCCTGCTGCGCCGCTTCTCCTCCGTCACCTGCCTCAACGGGCACGTCCACCAGTTGTTCACCAAGACGGACGGCAACATCACCTTCCACTCCGCCACCACCACCGCCTACCCCCTGCCCCAACCGGTTCCTCGCCCCCGCCCTGCGGTCGATGACCGCCGCGACCCTCGCCACGAGCGGATACGTGCACGCCCAGCTGTACATCGACGGGTACCGCTTCATCGCCGTCACC
>LIQL01000253.1 GCA_001418405.1 Streptomyces diastatochromogenes | reverse complement strand
CCCTCCGGAGCGCCTCCCCCACCCCCACCCATCCGACCAATCGGCGCATTCCCCTACCAAAGGTTCACCCGGCGTGCGGCGTCGCCCCGATGCCCTCTACCGTTCACCAGGGCCCGCGGAAGCGGCTTCGCCGGAACGCGGTAGGGTGCAGATTGCCCTTTTTATGCCCGGGGGTCCTGCCGGTTCGCGGCGTCCCACGGGCCGTCCACCCGCCCGTACCTGAGGAGACGCCAGACATGGCAGCCCGCCACGCTCAGTCCCGTGCGCGCAGGAGACTGTCCCGGCGCAGCAAGGCCGTCAGCGGCCTCGCGCTCTCCACCCTGGTCGGCACCGCCCTGTGGGCCTGGCCGGCCTCGGGCGACGACCACAGCGGCCGACCGGACGCCNNCGCCCGCGGCCTGCGCGCCATCCCGGACCTCAGCGACGCCGCCCGAAAGCGCATACCGGCCAACGCCCGCCAGGTCCTCGTCGTCACCGGCAAGGCCACCGACTCGTACGAGTCCCGGGTCGTCCTGTACACCCGCGCCGACGGCTCGGACTTCTGGGAGGCCGGCCCCAGCTGGGCCGCGCACAACGCCGCCCACGGCTGGACCGGCGACCACCACTACGGCGACCTGCGCTCTCCCGAGGGCGTCTACGCCCTCACCGACGCCGGCGGGCGACTGCCGGCACCCGAGGGCACCAAGCTGCCCTACGACCACAACCGCAGCTTCGTCGCCCACGGCACCGGCGTCGAGGGCGAGCCGCTGGCCGGCGCCTTCGACTACGTCATCGCCATCAACTACAACCGCGTCCCGGGCACCTCACCGCTGGACGGGCAGCGCCCGCTCGGCGACGAAAAGGGCGGCGGCGTCTGGCTGCACGTCGACCACGACGGCCCCACCCAGGGCTGCGTCAGCCTCAAGCCGGACGTGATGCGCGCACTGCTGCGCACCCTCGACCCGGCGCTCCACCCGGTCGTCGTGATGGGGCCGGCCGGCCACTGAGCGGGCTGCGCGCGTGGTACGCATGCCCCCATGACTGACGCGCGGCAGCATCAGCGGCACCAGGGGGGCGAGGCCACCCCTCACCCCCCGGGCCCGCACGACGCCCTGACCGACGTGCCCGGCCTGCGGGTCGGCCACGCCCAGCGCACCGGCGACGGCTGGCTCACCGGCACCACCGTCGTCCTCGCCCCCGAAGGCGGCGCCGTCACGGCGGTCGACGTCCGCGGCGGCGGCCCGGGCACCCGGGAGACCGACGCCCTCGACCCCCGCAACCTCGTCCAGCGCATCGAGGCCGTCGTCCTGACCGGCGGCTCCGCGTTCGGCCTCGACGCCGCGACCGGCGTCGCCGGCTGGCTGGAGGAACAGGGCCGCGGCTTCCGGGTCGGCCCCGATCCCGCCCAGGTCGTCCCCGTCGTCCCCGCCGCCGCCCTCTTCGACCTGGGCCGCGGCGGCGACTGGCGGGCCCGCCCGGACGCCGCCCTGGGCCGCGCGGCCGTCGAGGCCGCCGCCCGCACGACCCCCGGCTCGCCCGTCCCCCAGGGCAACGTCGGCGCCGGCACCGGAGCGGTCAGCGGCGGCATCAAGGGCGGCATCGGCACCGCCAGCGCCGTGCTGCCGTCCGGGATAACCGTCGCCGCGCTCGCCGCCGTCAACGCCGCGGGCTCCTTCGCCGACCCGCACACCGGCGCCCTCTACGGCACCCCCACCCGGCTCCCCGACCCCGCGGTCCACGCGGCCGCCCGACGCCGCCTCGTCCGGGCCCGGGAGATCTCCGCGGCCCGGTCCGCCGCGTCGGTCCACCCGCCCCTCAACACCGTTCTCGCGGTGGTGGCCACGGACGCCGACCTCACCCGCGCACAGGCCCACAAGCTCGCCGGCACCGCCCACGACGGCCTGGCCCGCGCGCTGCGCCCCGTGCACCTCCTCAACGACGGCGACGCGGTCTTCGCCGTCGCCACCGGCGCCCGCCCGCTGGCCACCGCGGAGGCCCTGGCCGACCCCGCCTTCGGCGTCCACCTCCAGGCCGGCGCCCTCAACGACATCCTCGCCACCGGCGCTGACGTGCTGACCCGGGCCATCGTCAAGGCCGCCCACGCCGCCACCTCGGTGGACGGCCCCGGCGGCCTCTTCCCGTCGTACACGGACCTCTACGGTCCGCCGGCCGACGACGACCCGGACCGCTCCGGCACCCCGGGGCAGGACCGGTCCTAGACCCCCACCGCGCCCAGCAGCGTGCCCGCCACGTACGTGACCGCCATGGCCAGCGCGCCGCCGGCCACGTTCCGCAGCACCGCCGGGCCCACCGGCGCCGCCCCCAGGCGGGCGCTGGTCCACCCGCACAGGGCCAGCGCCGCCAGCACCGCGACCACCGTGATCCACAGGCGCTGGCCCGTCGGCGGCAGCACGATCGCGAGCAGCGGCAGCAGCGCGCCCGCGGTGAAGGCGAGGAAGCTGGCGCCCGCCGCGTGCCAGGGGTTGGTGAGGTCGTCCGGGTCGATGCCCAGCTCCACCTCGGCGTGGGCGCGCAGCGCGTCGTGGTGCGTCAGCTGCTCGGCGACCTCCCGGGCGAGTTCGGGGCCGAGGCCCTTGCCCTCCAGCAGTTCGGTCAGTTCGCGCAGTTCGGCCTGCGGCTCGGTGGCCAGCTCGCGCTTCTCCAGGGCCAGCGCGGCCTTCTCGGAGTCGCGTTGGGTGGAGACCGACACGTACTCGCCGGCCGCCATGGACATCGATCCCGCGAGCAGGCCGGCGAGTCCGGCGGTGAGCAGGGTGGCCCGCGAGTCGGTGGCGCCGGCGACGCCGACGACGAGGCCGGCGGTGGAGACCACTCCGTCGTTGGCCCCGAGGACCGCCGCCCGCAGCCAGTTGAGGCGGCTGCCGAGCCCGCCGCCGTGCGCCTCGTCGTGGTCCGGTGTCTGAAGGGTCACCGGTCGAGCGTCTCATCCGGGGCCGGCCGACGGGGCCTTGCCCCGCCCGGTGCCCATCGGCGCCGGCCCGGTACCACCCGGTAGCCGCCCCGGGCCACCCGGTGCCCGCGCGTCGGGCCCCGGCGGGGCCGGTGGTAGAAACGGCCGTATGTCCGCATCGCCGCCCCCCACCCCGCCCCCGTCACGGTCCGGCCGGCGCACCGCCGCGCCGTCGGGTGCGGAGCCGCCGCCCCCGCCGCCGCCCACGTTGGTGCAGCCGGCGCCCCCCGAGTCCGGGGGCGGCCGCCCACCGGCCGGTCGCCGGGCGTCCGTCCGTCAGGAGCCGGTGCGGCGCCGCCGGTTGTGGTGGCACCGATTGATACTCGGGCTCTGGTACCGGCCGGTGGACGTGTTCGACGAGGCGCGGGACCGCAGTGCGTGGAGCGCCGCGGTGCTGCTGTGCCTGATCAGCGGCGGGATCGGGATCGTGTCGGTGGGCCCGTTCCGGGCCCAGTGGGCGGCCAACCACACGGCGGCGTTGCAGTTGGCCGGGATGGCCGAGGCGGGCGTGCTGCTGGCCAGTCTGGGGCTGGGGGCGGTCACGCACGCGATAGCGCGGACGCTCGGGGGCAACGGGCGGTTCGCGCCGACGGCGAGCCTGTTCGTGGTGGTCTTCTGGGTGACGGACCTGCCGCGGTTGCTCATCGCCGCCTGGCTGCCGACGAGTTCCACGTTCGTGCAGGCCGCCACCTGGACGACCTGGGGGTTCGGCTATTTCCTGGCGGTGCTGCTGATACGCGGTCAGCACCACCTGCCGACCCGTAAGGCGGCGACTGCGGTGTCGGTCCAGATGCTCGCGGCGCTGGCGCTGCTGAAGCTGGGGCCGGTGCAGTGAGCCGGGCGTGCCTGTGGAGCGCGCGCCCGGTCGGCCGGCGCCGGGTCAACTGCGGCTGCTGAGCTGTCGCACGAGGTCGTCGAACGCCTGGCGTTCGGCGGGGGTCAGGTCCACGTTCTCGGAGGGCGGGCCGCCGGGGCCGGTCTGACGCGGGACGGCGTCGAGCCGGGCCCGGGAGCGCGGCGGGCGCCCGTACGGGGCGGGGGCGCCGTAGGTGCCGCGCCGGGTGAGTCTGACCAGGCCGACTGCCCAGAGGACGACGACGACCAGCAGAACGCCTAGGCCGATCTGCTGGAGAATCGAAACGGAGGGGACCATGCTGTTCCTCCCGAACAAGTGGGCGCTGGGCAAGCCCCAGTAGACACCACGCGTCTGGGCTTCCAACAGGGAATCTTGGGTTGTAAATCGGTAAGTGACACATCTCCTATGACATTTCCCAGCATTCCAGACACCACACGCATAGTGCCCCTCCTCCCTACGGCCCGCCGCCGGCGCTCGCCTCCCGCTCCGGCGCGCCACCGGCCGGAGCGGCGCACTGCCGCGCCGGCCGTTGGACACCGCGGCGGCTTCCCCGCGGCGCGCGGGTGCGCCGACGATGGCGGCACCCCGTCCGCGACGTGAGGAGTTCGCCCGTGCCCCGGCAACACCACCGGACCGCCCCCCGCGCCCTCGACGGCGTCCTCGTGGCCGACTTCAGCCGGGTCCTGGCCGGCCCGCTCGCCGCCGCCACGCTCGCCGACCTCGGCGCCGAGGTCGTCAAGGTCGAGCGGCCGGGATCCGGGGACGACACCCGTTCCTGGGGGCCGCCGTTCGCCGACGACGGCACCGCGGCGTACTTCGACGCCGCGAACCGCTCCAAGCGGGGGCTGGCGCTGGACCTGGGTGACCCCGAGGACGCGGCCGCGGCCCGGGAATTGGCCCGGCGGGCGGACGTCCTGATCGAGAACTTCCGCCCCGGGTCGCTCGCCAAGTACGGCCTGGACCCCGCGGCCACGCTGACGGCCAACCCGGGGCTGGTGCACTGCACCATCAGCGGTTTCGGTTCCGGGGCGGGGGCGGCGCTGCCCGGCTACGACTTCGTGGTCCAGGCGGTGGGCGGACTGATGAGCATCACCGGCGAGCCCGGCGGGGCGCCGCTGAAGGCGGGGGTGGCGCTGGTGGACGTGTTGACCGCCAAGGACGCCGCGACGGGGATCCTGGCGGCGCTGCGGCACCGCGACCGGACCGGCGCGGGGCAGACGGTGGAGGTGAACCTGCTCTCGTCGCTCCTGGCATCCTTGGTGAACCAGGCGTCCGGTTATCTGGCCACCGGGCGGGATCCGGGGCCGATGGGCAATCGGCATCCGAGCATCGCCCCGTACGAGACGTTGGCGTGCCGGGGCGGGCTGTTGGCCGTCGCGGTGGGCAACGACCGGCAGTTCCGGGCGCTGGCGGGGGCGCTGGGGGCGCCGGAGCTGGCGGCGGACGCGCGGTTCCGCCGGAATCGGGATCGGGTGCGCAACCGTACGGACCTGGTCCAAGAACTGGAGGATCGTCTGGTCGCCGACACCCCGCGGGGTTGGGCGGAGCGGCTGGCGGCGGTGGCGGTGCCGTGCGGACCGGTCAACACCGTGTCGGAGGCGCTGGAGCTGGCGACGCGACTCGGGCTGGACCCGATCGCCCAGGTCGGCGCGGGGCGGATCCCCCAAGTGGCCAGCCCGCTGCGGCTGTCGGGCACACCGGTGACCCAACCCGGACCGCCACCCCGCCTGGACGAAGACGGCACGGCACTGCGAACCTGGTTATCAGGGCCGGAGGACCGACCCTTGCCACCGAAATTGTGACCCTCGTCACAACAGGACCGTATCCGCAACCAAATCCACCCGTTGGTGCTGTTTACCAGCACGGAATCACAACACCCCTGTATGGAGCAGCTCGTGACATCGCTGGACAACCCCGCGCCCGCCCAGTCCCGCACCGACCACCAGCCGCTTCACCACGAGGCGCGGGATTCCGCCGCACCCCGTCGCACCCGCCGGATGCGCCGCACCCTGGCCCTCACCGCCCTGCTCGCCGCGGGCGCACTGTCGCTGACGGCCTGTGGGGGCGACGCCGAGGCCGGTCAGGGCGACGGCAAGAACGGCCAGGCCGGCGCGGACGCCGCGGCCGCCAAGGACGCCTCCGACGCCAAGATCCAGGTCACGTCGAAGGACGGCGCCACCGACGCCAGCATCAACGACACCGGGGTGAAGGTCACCGGCGGCAAGTTGACCGACGTGAAGCTCACCGCCGTCGACACCGGCAAGGACGTCGCCGGCGCCATATCGTCGGACGGCCTGTCCTGGAAGCCCGGGGCGCAGCTGGAGCGCGGCGCCAAGTACAAGATCGTGGCGAACGCCAAGGACGCCAAGGGCCGCCCGGCGACCGAGAACGCGACCTTCACCACGGTCTCGTCGGCCAACAGCTTCATCGGCTCGTTCACGCCCGACAACGGCAAGACCGTCGGCGTCGGCATGCCGGTGTCGTTCAACTTCGACAAGTCGATCAGCAACCGCAAGGACGTCCAGTCCCACATCACGGTGACCTCCAGCAGCGGCCAGCAGGTCGTCGGCCACTGGTTCGGCGACCGGCGGCTGGACTTCCGGCCCGAGGACTACTGGAAGGCCGGCTCCAAGGTCACCATGAAGATCGACCTGGACGGTGTGAAGGGCGGCCAGGGCATCACCGGCGTGCAGTCCAAGACGGTGTCCTTCACCATCGGTCGCTCGCAGGTCTCCACGGTCGACATGAACACCCAGACCATGACCGTCAAGCAGGACGGCAAGGTCATCAAGTCCGTCCCGATCTCCGGCGGCAGCCCCGACCACCCGACCTACAACGGCCAGATGGTCATCTCGGAGAAGTTCGAGCAGACCCGCATGGACGGCTCCACGGTCGGCTTCGGCGGCGAGTACGACATCAAGGACGTGCCGCACGCCATGCGCCTGTCGTCCTCCGGCACCTTCATACACGGCAACTACTGGGGCAACTCGTCGATCTTCGGCCGCACCGGCACCAGCCACGGCTGCGTCGGCCTGGAGGACAACAAGGGCGGCGGTGGCGACACCCCGGCCAAGTGGTTCTACAACAACTCGCTGATCGGCGACGTGGTGATCGTGAAGAACTCCCCGGACAAGACCGTCAAGCCCGACAACGGCCTCAACGGCTGGAACATGTCCTGGTCGGAGTGGACGGCGGGCAGCGCCTCCTGACGGCCGCCGGCCGCACCCGCTGAGCGCACGAGGCGGTGACCGCCCTTCGAGGAGGAGCGGTCACCGCCTCGTCGTGCGTGCGGCACGGTGCGCGGGGGCGGTCACGCCGTCGGCGCCCCGGAGTGCAGCAGTTCCACGACCCCGCCGAGGCTCTCGTGGCCGTGCCCGTCCGCGACCCGGCGCTTCATCAGCTCCCACAGCGGGCCGAAGAGCTCCGTGCTGACGCCCTGCGCCCGGCTGACGTCGCCGATCGCGTCGTGCGCGACCTGCATGGCGAGGTGGGAGCCGGTGGCGCCGTACTCCCCGGCCGCCACCTGCGCCGCCATCGCCGGCAATTGGTTTTCGGCCATCGCCCGCAGCCACGGCACCAGCAGTTCCCGGGTGAACGCGTCGACGTTCCCGCCCGCCGACCGCACCAGGGCCGCAGCGTGCAGGAATCCGCCGAACATGCCGTACATCCCGCTCAGCAGCGCGAGGTCGTGCAGTGGCGCCGCCCCGGGGTCCGGGCCCAGATAGACGCTCCTCGCCATGGCGTCCAGCACCCCGCGATGCGCCTCGAAGGCGGCCTCGGCGCCGCTGTAGAGCACGAACGCCTGGGGCAGCCCGATGATTTCCGGAACGGCCATGACGCCGCCGTCGAGGTACTCCGCGCCGAGCCCGGCGACCCGCTCCGCGAGTACCCGTGCCTCGGCCGGCGAACCGTTGGTCACGTTGACCACGACCCGGCCCGCAAGCGCCGCACCGGCGCCGTCGTCGGCCAGCAGCGGCGCGATGTCGGCGTAGTCCAGGATGCAGACGATCACGACCTCGCTCGCGGCGATCGCCGCGGCCGGCGATGCGGCGCGCCGGGCGCCCTCGGCCACCAGCGCATCGGCCTTGTGCGCCGTGCGGTTCCACACCGTCACCCGATGCCCGGCCGCCAGGAGCGCCGACGCCAGCGCCCTGCCCATGTCCCCCAGACCGAGCACCGCGACGTTCTCCCGCGTCGTTCCCGCACGCGCACGTTCCCCGGCCGCCTGCACCCGGGCCTCATTCTCCGCTGACATCACGGAACTGCACCCCCGCCTCGTTCTTCGCTCTGATCACTTGCTGATCAGTTTTGGCGGGAGGGCAGTTCCGGACAAGTACCTACTTTTTAGTGGGTGGTTACCTCTCGGTGCGTGCTCACCTGGGGGTGCGTGGCGTCGGCGGCGGGCGCGTCCGTGCCCGGGGTTCCGGCCGCCGGCGCCCGGAGGCTCTTGAGGAGGACGACCAGGGCGGCGCTGACGACGGTTCCGGCGGCGACGGCGAGCAGGTAGAGCAGCGGCTGGCCGATCAGCGGGACCACGAAGACGCCGCCGTGCGGGGCGCGGAGGGTGCAGCCGAAGGCCATCGACAGGCCGCCGGTGACCGCCCCGCCGACCATCGCGGAGGGGATCACCCGCAGCGGGTCGGCGGCGGCGAACGGGATCGCGCCCTCGGTGATGAAGGACGCGCCGAGAACCCACGCGGCCTTGCCGTTCTCCCGTTCGGCCCGGGTGAACAGGCGGCCCCGCACGGTCGTGGCCAGCGCCATCGCCAGCGGCGGGACCATGCCGGCCGCCATCACCGCGGCCATCACCTTCAGGCTGCCGGGGTTGGGGTTGGCCAGGCCGCCGACCGCGAAGGCGTAGGCGACCTTGTTCAGCGGCCCGCCGAGGTCGAAGCACATCATCAGGCCCAGGAGCACGCCGAGGATGACGGCGTTGGCTCCGGACAGGCCGGACAGCCAGCCGGTGAGGGCCTTCTGGAGCGCGGCGATCGGCTTGCCGACCACCAGGAACATCAGGAAGCCGACCGCCGCCGAGGAGAGCAGCGGGATGACCACCACCGGCATGATGCCGCGCAGCACCGGTGGCACGTCGACCCGTTGGATCGCCCGCACCACCGCCCCCGCCAGCAGGCCGGCGATCAGCCCGCCCAGGAAGCCCGCGTTGACGGTCAGCGCGACGGCGCCGCCGACGAAGCCGGGGACCAGGCCGGGCCGGTCCGCCATCCCGTAGGCGATGAAGCCGGCCAGGACCGGGACGAGGAAGCCGAAGGCGGTGCTGCCGACCTGGAAGAACAGCGCCGCCCAACTGGCCGACTCGGTCCACAGGAAGTGGTCGGCGACCGACGGTGCCTTGTCGACGGTGTAGCCGCCGATCGCGAACGCCAGGGCGATCAACAGCCCGCCCGCGGCGACGAACGGGACCATGTAGCTCACGCCGGTCATCAGCCAGGTGCGGAGCCGGGTGGCGTAGCCGTCGGTGGTCTCGGCGCCCTGGTCCATGGGGGCGGTGGGGCGGGCGGGCGCGTCGGCGGCCGGGACGGGGCCCCGGGCGGCCTTCTCGCGGACCTCGGCGATGAGTTCCGCGGGACGGTTGATGCCGGCCTTCACCCCGACGTCGACGAGCGGCTTGCCGGCGAACCGCTCGCGGTCCCGCACCTCGACGTCGTGCGCGAGGATCACGCCGTCGGCCGCCGCGATCAGCTGCGGGTCGAGACGCTGGAAACCGGCCGATCCCTGGGTCTCCACGGTGAGTTCGACCTCGGCCGCCCGAGCGGCCTTGGCCAGGGATTCGGCGGCCATGTAGGTGTGCGCGATGCCGGTGGGGCAGGAGGTGACCGCGACGATGCGGAACGGGGCGGGCGCCGGTGCCTCCGGGGCGGTCTCGGGGGCCGTCGGCTCCGAGGCGGGGGCGTCGGCGGACCGCGGACCGTCCGCCTCCGGCCCCGGCTCCGACAGCGACTGCGACTGCGACTGCGGCTCCGACTCCGACCGCGATGCCGCCTGCGGCCCCGACTGCGGCTCCTCTCCCGGCTCCTCTTCCGGTGGCTGCTCCGGCTGTTGCTCCGGCTGCTGCTCCGGCTGTTCGCCCCGGATGAGCGCCGCCGCCCGCGCCGGCTCGGCCGCGGCCCGCAGCGCGCCCGTGAACGCCTCGTCCATCAACTGGCGGGCGAGCGACGACAGGATCGACAGGTGGTCCGCGTCGCCGCCCGTCGGAGCCGCGATCAGGAAGATCAGGTCGGCCGG
Source organism: Streptomyces diastatochromogenes (assembly GCA_001418405.1). Taxonomy (GTDB): domain Bacteria; phylum Actinomycetota; class Actinomycetes; order Streptomycetales; family Streptomycetaceae; genus Streptomyces; species Streptomyces albulus_C. The sequence goes on along the minus strand of LIQL01000253.1, from coordinate 6,518 downwards.
GCCGTCCGCGGCGCCGAAGTCGATGCCGGCCGCGCTGCGCCCGAAGGCCAGTGTCGGTTCCGTGACGTGTGCGCTGCGGCAGTGCGGGATGCCGATGCCGCCGTCCAGGCCGGTCGGCATCTGGGCCTCGCGGGCGGCCACGTCCGCGAGGAACCCCTCCAGATCGGTGACCCGGCCGGCGGCGACCATCCGCTCCGCCAACGACCGGGCGGCGGCGTCCTTCGTTGCGGCGGACAGGTCGAGATCGACCAGGTCCGCGCTGATCAACTCACTCATCGCGGGCTCCCTTGCGCGCGGTACCGCCGGGCGGGCGGTGGGGACGGGGTGCGGGCGGATCGGGGACCGGCTCCGTCAGCGGCCGGCCGAGCGGCACTTCGGCGCTCAGCACGACCCGTTCCGGGGCCAGGTCCGCGGGGGTCGGCATCAGGCTGCCGGGCAGTTGCACGGCGGCCGCGCCGTGCGCCACCGCCGCGGCCAGCGCCGGGGCGCCGGTGCCGCCCGCGGTGAGGAAACCGGCGAGCGAGGCGTCCCCCGCACCGACGTTGCTGCGGACGGCGGCGACCGGGGCGCTGCCGAAGCGGGCGCCGTCGGCGTCGACCAGGAGCTGCCCGTCCGCCCCCAGCGAGGCCAGGACCGCCCGGGCGCCCCAGGAGCGCAGTTCCTCGGCGGCCTCGACCGCGTCGCCGACGGTGGTCAGCGGGCGGCCGACGGCCTGGGCGAGCTCCTCGGCGTTGGGTTTGACGACGTCGGGGCGTTCGCGCAGCGCCGCGGTCAGCGACGGGCCGGAGGTGTCCAGGGCGATCCGGGCGCCGGCGCGGTGCGCCCTGGCGACCAGTTCGGCGTACCACTCGGGGGCCAGGCCGCGCGGCAGGCTGCCGCAGCAGGCGATCCAGTCGGCGCCGGCGGAGCCCTCGCCGACCGCGGTCAACAGCGCCTCGGACTCGTCGGGGGTGAGTTCCGGACCGGCCGCGTTGATCTTCGTGAGGGTGCCGTCGGGTTCGGCGACGGCGATGTTGGAACGGGTCTGCCCGGCGACCGGGACGCCCGCCACGTCGATGCCCTCGGCCCGCAGCAACCCGGCCAGCGCCGCGCCCGCGGGACCGCCCAACGGCAGGACGGCGCGGGTGCGGTGGCCGGCGGCGGCGACCGCGCGGGAGACGTTGACGCCCTTGCCGCCGGGGTCGACGCGGTCGGCGGTGGCCCGCAGCACGGCGCCGCGCTCCAGCGCCGGGACCTCGTAGGTGCGGTCCAGGCTGGGGTTGGGGGTGACGGTGAGGACGATCATGGGTGTACCGGTCCGGCGGGGTGGGCGACGCGGGTCGCGGTCGGGGTGGTGGCGGCGTGGCGGGCGGGCCCGTGGGGCGGCGTCATGCGCGGACCACCTCCGTGCCGGCGCGCTCGATGGCGCGGGCGTCCTCAGGGCTCAGCCCGGTGTCGGTGATCAGCAGGTCGACGTCCGCGAGGTCGCCGAAGCGGGCGAAGTGCTGCTGCCCGAACTTGGCGGAGTCGGCGAGCAGCACCACCCGGCGGGCCGCGGCGATCAACGCCCGCTTGACCGCGGCCTCGGCGAGGTCGGGCGTGGTCAACCCGCCGTCGAGGGAGAAGCCGTTGGTCGCCAGGAAGAGCACGTCGGCGTTGATCTCCCGATAGGCGCGCAGCGCCCAGTCGTCGACCGCGGCCCGCGTGCGGTGCCGGATCCGGCCGCCCACGAGGTGGAGGGTGAGGCCGGGGTGGTCCGCCAGCCGCGCGGCGACCGGCAGGCCGTGGGTGACCACGGTCAGTTCGGCCTCCAACGGGATCTCCGCGGCGAGCCGGGCCGCGGTGGTGCCGGCGTCGAGGATCACGCTGCCGGGGCCTTCGCCGCCGGGCAGTTCGGCCAGCGCGGCCCGGGCGATGCGCTGCTTCTCGTCGGCGGCGACCGCGTCCCGCTCGGCGAGGTCGGGCTCGAAGTCCAGGCGGCCGGCCGGGATGGCGCCGCCGTGCACCCGACGGACCAGGCCGGCGCGGTCCAGCGCCTTCAGGTCGCGCCGGACGGTCTCGGCGGTGACCTGGAACTCCTCGGCGAGGGAGAGCACGTCGACCCGCCCGCCCTCACGGGCGAGCCGCAGGATCTCTTGCTGGCGCTCGGGTGCGTACATCTGTGTCTGTGTCCGTTCCATGCCCGAACCTGTGGTTTCACCGGGATGCTACGCCCACAACCTCCCCAAGTAAACAGATACGGGCATCCCATCGGACTCAAACGGGCATGATCGCGCGCCATGGACCCATCACCCAGGCATCCCGCGGACGGACTCGGGCGCCCCGTGGACCCACCCGGGCACCCCCGTGGACGCAAAGGAGCCCCGACGCCGTCACGGCACCGGGGCTCGCCCAAAACACACCTGCACCCAGGACCGACGTCACCGCCGGCCCGGTATCACCGCGGGCCCGGCATGCGGGCCCGCCCCGGGGGACGCGGCTCAGGCCGCCGCGTCGAACCCGGTGTCCCGCGCCATCCGCTTCAGCTCCAGCAGCGCGTGCTTCTCGATCTGGCGGATCCGCTCACGGGTCAGCCCGTGCTGCTTGCCGACCTCCGTCAGCGTCCGCTCGCGGCCGTCCTCGATGCCGTACCGGGCCTTGATGATCGAGGCGGTGCGCTGGTCGAGGCGGTCGATCAGGTCCTCCAACTCCTCGCTGCGCAGCAGCGTGAGCACCGACTGCTCGGGCGAGGCCGCGGAGGTGTCCTCCAGCAGGTCGCCGAACTGGGTGTCGCCGTCGTCGTCGACCGACATGTTCAGGCTGACCGGGTCGCGGGCCCAGTCCAGGACGTCGGTGACCCGGGCCGCCGTGGAACCCAGCTCGCCCGCCACCTCCTCCGGCTCCGGGTCGCGGCCGTTCTCGCGGTTGAACTCCCGCTGCACGCGGCGGATCCGGCCCAGTTCCTCGACGAGGTGGACGGGCAGGCGGATCGTGCGCGACTGGTCGGCGATGGAGCGGGTGATGGCCTGACGGATCCACCACGTCGCGTAGGTCGAGAACTTGAAGCCCTTGGCGTAGTCGAACTTCTCGACGGCGCGCACCAGACCGGCGTTGCCCTCCTGGATCAGGTCGAGCAGCGGCAGACCGGAGCGGGGGTAACGGCGGGCGACGGCGACGACCAGGCGCAGGTTGGACCGGATGAAGACGTCCTTCGCGCGCTCGCCCTCGGCGGCCAGCGCTTCCAGCTCCGCACGCTCGGCACCTGCGGCATTGCCCTCGGTGATCTCGCCGTCCAGGATCTGCTGGGCGTAGACGCCCGCCTCGATGGTCTGGGACAGCTCCACCTCCTTGGCGGCGTCGAGCAGCGGCGTGCGCGCGATCTCGTCGAGGTACATGCCGACCAGGTCGCGGTCGGCGATGTCTCCGCCTGCTGCGCGAACGCTGTTGGCCTGGCCAGAGCCGGTGGTGCTGGCCTGACGACGGGCGACGGCACGGGTTGCCATGCGGATGCTCCCTTAGCGCTGAGTCGGTCGCGGGACAGTGGAGCGGGTCGTCGGCCTATGGACCGTGTGGCCAACCGGCTGACCCGTCCGAAGGAAACAACGGCTGGAATCCGGACAGAATTCCCAAGCCGTGCCTCAATTTTTCTGATCATGCAGTACCCTGCGCCGTCACGAGGGAGGGCAGATGTCGCCTGAGCGCGGGGAAGTGCAGGTCAGAGCGGGCGCCGAGACGGACCTCACGGCCCTTACGGATCTCTACAATCACTACGTCCGTGAGACGGCCATCACATTCGACACGGAGCCCTTCAGCCCCGACCAACGTCGCCCGTGGTTGCTCTCCCACCCCAAAGACGGTCCGCACCGCCTTCTGGTTGCGCAGTCCGCAGGAGAGGGGGACGGTTCCCTCCTCGGCTACGCGACCAGCAGCGCCTTCCGCCCCAAGGGCGCGTACGTGACCTCCGTGGAGACGACCGTGTACTGCGCGCCGGAGGCCGGCGGCCGGGGCGTCGGCACGCTGCTGTACCGGGCGCTCTTCGCGGCGCTGGCCGACGAGGACGTGCACCGCGCCTACGCCGGGATCGCCCAGCCCAACGAGGCGTCCGTCCGGCTGCACGCCCGCTTCGGCTTCCGGCCCATCGGCACGTTCACCGAAGTCGGGCGGAAGTTCGACCGCTACTGGGACGTGTCCTGGTTCCAGAAGGACCTGCGGTAGGCGTTCCCGAAGGACCTGCGGTGGGCGCGGGACGGACCGGCGGACGCCGCGGCGCGTCGCGGGCCGCTCCCGTCCGGCCCACAGGGCCCCTCCGGTCGCCGGCGGGGCCGCTCCGGTTGCCGGCGCCGGTGCCCGGGTGTCGCCTGGACAGGAAGAAGGGCGAACGAGAGGAGCCCGCCATGGACCAGCACGCGCACGGCGACCAGCCCGCCCTCCGGGGCGAACCGTCCGGCGCCCGGGCCGCCCGCTCGCACGGCACCGTCGAGCCGGAGCACGGCGCGTCGGCCACCGGCCCCGCCGCGGACTCCGCCACGGGGCGCTCCGTCGCCGACAGGATCCGGCGCGCGCCGCTCACCGTGACCCTGCCGGTCATCGCGGCGCTCTGCTTCGGCTGCTACACGATCTGGATGGACCACACCAACGGGGCCAAGGGCGGCCAGGCCGCGCTCCTCGGGCTGATCGCGGCGGTGGTCACCGGGATCCTGGGCGTCACGTTGGCGCACTTCCAGTCGAGCATGCTCACCGAGACCCGCGCCCTGGCCTACGCCGCGCTCTTCGGGGCGTCGATGGGCTGGCTCTACTCCCTCGGCGGCAGCCGGCCGTCGGTGCTGACTTCCGTGGGGTGGGGCATAGGGATGTTCTTCGTGATGTTCCTCGTCTCGCTCTACGTCTTCCGCACCCACCGCACGCGCGAACCGCACGGCCTGCACCGCCCCCACGAAGCGCACGTGGCCGGCCGCCACCGCCTGCACGCCCCACACTGACCGCACCGGAGGCGGCACCCCAACCCGCTTGACCTCAACCGCAGTTGAGTTCCTAGCCTCCTCCCCATGACACCCGCACCCACGACCCCACCGACGTCCGCCCCGGGCTCCGGCCCCGCGCACCCGCCGGAGCCCGCCGGCACGGCACCGTCCCCGCCCGCCGACCCGGTCTTCACCCCGGAGGAGCGCGCCTACCTCGCCGGCCAGCCGCTCGCCCGTCTGGCGACCACGGGGCCGAACGGCGGGCCGCAGGTGCGCCCGGTGGGCTTCGTCCTCAACGCCGACGGCACCCTCGACGTCGGCGGACCGGCGCTGCGCCGCAGCCAGAAGTACCGCAACGCGCAGGCCCATCCGGACGTCTCGCTCCTCGTCGACGACATGGCCCCGGCCGACGACCCGGTCGCCCCCGGCTGGGGCCGCGGCGTGGAGATCCGCGGCCGGGCCGAACTGCTCACCCTCGACGCCCCGCCGATGGCACCGGAGTTCTTCAGCAACGACGTGATCCGCATCCACCCGCGCCGCATCATCAGCTGGCACCTGAAGCCGGACGACGGCCGCGCGAACGCCCGCGACGTCGACCGCACCGGCGTCTGACCCGCAGCCGCCGGCCCCGGCGGACGCACCGCCCGCCGGCGGCTCCCGAGGGTCGGCCGGACGTCCGGCCGGCCCTCACCCGTCGATCGGCCGCACCCCCTCCCCGACCACGGGGCCCGCCAGCACCTCCGGATCCTGCGACGTCCGTCGCATCGTCCGCAGCTGCCGGCCCGGCCGCCAGACCTCCAACTTCATGAACGGGGCCTCGACGGACGTCCGCACCACCTCCGTCAGCAGCGCCCGGAACAGCTCGAACGGCTCCGGCGGCTGCACCGCCGCCGCGTACCGCGCCTTCAGGCCCGGATCGCCCACCTCGACCGCCCGCCCGGACACCCGCACGTCACCCCCGGCCAGGTCCGTCCCGCCGCCGGGGTTGACGTGCAGCGCGAAACGGGGGTCCCGCCGCAGGTCCTGCACCTTGCGCGAGCCCGTCATCATGCCCAGCCACAGCTCCCCGAAGCGGAAGTCCGCCTCCAGCCCCGTCAGCCGCGGTGCGCCGTCCTTGCGCAGCGTGGCCAGGACGTGGTGCCGGTGCAGCCCGAACCGCTCCCGCACCAGCGCGGCGAACTCCGGCGCCGCCGCCTCCACGGCCGCCCAACCGACCGCCTCACTCCCGCTTCCCGCTCCGCTCCCGGTCCGTCGTCCGCTCTCACTCGTCATGCCGTCCAGGCTCCCGCCCATACCCGACACCCCCTGACCGGATTCCGGTCCCGATTCCCGTCCCGGACTACCGTCCCGATTCCCGTCCGGAAGCCGCACGCAGAATCCGCCTCCGCGCGCCCGGGCCTCCGCGCGCCCCGCACCAACCCCCTTCCGCACCCGTCCACTTCAGCGTCGCGCCGACCACTGACAACGCCCCGCCGCACCGCCGGCGTCCCTGCTCACGGCCCCTCGGCGGCCCCCGCGTGCCGTAAGACCAAGGCCGTAGTCCCACCGGCCGGTTGGGGATCCGCCCGCGGCCCGTTACCCGGGCCGGAGGCCCGGTCC
>LIQL01000252.1 GCA_001418405.1 Streptomyces diastatochromogenes | reverse complement strand
CCCCGCGTCCCCCGACCACGGCCCCCACGGAGGCGGCTCATGACCTCCTCGCCCGTCAGCCCGTCCCCGGGCGTCGCCCGACCGGCGCCGGGTCCCGAGCTCGTCCACACCGCCGCGGAGTTGCGGGCACTGCCACGCCGCAGCGGCGTCCGCGCCGTTGTCATGACCATGGGTGCGCTGCACGAGGGGCATGCCGCCCTGATCCGCGTCGCCCGGGAGCGGGTCGGACCGCAGGGCCAGGTGGTGGTCACGGTGTTCGTCAACCCCCTGCAGTTCGGGGCGGGCGAGGACCTCGACCGCTACCCGCGGACCCTGGACGACGACGTGGTGCTGGCCGCCGGGGCGGGCGCCGACGCCGTCTTCGCGCCGTCGGCCGACGAGGTCTACCCGGGCGGGGAACCGCAGATCCGCATTTCCGCCGGCCCCATGGGCACCGTCCTGGAGGGCGCCAGCCGCCCCGGGCACTTCGACGGGGTCCTCACCGTCGTCGCCAAGCTGCTCCATCTGACCGCGCCGGACCTGGCGTTCTTCGGGGAGAAGGACGCCCAGCAGCTCGCCGTCATCCGGCGGATGGCGGCCGACCTGAACTTCCCGGTCGAGATCGTCGGCGTCGCCACGGTCCGGGAGGCCGACGGGCTGGCCCGCTCCAGCCGCAACCGCTACCTGTCCGGCCCGGAGCGCCACACCGCGCTCGCGCTGTCCGCGGCGCTGTTCGCCGCCCGCGACCGGCTCACCGCCGAGGAGGCGCTGCGCGACCGCGCCGCCTCCGCCGGACACCCCGGACAGGACCGTTCCGCGGCACTCGCGGCCCTCGGTGAGGACCGGGCCGCCGCCGACGCGCACGCCGTCGCCTACGCCGCCGGCCCCCTGCACGGCCCGTCCGTGGCCCGCGCCGCCGCCGGCGTGGTGCTGGAGGACGCCGCCCACCTGGACCCGCCGCTCGACCTGGACTACCTGGCGCTGATCGACCCGCGCGACTTCACCGAGGTCCGGGACGGGTACGCGGGCGAGGCGATCCTCGCGGTGGCCGCGAAGGTGGGCGCCACCCGGCTCATCGACAACATCCGGCTCGTGTTCCCCGCCGGCGGGGCCCCGTCGCCGGCCGTCGCCCAGGAGCCGCACACCGCCTCCCAGGAGGAGCCCGCCGCCTCCCAGGAGCCCACGGCCGGAGCGGCCCCCGCGGCCCACCGGAACACCAGGAAGTCCACTCCACCCCAAGGCCCCCTCGGAGCGACCCGATGACCGCTACCGGAACCGCCACCGGCCCCACCGGCATACGTCTCACCGCCCCCGCCCCCGGCTGGTCCATCACGGCGGACGTCGTCGTGGTCGGCTCCGGCGTCGCCGGGCTGACCGCCGCGCTGCGCTGCGCCGCCGCCGGCCGCCGCACCGTCGTCGTCACCAAGGCCCGGCTCGACGACGGCTCCACCCGTTGGGCACAGGGCGGGATCGCCGCGGCCCTGGGGGACGGCGACAGCCCCGAACAGCACCTGGCCGACACCCTCGTAGCGGGCGCCGGGCTGTGCGACGAGGAGGCCGTGCGGACGCTGGTGACCGAGGGCCCGGACGCCGTCCACCGGCTGATCGCCGCCGGCGCCCGCTTCGACACCGCCCCCGGGAGCGACGAGATCGCGCTCACCAGGGAGGGCGGCCACCACCGCCGCCGGATCGCGCACGCCGGCGGCGACGCGACCGGGGCGGAGATCTCCCGAGCGCTGGTCGCCGCGGTCCGCGCGGCCGGCAGCGGCGTACCCGCCGCCCCCTCGACCGACGACGGCGGACGACCGGCGGACCTGCGCACCATCGAGAACGCCCTGGTCCTCGACCTCCTCACGGACGCCGAGGGCCGCACGGCCGGCGTCACCCTGCACGTCATGGGGGAGGGCCAGCACGACGGCGTCGGCGCCGTCCACGCGCCGGCGGTGGTGCTCGCCACCGGGGGCATGGGCCAGGTGTTCTCCGCGACCACCAACCCGCCCGTCTCCACCGGCGACGGGGTGGGCCTGGCGCTGCGCGCCGGCGCCGAGGTCTCGGACCTCGAATTCGTCCAGTTCCACCCGACCGTGCTCTACCTGGGGCCGGACGCGGAGGGCCAACAGCCGCTGATCTCCGAGGCCGTGCGCGGCGAGGGCGCCCACCTGGTCGACGCGGACGGCACCCGCTTCATGGTCGGCCAGCACGAACTCGCCGAACTCGCCCCGCGCGACATCGTGGCCAAGGCGATCATGCGCCGCGCCCAGGAGCAGGGCGCCGAGCACATGTACCTGGACGCCCGGCACTTCGGCGCCCCGATGTGGGAGCACCGCTTCCCGACCATCCTGGCCGCCTGCCGCGCGCACGGCATCGACCCGGTCACCGAGCCGATCCCGGTCGCCCCGGCCGCCCACTACGCCTCCGGCGGCGTCCGCACGGACCTCCACGGCCGGACCACCGTGCCCGGCCTGTACGCGTGCGGCGAGGTGGCCTGCACCGGCGTCCACGGCGCCAACCGGCTGGCCTCCAACTCCCTCCTGGAGGGCCTGGTGTTCGCGGAGCGGATCGCCGCGGACATCACCGCCAACGGGACGACGGCCCCGGCCGCCGCCCCCGTAGAGGCCCGCGCCCCGCTGCCCCTCCTGGTGCCCGAGGCCCGCGCCGCCGTCCAACGGATCATGAGCGCCGGTGCCGGCGTGCTGCGCAGCGCAGCCAGCCTCGCCCGGGCCGCCGACGACCTCGACCGCCTCCAGCGGGAGGCCGCCGAGGCGGCCGTGGACGCCTCCCCGGCCGTCGTCAAGGCCCCCGAGCCCGGTGTGGAAGCCTGGGAGGCCACCAACCTGCTGTGCGTCGCCCGCGTCCTGGTCGCCGCCGCACGGCGCCGCGAGGAGACCCGCGGCTGCCATTGGCGCGAGGACCACCCGGACCGCGACGATGCCCTGTGGCGCCGGCACTTCCGCATCACCCTGGGTGCCGACCGCACCCTGAACATCCGCACCACACAGACCGCCGGCTTCCCGCCGACCGCCGGCACCGCCCCTCATGA
>LIQL01000251.1 GCA_001418405.1 Streptomyces diastatochromogenes | reverse complement strand
GTGGAGAGCGGGGCGCCCGGGGCGCCGGGGGGCCGCTCCTGGTCGGCGTCGGACGCCCCGGGCGCGGCGCCCGGGGCCGTTCCGGCTGCGTCACGGTCGGTGTCCGCAGTGTGCCCGTGCTCCCGCTGGGAGGTGCCCTGGGGCGCGCCGGGGCCCGCGAGCAGGTTGTCGGGGTGGTGGGTGGAGACCGCCAGCTGCCCCACCGGCAGATGCCCGAGCGCCGCGCCGAAGGCCCGTACCGCGTCCTGCGCGTCCATGGCGGGGGTCAGCTCGTGGTGGGTGAGTTCACGGTGCGCGCGCTCCACGTCGCGGGCCATGCCGATGCCTTCCCAGCGGTCCCAGTTCAGCGAGACGGTGGGCAGGCCCAGGTCGCGGGTGGCGTGGAAGGCGTAGGCGTCCAGGAAGGCGTTGCCTGCCGAGTACGCGGCCAGGCCGAGCGACCCCGACAGGGCGCTCAACGAGGAGAACAGTGCGACGAAGCCGGGGGTGAGGGACGCCTCCCGCAGGGCCTCGGTGAGGGCATGGGTTCCCTCGACCTTGGCGCGCAAGGACTCGCCCATGGTGTCGGGTTCGAGGAACTGGGCCATGCCGCCGCCGGGGACGCCCGCGGCGTGGATGAGGCCGTCCAGCCCGCCGAAGCGGTCGCCGACTTCGCGGAAGATCTCCGTCAGCCGTGCGCGGTCGCACACGTCCGCCCGCCGCACCAGCACGTCGGGGCCGGCGGGTGCGGCCCCTTCGTCGGCGGAGCGCCCGATGAGGACGAGGGTGGCGCCGTAGTGGGTGGTGAGGTGGTCGGCCAGAGCCCGGCCCACGCCGCCCAGGCCGCCGGTGATGGCGTAGACCCCGCCGTGGCGCAGCGCGGTGGCGCCGTCCGCCGCACCGGCGTCGAGGTGCCGTTCCCGTTGGGGCAGTTCCTGGAAGCGGCGGCGCCAGCGGCGGCCGCCCCGGTAGGCGACGACAGGGTCGGCGCCCCGCTCGGGCACGCTTTCGGTCACCAGCGCCCGGGCCGTGCGGCGCAGCGCGGCGGCGTCGGTCTCGGCGTGGTCGACGTCCGCCAGGCGCAGCCGTACGTGCTCCAGTTCCAGTGGCAGGTTCTGCCCGGCCCCGGCGAGGCAGGCCGCCCGCGGGGTGAGCCGCTCGGTGCCCGTCACGCAGAACGCGCCCCGGGTCACCACGCACAGCTCCAGTGGGGCCGCGGCGCCGCTCCCGGCACCGTGCGCCAGGCCGAGCAGGCTGGTCAGGCCGAGGCCGACGGCGGAGGCCGGATCCTCGTAGGAGTCCGCCAGCGGCCACAGGTCCACGATCCGCAGCGGTGGCGGCGCCGTGTCCGCGCCGGGCCGTGCGGATCGATCCCCGTCGAGCCGGTTCTGCTCGTGCACGGCGGTCAGCAGCCGGGCGTAGTGGGAGCGGTCGCAGGGGTCGAGCTGGAAGGAGAAGGTACCGGTTCGGCGGAACTCGGTCGCAGGGCTCGCCACGACCGGGGACACTCCGTGGGTGTGCAGTACGCGGACGGTCTCGTCGGCGAGCGTGGACCCGTCGGAGAGGATGAGCCAGTGGCGGGCGCCGACGGCCTCGGCGGCGGCCGGGGGTTCCACCATGCTCTGCCAACTCGCGCCGTACAGTGCCAACTTGGGCTTCCCGTGAGCGCCGGCGGCGGGGACGGGCGTGCGGGCCGGCCGCGCCGCGGGGCGCTCGATGCGGCAGATCTCCCCCTTGAACGGGTAGCGGGCGGCGGGCACCCGCGCCCGGGGCTCACCGTCGTACAGGCCCGCCCGGTCCACGTCGACGCCGACCACCCACAGCTGGGCCAGCGCCCGCAGGAACACCTCCGGGTCCTCGCTGGGGTCGCGGGGGTGGCGCAGGGTGTTGACCACGGTGGCCTGGGCCGTCTGGGGGTGCGAGCGGGCGATGGTGGACAGCGTGGTGCCCGGGCCCGCCTCGACCAGGGCGAGCCGCCCCTCCCCCAGACTCTCCAGGCCCTCGGCGAAGCGGACCGTGCCGCGCAGGTGCCGCACCCAGTACTCGGGGTCGGTGACCTCCTCGCCGACGAACCGTCCGGTGACGTTGGAGACCATGCGGAGCGACGGCGTCCTGAGACGGATACCGCGCAGGAACTCCCGGAAGGCGGGCAGCGCCGGGCTGACGAGGTCGGAGTGGGCGGCCGTGGCGATCGCCAGGAGGTGGCAGCCGACACCGGCGGCGGTGAGCCGCCCGCGCACCTCCTCGACCGCGTCGCCGGCTCCGGCGATGACGCACAGTTCGGGGCCGTTGACGGCGGAGAGTTGGACCTCCGCACCGAGGTGAGGACGTACGGTCTCCTCGCAGGCGGCCACGCTGAGCATGGCGCCGCCCTCGATGCCGGCCAGGATCTCGCCGCGCTTGACGACCACGGCCAGGGCGTCCTCCAGAGAGAACACGCCGGCGAAGTAGGCGGCGGCGTACTCACCCAGGCTGTGGCCGAGGAGGGCGGTGGGCCGCACGCCTCGTGCGATCAGCAGGGCGCCGACGGCGACTTCGGTGACGAACAGCGCGGGCAGCCCGACGGTGGGATCCTCCAGCGCGTCCGGACCGCCCCCGGGGGACTGTCCGTCCTCACGGCCGGGCGGGTACATCGCCTCGCGGACCCGGCGGCGCAGTACGGGATCGGGCAGCAGAGCCAGGGCTCGGTCGACGGTGTCGCGGAAGACCGGCTCGTGCGCGTACAGCCCCTTGCCCATGTCGGCGTGGTGCGCTCCCCCACCGGGGAAGAGGAACACCACGTCCTCGGGCCGGTCGCGTTCGGTGTCGCCGGTGACGAAACCGCCGGAGCGGGGGTAGCCGCGCAGGCTCTGGGCGGCGGTGTACTGGTCGCGGTGGACGGTGGCGATGCGGTGGCGCATGCCGTGCCGCTCGCCCAGGGTGAACGATGCGTCGGCGAGGTCGGCGTCCTGGGCACCGGCCAGGAACGCTCCGGCGGAGGCGGCCAGCGGCGCGAGCGCGGTGGCGTCCCGGGCCGACAGGGACAGCAGGTGCCAGGGCCGCCGGGTGCGTTCCTGGGGGCGGGCGGGTGCCTCCTCCAGGATGGCGTGGGCGTTGGTGCCGCCGATGCCGAAGGAGCTGACGGCGGCGCGTCGCGGGTGTTCGGTCGTCTTCCACCGCGAGCCCTCCCGGTCGATGCGGAAGGGGCTGTCGATCAGGCCGAGTTCGTCGTTGACCTGGTTGAGGTTGGCGCTCGGCGGGAGTTCGCCGTGATGCAGCATCAGCAGCGTCTTGATGAACCCGGCGACGCCGGCGGCGGTGTCCGCGTGGCCGATGTTGGCCTTGACCGAGCCGATGGCGCAGCTGCCGACCCCGGTGGCGCCGCTGTCGCGGTAGGCGCGGGTCAGCGCGGCGATCTCGACGGGGTCGCCGAGGCGGGTGCCGGTGCCGTGGGTCTCGACGTAGCCGACGGTGTCGGGGTGGACGCCGGCATTCGACAGGGCCTGGGCCACCACGCGCCGCTGGCCTTCAAGTCCGGGTGCGGTGTAACCGACCTTGTCGGCGCCGTCGTTGTTGATGGCGCTGCCCTTGAGCACCCCGTAGATCCGGTCGCCGGAGGCAAGGGCGTCGGCGAGGCGGCGCAGCACCACCACGCCGATGCCGTCGGAGGGGACGAAGCCACCGGCGTCCTGGTCGAAGGGTCGGCAGACGCCGTCCGGCGACATGATGCCGCCCGGCTGGTGGAGGTAGCCCTGCGGCCGCAGGGCCGTCCAGGACACCGCGCCGGCCAGCGCCATGTCGCACTCGTAGTTGAGCAGGCTCTGGGCGGCGAGGTGGATGGCGACCAGTGAGGTGGAACAGGCCGTCTGGACGTTGATGCTGGGGCCGGTGAGCCCGAGCCGGTGCGAGACGCGGGTGGGCAGGAAGTCCTTTTCGTTGGAGGACATCTGCTGGAAGACGTCCATCGGGTTGGTCAGCAGGGAGCCCAGGTCGGAGGGGAGGTGGGTGCTGACGGTCTGTCCGGCCAGGACACCGATGGCACCGTCGAAGACGGCCGGATCGTGGCCGGCGTCCTCCAGGGCGTGCCAGGCGCTCTGGAGGAACATCCGCTGTTGCGGATCGATGAGCGCGGCCTCGCCGGGGGCGAAGCCGAAGAAGGCCGGGTCGAACTCCTCGCCGCCATCGACGATTCCGCCCGCGCCGACGTGGTGGGGGTGGTCGAGAACGCTCTCGGGGACACCGGCGTCGAGCAGCTCGCCTCGGCTGAAGTGGGTGATGGCGTCGGTGCCGGCCTGGATCAGCCGCCAGTACTCGTGCTGGTCGCGGGCGCCGGGATAGCGGCAGTCGATCCCGACCACCGCGATGTCGAGAGCGTGGTCCTCAGCGGTTGCGTCAGTGGCCATGGTGATTCCTGTCCTTTCTGGCGCGCATCCGGACGGCTCTGTCGCGTCGCCGCTCGCGGGTGTCGGGGGCCGGTGTGCCGGTGTCCTGCCGCGTCCGGTCCGCTTCGCGGTCGAGGTACGCGGCGAGCAGCCGGATGTTGTGCGCGCGGAAGAGGTCCGCCATGGGGACCTTGATCTGCCGGCGGTGCTGGATCCGGTCGCGCAGTTGGACCAGCTCCAGGGAGCTGCCGCCCAGCGCGAAGAAGTCGTCGGTGGCGCCGACCCGGTCCAGCCCGAGTACGTCGGCCCACAGCTGCGCCAGCTCGCGTTCGGTGGCGCCTTGGGGGGCGTGGTAGGAGTGGCCCAGTTCGGGGCGGCCGCGGCCGGGTCGGGGCAGGGCCGCGTAGTCGGCCTTGCCGTGGGAGGTCACCGGGATCGCGTCCATGACGACGAAGGCGGCGGGGATCATGTAGGCGGGCAGGAAGCCGCGCAGGAAGTCGGTGAGTTCCCCGGCGGTCAGCGGACCGTGCGGGCCGGGTTCCACGTACGCCGCCAAGCGCCGTCCGCGCTCGTCGTCCCAGTCCCGCACCGCGGCGTTGGCCACGTTCGGGTGCCGCCGCAGCGCTTCCTCCAGCTCTCCCAGCTCGATGCGGAAGCCGCGGATCTTCACCTGCCTGTCGACCCGCCCGAGGAACTCCAGCTCTCCGGTGGGCAGTCGGCGCACGAGGTCGCCGGTGCGGTACAGGCGGGCGCCGGGCTCGGTGGTGAAGGGGTGGGGGACGAACCTCTCGGCGGTGAGTCCGGGGCGGCCCAGGTAGCCACGGGCCAGGACCGAGCCGCCCACGCACAGCTCACCGACGGCGCCGGTCGGCACCAGGCGCAGGCCGGCGTCCAGGACATGGGCCTCGGCGTTGCCGATGGGAACCCCGATGGTGGGCTTGCCCCGGCCGCCGTGGATCTCGCCCGCAGTGGCGCACACCGTCGTCTCGGTGGGCCCGTAGGCATTGACCAGCGAGACCTGGGCGGCCAGCCGCGTCGCCAGCGTCTCGGGCAGCTCCTCGCCGGCCGAGACCAGGGTGGTGAGGCCGAGTTCCTCGTCTGCGGGCAGGGAGGACAGCACGGACGGCGGGGTGGTCACGTGGGTGGCGCGGTTGGCACGGACCTCGCGGGCCAGGACGCTGCCGGACAGCGGAGCGCTGTCGGTGGGCAGGCACAGCGCGCCGCCGTGGCCCAGAGCCATGACGAGCTCCCACACGGAGGCGTCGAAGGTCACCCGGGCGAACTGCAGGATCCGGGCGGCGGACAGGTCGCCCAGCAGGCGGCGCTGGGCGACGATCAGGTTCGCGAGACCGGCGTGCTCGACCAGCGTGCCCTTGGGCCGCCCCGTGGACCCGGAGGTGTGGATGACGTACGCCAGGCTGTGTGCGGTGCGGCCCGGAAGGGGCGGGGGGCCTTGATCGGCGGCCTCGTCCCGTTCCCGCCACCGGTCGATCCGGAAGACCGGCACCGCCCGCCCCAGGCGCTCGGCCGCCGCCTCGCGGTCGCTGATCAGCAGGGGGAGCGCGGTGTCGGCGGCGATGAACCGTAGCCGTTCATCGGGGTGTTCGGGGTCCATCGGGACGTACGCCCCGCCCGCTTTCCACACCGCCAGGACCGCGGTGACGAACTCCGGTGTGCGGTCCAGAAGGAGGCCGACGGGGGTCTCCGTGCGCACCCCGTGCCGCCGCAGTGCGTGTGCCAGGGCGTTGGAGCGGCGGTCCAGTTCGCGGTAGGTGAGGATCCGGTCGCCGTGGACGACGGCCGCGTTGTCCGGGGTGCGGCGGGCCTGCGCGGTGAACAGCTCGTCCACGCACCGCCCGGTGGTGTGGCCCAGATCGGGGCCGCGCGCGTGGTCCCGGGTCAGGCGCTCGGCCTCCGCCCGGCTCAGCAGCGGGAGCTCGCTCACGCGCGACGCCGGATCCCGTACCGCGGCGGCCAGCAACGTCGCGTACTGGTCGACCATGCGGTCCACGGTCGCCTCCGTGAAGAGGCTTGTGGCGTACTCGGCCCGTACGACCAATCGGTCGCCGTCGTCGACCACGACCCAGGAGAGGTCGAACTTGGCACTGCCGTTGTGGACGAACAGCTCGTGTGCGGTCAGGCCGGGCAGGTCAGGAGCCGCGCCCTGCCGTTCCACGCCGAAGGAGACCTGGACCAGCGGTGGCCGGCTGGGGTCGCGTTCCCGTACGACCTCGCTGACGAGCCGGCCGAAGGGCAGCTGATGATGGTCGAAGGCCGCCAGGACGGTCTTTCGCAGTCGCCGGGTCAGCTCGCCGAAGCTGGGGTCGTCGGCCAGATCGACCCGCAGGGCGAGGGTGTTGGCGAAGTAGCCGACCACTTCCTCGTCCTCGGGCCGGTCGCGCCCGGCGTAGGGGGAGCCGACCAGCAGGTCGGTGTCGCCGCTGAGGCGGTGCAGCAGCGCACAGTACGCGGCCAGCAAGGTGACGTAGGGCGTGACGCCGTGGGCGGTGGAGCAGGCGCGGGTGGCGGCGGCCAGGCCGCCCTCCAGGGCACGGACGTGGAGGGCTCCGGTGAGGTCCTGGGTGGCCGGGCGCCGGTGGTCGGTGGGCAGGGCCAGCCGGGACGGCGGGTCGGCCAGCTCGCGACGCCAGTGCGCCAGCGCCTCGCCGCCGGCCCTGGCCCACTCCTCGCCCGCCTGGTACGCGACATAGTCTCGGTACTGGCCGGGCGGGGGCAGCTGGGGCGCGGTGCCGGCACGGAACGCGCCGTACAGGGCGGAGAGTTCGCCGAGCAGGACGCGTAACGACCAGCCGTCGACCACGGCGTGGTGTAAGACCAGGGACAGGACGTGCTCCCGCGCGCCGCTGCGCAGCAGGCGGGCACGGCACACCGGCCCGGTGCGCAGGTCCAGTGGGCGCAGCGCCTCGTGTGCGGCGAACTCCCCGGGGTCGGAGGCGGTGTCCTGGACGGTGGCGGCGGTCAGTCGGATGTCGGGGCAGCCTGGCTCACCGTTCCGGTGGACGCGCTGGAAGACCCGCCCGTCGCGCCAGGCGAAGGTGGAGCGCAACGACTCGTGCCGCGCGACCAGTTCTCTCAGAGCCGACTCCAGGGCGGGGAGGTCCAGCTCGCCGTGGAGGTGGAAGACGGCGGGGACGTTGTAGGCGGGGGTTCCGGGATGGAGCTCCTCCACCAGCAGCAGGCCCGTCTGTTCGGCGGATGCCGGGAACCCTCGCCCGCGGCTCTCTTCGTCGGCGCATGGGGTGTCGGCCACCGGGCCGCGCGCCGGGTCGTCGGTCATCTTCGGTATCTCCTGGACTCGGGGGTCACGGCGCGGGGTGGGCGCAGATCTGCACCACACGTCCGTCGCGGCTGTGCCGGGGGCCTTGGGCGCCGTGGAGGAAGTCGACTGCGGGGCGGTTCCGCCCGGTGTCGCGGTAGCGGAACTCCAGCACGTCGGCGCCGCGCTGGGCGGCACGGTCGACGAGCTCGGTCAGGAGGAGGTCCTCCACGCCCTTGCCCATGACGACGCAGGACAGTGAGAACAGCTCCACCACGCAGGCCGGGGTGGTGTCGCGCAGGCCGATGACGGCGGACACCCCGTAGTCGCCGTAGCGGTCGCTGACCCGGGCGGAGAGGAGACTGCGGTCGGCGGCTGCGAGGTAGTCGGCAGGCGGGTGCTCCAGCGCGAGGGTGAAGTCGTGGGCGCGCTCGGCGACCTCGCTCTCGTCGGGCGCCGTGTCGGCTTCGACGGCGGACAGGGACGCGCTGACCTGTAGGCCGCGCAGGAAGTCGTCGAGTCCGCCCGTCGTCCCCTTGAGCGAGGGGCTCACCCGGTCCTCGGGGGTGAAACGGTCCACGGCGGTGTGTTCCGCGACGGGGAGCACCAGGTCGAATGCCCCGGCGGCGACCAGTCCGCGGCGCGCCGGATCCCGGTGCGGACCACAGCGGATCACCCGGCTGTCGTCCGGCCAGTCGTCGACCTGCGACGTCTCCCCGGTCAGGACGGCAATGGTGCTCTGGCACACCCCCAACCCCGCGGCGAACGAGCCGAGTTGGGCGGCCTGGGTGCGGCCGTCGGCGATCCAGGTGGCGGGGAGGCGGACGAACCGGGGTGCCCGCTCGGCCAGGAGCCGCCAGGCGGTGGGCCGGGGACGCCTGGTGCGGTAGGCGACCGGGCGGCGGGCGGGCAGCTGCTCCAGCAGCTCGGCCAGGGCCGTGGCCGCCTCGCCGTCGGACGGGTCCGCCGCGTCCAGCAGCAGTCCGTCCACGTCGACCAGCACCCCCTGGCAGCCCCGGCCGTGCCGTGCCCCGACCACCCGGGCGATCTCCTCCCCCAGGAGCGCGAAGACCTCCTCGGTGAAGGGGATCCGGGCGAAGGCGAAGAGCGCGGGGTGGTAGGCGGCACGGGTGCCCACGGCGCGCACCGCCTCGTCGGCGTCCACCACACAGGCGTCGGCCTGGTCCGCCAGCGTGCGGCGCACCCATTCGCGTTCGGCGACGGCGTGCGCCGCGGCGCCGTCGGGGTCGCCGTGATCGCCCACGCCGTGCGGACGGTCCTGTGGCAGCGGCGGCAGCACCCACACCAGGAGGGCTCCCCAGCGGCGCGCCGTGTCCCGTGCCAGGGTGGCCAGCCGCCGCAGCGCGAAGCGCTCCTCGGTGTCGCCGGCCGCGGGCCGGTCCTCGGGGCGGGCCGCCACCACAAGGACATGCGGGGCGAAGCGTGCGGTCTCGCTGTCCTGGTCCATGCACTGCTGCGCGATCTGGTTGAACGGCCCGACCGCGAACTGGGGGGCCAGGCCCCAGGTGTGCAGCGGCAGGCCGAGGTAGGGCAGCAGCGGGTCGGCGGTGAAGCTGGACAGCACGGCGATCCGCAGCCCCGCCGGGCCGGTGGCATCACGCTGTTGCCAGGCCTGCCGGATCTCGGCCGGGGCCGCAGGCGGGTAGCGGGTCATCGGGCCGGCTCCTCGTCCTGCTCCTGGGCCCCTTGGGCCGAGGTGAGCGTCTCGGGGGCTTCCAGGGCGTCCTTGACGGCCCGTAGGAAGTCCGTCGCCTCGCGGCCGTTGATCACCCGGTGGTCGTAGGACAGGCCGATGTGGACGACCTTCCGGGTGGCCGGAACGCCGTTCCCGTCCAGCACGACTTCGTCCAGCACTCCGGCCAGTACCACGGCGCAGGTGTGCCCTGGGAAGACGATGGGACGGGCCAGCACGACGTCGCTTTCGTTGTGCAGCGAGACCACCACGTTGCTGCCCGTCAGATCCTCGCCACGGAAGTTCTGCCGCACGGAGCGCAGCCGGAACTCCATGAGGAGGTGGGCGATGTCCTCGCACGAACGCGTCTCGGCCCGGTGCACGGCAGCGATGTACAGCCCGTTGCCGGTGTCGATGGTGACGCCGACATCGGCGGAGTCGTGCAGGACGACGGTGCGCTCGTCGGCCATGGTCGCGAAGCAGTACGGGAAGCGTTCGCGCAGCGAGGCGACGGCCATGACCAGCAGTTCGGGCAGACCCACCAGCACGTCCCGGCTGCTGCAGAGTTCAGCGGCGTGCTCAAGGGCGCGATCCACTGTGGTCTTGATGACGACGTACGCGGAGGGGATGGTGCGGTGGGACTCGCTGACCGTGGCACCGACCGCGCGCTGTGCGGGGGACAGTTCCGCGACGCTGCCGCCGTCCGTCGCGGCGGCCGAGGGGGCCGGGGCGGGGGCACGTCGGGCGAGCAGCGCCTCGATGTCGGCGCGCCGGACCACCTTTTTGCCCAGGGCTGCCAGTTCCGCCTCCCCCAGGCCGTGTCTGTCCGCCAGTTCACCGGCGCCACGGGTGAGGGTCGGCCGGTCGGCCGGTGCCGCGGGGCGCGGCGGGGCGCTGGCCTGGTCCGCGGCGGCGTCCCGTGCGCGCTCGTACGCGGACTCGGTGGCGTACAGCTCGGCGATCAGGTCGCCCACCGCGCACGTGTCGCGCGGCGCCAGGCAGCGCCGCACCACGCCCGGTGCCGGACTGTCCAGTTCGACCACGGCCTTGGAGGTCTCGATCAGGGCGACCGTCTCGCCCTCGTCGACCCGCTGACCGTCCTCGACCAGCCAGTCGTCCAGGACGTACGCGTCGTCGTTGCTGTTGAACTTCGGTATCCGGATGTCGGTCACCGTACGGTTCTCCTCACGGCGTCGCGGATGGTGTCCTGCTGCACCAGGACCTCGCGCTCCAGGTGCGGTGCGGCGGGGATGACGCTGTCGCGGGAGCAGACCAGGCGCACCGGTTCCCTCAGCTGGCTCCAGAGCCGGTCGTGGAGGTGGGCGGCCACTTCGGTGCCCCATGTGCCGCCTGCCACACCCTCCTCGACCACGACGATCCGTGCTCCGGCGGCGAACTCCTCGACGACCGGGCCGGCTTCGAAGGGATAGAGCTGGGAGGGGACCAGCAGCTGGCAGCTGATCTCGTCCTCCATGAGCAGTTCGCGCATGGCGCCCAGGCAGCGCCGGGCCAGTCCGCCGGGGGCGATGAGCAGGCAGTCGTAGTCCTCCTCGCCACCGACCGAGATCCGCGCCCAGTCGCCCGGGCCCGCCAAGGGGGCGAACGTGAAGAGGTCGTCGACCACACCGCCGGTGAACATCCGCTGTGGGTAGAGGGACTTCTCCTCGAAGAACACACAGGGCTCGGCCCGCTCGATCATCCGCGCGAGAACGGCGTGGTTGTCGTGGAAGGGCGACAGCTCGAACAACGCGAGGTTGGGCACGCCGATGAAGTGCTTCTGTGGGCTTTGGCTGTGGGTGGGGCCGTAGCCGCGGTTGCCGCCGACCGGGCAGCGCACCACCAGCCGCATGGGAATGCGCCGGCCGTACATCGACACGGATTTGCTGGCGAAGTTCACCAACTGGTCGAAGCAGAGGGTGGCGAAGTCGCTGAACATCATCTCGGCGATGGCGGTGTCCCCGGCCAGGGCCAGTCCGCCGGCGACGCCGACGATGCCGCCCTCGCTCAGCGGCGTGGCCAGGACCCGGTCGGGGTGGGCACCGGACAGCCCCTTAGTGATCTTGAAGGCTCCGCCGTACGGGTCCACGACGTCCTCGCCCAGCAGGAACAGGTGTGGGTCGGCGGCGAACAGGGCGTGCAGCGCTTCGTTGAGGTTGTCCGCGACCCGGACGGGTGCGGTCGGCACGGCCATGACCGCGTCCGGGGCGTCCGGCGCGGGAGCGGGGCTAGACACGGCCGGCCTCCCATACGGACGGTGAGCGCGCCTCGACTTCCTGGACCACGCTCTCCACGCGGGCCCTGATCCGGGCGTCCCGGGCGGCGAACTGTTCGGGGCGTGTCTGGGGGTAAAGCCGATACCAGTCGTGCCGGCGGGCGTGCTCCAGGACGTCGGCGGGGCGGGTGTCGTCACCCTTGCTGTGCGGGCCGAGCCGATGGGTGGCGAACTCCACGACGAGCGGGCGGTGTTCGTTGCGGACACGGGCTATGGGGTCGGCGAGGACGTCGCGGATCTCGTTGATGTCGATGCTCTCCAAGCGGTGGTGGTCGATGCCGAACGCCGCGGCCCGGTCCGCCACGCTCCCGGCCATCTGCACCTGGGTGGGCGTGGACTGGGCGATGCCGTTGTTCTCGACGACGACCAGCAGCGGGAGCCGCCACAGCGCGGCCATGTTGAGCGCCTCGTAGACGGCGCCCTCGCCCCAGGTGCCGTCGCCTATGTAGGCCACGACGAGGTGGGGCAGACCGCGCCGCTTGCTGTGCAGGGCCAGGCCGCAACCGACGGACAGGCTCTCGCCCTGGACACCGGTGGACAGGAAGCGCTCACGGTAGACGTGCTGGCTACCGCCCACGCCGCGGCACACTCCCCCTTCGCGCCCCATGATCTCGGCGAGCAGGCCGTGCGGGTCCTCGTATTGAGCGAGGTAGTGGCCGTGCCCGCGGTGGTTACTGAGCACGAAGTCCTCGTCCAGGAACGGGCGGAGGGCGACCGGAATGTACTCCTGCCCCAGGCAGGTGTGGACCGTACCGTGCAGTTTTCCCGCGGCGAACAGGTCGAGCAGTGCGTTCTCGAAGTGCCGGATCAGCAGCAGCGAATCCAGGTCCGCGTCGTCCAGCGGTGACAGTGGACGCACCGACGGCGGCGCCGAAGGCAGCGAAACAGCCATGAATTCTCCTCTACTCCTCACTCCACGCTCGGCGCCGCATCAGTTCTGGATCCCCTTGTCGCGCAGCACACGGCGTATGGCGCCGATCGAGGTGAGTTGTTTGAGCTCGCTGTAACTGAAGGACACCTGATAAACCTCTTCCAACCGGACAATGACCTGGAGGTGGCGCCTGCTGTCCCAGTTCTCCAGATCTCCCGGTTTCGCGGAATCGTCCACCTGCTCGGCAGTGATTCCGAGCACTTCAGCAACCGCTTCGGTCAATTCCATCGCAACTACCCATCGTCATCGATGCTCTGGTTGGTATCCGTAAGGGCTTGGCCGGACTGCCGGCCGGCCAGGACGAGACAGGAATCGGGGTCGAGGGAACCTGCCGCGGAAAGGTCCTTCAGCGCGTTTCCCACCGGGCTGTAGAACAACAGCAGTTCGGCCTCGGACCACACGGACCGCACGGCACGCTCCACCTCCGGCTCCTGGATACGGGCCGCGACCCGCAGCTCCTGCCGGTGGTGCCAGGCGACGAAGTCGCTCAGCTCGTGTGCCGTCCAGGACCCGGCATCGACCAGGACCGACCGCACCGCGGGATTCCGCAGGTACGGAATGCGCCGTGCGACAGCCTCGGAGAACGCCGTCCGAGCAGCTGGCTCCCCGGAGGATGCCGCACCGCTCTCCTTCCCTTCCGCCTCGGCCGCGTGGATGACCTCCACGCCCTCCATTTCCCGGACCAGCGCGGCCAGGCAGTCGCCGGCGTACCGCAGGAGTTCGGGGTGCGGCGCGGTTTTCCCGCGGGGTGCCGTGGCCACCAGGAGCAGGGACGTACCGGTCGTTTCCCGGAAGCGTGCGATGCCTAGCGCCAGATCGGCCAGCACGCGCTCCAGAGCCCGCGCGTCCGCGGCGAGCGACCGTTCGCCCGGCCGCGATGCCCGCTGCAGCCAGTCGTTCCAGTCGACCGGCAGGACGCCGACGGCGTCTCTCGCGCCCCGCAGGGCGCCCGACCAGTCGACGAGGTGGCGAAAGACCTGCCCCGGAGCCAGTGCTGTGGGCGCCGGCGGACCGTCCGGGTCGGCCGTGAGCGCGGTGCGCGCCGGGCCGTCGTGAGCCGCCTCCAGCCACCGGGTGATGCCGTCGGCCAGTGTCGAGAAGTACCCGTCCACATAGGGGATGTGCGCCACCCGGTCGGAAAAGGGGTCCTCTTCCTCCCCCTCCGCGAAAGCGGATGTCCAACTGCTCGCCCAGACGGCGTCGGTGCCGGGTGAGCGCAGTACGTACCGGGCCAGTTCCTCGTCCAGCCGGGTGAGTTCCGCTTCGCGCTTCCGCCATGCGGTCGAGGGCGGGCAGACGACCAGGAGCAGCCTGGCCGCCGAGCGACCACGGAACTCCCCGATGGCCTGGGTCACTTCGTCGAGCACGGTCCGCAGTGCGCAGGGGGTCCGTGCCGGTTCCACGTCCGAGAACCGAAACCAGTCCTCCCAGCGCAACAGCGCCACCACGGCGTCGAAGTCGCCTCCGACGAGCAGGTGTTGCAGCAACTGGCCGTAGGGCGTGAAGGACACGTCATACGGGATGGTGCAGTGCGCGGTCTGTGCGACCAGATGTTCGCGCAACGGGTCTACGGTGAAGGATGCCGCAACGGAAACCGAAGCCCGTTCCCGGGTCTTCTCGACGGATTCCGCACGGCCGGCTCGCAATTCCATGGTGCAGCGTCCCTTGCATAACAGCCACGACGGGTGTCGGTTTCGACAGGGTCTTGCACGGTGAGCTCGAACGGGACTTTACGAAGTCGGCTCGAACCAACGTCAGGAACACTAGTCGGCAGGTCTACCGATCTCCTATGGGTCCGCTACCGATCGTCTGCCGACGCGATAGGGGTGAGGCAATTCGCCCGGTGAACGTACGGATCGCCGGGAATTTTCCCAACGAAATCACGGAGCCTCAGGTCCGCAGTTGCACAGTGCCGGCCCCGCATAAATTCCATACTCCGGCTCCGCGGTCAACCGTCCTGGCGAGAAACCGCCGGCGACAACACGCCGGCGCGGGCGGTGACTCGGAAGTCACCGCCCGCGCCGGGGATTTCGACGGAGTTTCCCGCCTCCGTGCCGGTCAGTTCTGGGGCAGGCCGTCACGCCCTTCCCCGAGCACCCACAGCAGTGCGGCCGCCGCGGCCGAGGTCTTGTGGTATGCCTGCCGCGCCACCAACGACAGCGGACCGTCCAGCACCTCGGAGGTCGCCTCCTGCTCACGGATGGCCGGCAGGTCGTGCATGAAGACCGCCTCGGTGCCGCCGCTGAACCGCTCCATGGTCTGGCGTGTCACGGCGAACGGGAGGAATCGGCTCTGCCAGTCCGGCTCGTCGTAGGGCACCCCCATCGACTGCCAACGCGTGGTGTACACCGCGTCGACCGGTCGGGGCGCGTCGGGCAGCCGGGTGAACTGCTGCACCGCTTCCCGGCCCGTGGCGGCGTTCATCGCGGTGATCTCCGCCCCGGGGAACCCGTGCCCGTCCGGGCTGTAGACGTCCAGCGTGACCCCGGGCGTCTTGCAGGCCAGGTGCGCCAGCGAACGGGCCGTGTTGTTCACCAGCCCCAGGTAGGCCAGGTGGAGGTTCTCCGCACTGCCGAAGCGGTCGCGCAGCGCACACAGGTCGGCGATCGCCTGGGTGGGGTGCTCTTCGTAGGTCAGCGCGTTGACCGTGGCCGGCAGCGGCACCGCCATCTCCTGGAGCTGCCGCTGGGGGCCATTGGTACGGACCACGGCGGCGTCGAGGTAGTTGGCGAACATGGCGCCGGTGTCGCCCCACGTCTCCCCCGTCGTGACCTGGAGGTCCGCCGCTCCCAGGTGCAGCACGTCACAGCCCAGGGTGCGCGCGGCGCTCCAGAACGAGGAGCGGGTACGGGTCGAAGGGGCCGTGAAGACCAGACCCACCCGGGTCCCGGCCAGCCTGTCGACGAACGACTTGGGTGAGTTGCCGAACTGGTAGGCCAGGTCGCCGAGGGCCGCCACGTCCTCAGGGGCGAGGTCGGACAGGGTCAGCAGTGGGCTGCGGTGTGAGACGGTGGTGGACACGGACGTACCTCCGTAGGCGTCGTCGCGACGGGTCGGCGAGGGGCTGGCGCCCTCGGGTTCCGGGGGACTTCTCACTTCCTGGCCGGAAGCTCATCTCCCACCCGAGAACTCCTCGGTGAATTCGGCGAGTTCGAGGGCAAGGCGTTTGACAACGGGGTCCTTGATGATCGAGTAGTGGGTGCCCTCGACCTCACAGGCGCGGGCCGTCGAGCGGGTGTAGCGGCTCCAGTCGGTCTTGGCGACCACTCCCCGCGCCAGGGAGTCCGACGCCCACACCACCGAGGTCGGCGCGTTGACGGGCTCCGGACTCCAGCCCGTGAAGAGCCAGCTGTGCAGCGCCGCGAGCACGGCCCGGTCACCGACGGCCTGCGGCTCGTCATCCGGCCGTACGCCCCATACCGCCTCCGCGGCCCGCAGCACGCGGGTGCCCAGGTCGGGGCCGGGCGGATCGGAGAACTCGGCGCTCAGCCGCTCGCGTTCGGCCGCCGACAAGGGCTCGGCGTCGGGCGGGGCGAGGGTGTTGAGTACCGTCAGCGGCCCCACCGACCAGTCCGGGTGGCGCGGTCGCGCGTAGCGTACGGGCGAACACCCGGCGTCCCAGATGGCCAGGGAGCGTACGGTCACTCCCCGTTCCTCAAGTCGCCGGGCCACCCCGTGGGCGATCAGGCCTCCCAGGGACCACCCCACAAGGTGGCAGTCGCGGCCGTCGAGCGCCTGGGCGATCTCCGCTGCGTAGGCCCGGGTCATCTCCTCCGGCGTGTCCCAGCCGGTCCTCGACTGCGGGTTGGTGCGGCCGTCGAAGACGCCGTAGACATTGCGGTGGACCGGCAGGGCCTCCGCCATTTCCTGGTAGACTAGGGCGTCGCCGCCCAGGGCGTGCAGACAGAAGACCGGCTCGTCGTCCGGCGCCGCGGTCAGCTCGATCAGATGCTGCCAGGTTGCCCTGGGCACGCTCGGGCCCGGTCCGTCGTGGGCACGTAGATGCTCCGCGAACCTGCGCGGGGTGGGCCGCTCCAGCAGCGTCGTCAGCACCACCGGAGCCCCGAACTCCCGTCTGATCCGGGCGATCAGCCGGGCCGCCAGCAGGGAGTGGCCGCCGAGGGAGAAGAAGTGCGCCTCGGCGTCGGCGGCGGGCAGTCCCAGGATGTCCTGCCACAGTTCGGCCAACCGCCGCTCCGGCTCATCGGCCGGCCGAGCCGGACTGCTCGGGCCGGTGGCGGGCGCCCCCGCGCGACGGGTGGGCGTGTCCGCGGCGGCTTGCCGAGCCAGGGTGCGCAGCGCCTGCTGGTCGATCTTGCCGACGACCGTCGTCGGCAAGGCCGCGAGCCGGGTGATCCGCGAGGGCACCATGTATGCGGGCAGGAACCCCTCAAGATACCGCTGCAGTTGCTCCTGGTCGACGGGATCCGGGTCCGCGCTCCCCGGCGTCACCGCGTCCCGTGCCGGTCCGGACCGCACCGGGACGACGAAGGAGTGCAGCACGGCGCCCCTGTCGTCGCTGTCGTCCACGATCGTGACGGCGGTGGCCACCTCGGGGTGCGTCATCAGGGTCGCGGTCACCTCACCCAGCTCGACCCGGTTCCCCCGGATCTTGACCTGGTCGTCCAGCCGCCCCAGGTGCTCGACCACCCCGCCCTTGGCCAGCCGCACCTTGTCCCCCGTGCGGTAGACCCGCACCGGCTCGCCGCCCGACCCCCACGGCGCCCGGACGAAGCGTTCGGCGGTCAGCTCGGGCCGGTGCAGATAGCCGGGTCCCAGCCCTCGGCCGCCGATGTAGAGCTCGCCGGTGGCCCCATAGGGCACCAGCCGTCGCTGGTCATCGGCGACGAACAGCGAGACCCCGGCCACCTCCGTGCCGATGCTGGGACGTTCCGCATCGGAATCCACCCGCGCGACCGTGGAATTGACCGTGCACTCGGTGGGCCCGTAGCAGTTGAAGACCCGCAGCGGACTTGCGGCCAGCGGCCCCCACAGCGGCGCGGGCAGCGCCTCGCCCCCGGAGATCAGGGTGCGCAGCGGAAGGTCGGTGCGGTCCAGCAGCCCGGCCTCGACCAGCAGTTGCAGATGTCCGGGGGTGACGTCGAGCAGGGTGATGCCTGCCTCCGCGACGTAGGCGAGCATCGCGTCGGGGTCGAGCCGCACCTCGGCGGGGACGATGGCGACCGTGGCGCCCTCAAGCATGGGCAGCAGCTGCTGCAGGGTGACGTCGAAGATCAGGGGCCCGTTGAGGGAGACCGTCTCCCGCCTCCAGTCCGGCACATCGAACGCCGGCCCCAGTCCGGCCTTGAGGTTGAGCAGGTTGGCGTGGGTGGAGACGGTCGCCTTGGGCCTGCCGGTGGTGCCGGAGGTGTAGATGGCGTAGGCGATGTCGTCCGGCCGGGTCGAGCGCCGGTTCCCTGCGGCCCGGCGGGCGGGGCGGGCGCCGGTGGAGTGGGCCCGTACGTCGATCAGCTCCGCGCCTTGGGCGTCGAAGCCGCGCGGGCCGAGGATATGGGCGAGCCCGGCGTCATCGATGATGTACCGCTGCCGCTCCCGTGCCACGGCGGGGTCGATCGGTACGTACGCGCAGCCCGCCAGCCAGACACCCAGCAGCGCCACGAGGGAGTCCGCCGACCGGTCGGCGATCACCCCGACAAAGCCACCGGCGTCGATCCCCCGGTCGATCAGCGTCTCGGCGATGACCTCGGCGCGGTCCACCAGCTCCTGGAATGTCAGCCGTTCCTGTGGGGTCGTCACGGCTGTGCGCGGCCCGTCGCTGGCGGCCAGGGAGCGCACGATCTCGCTCATCGACTCAAGGGCGTCCGTGCGCGGCGGCGCGGTGCGGGCGGTGAGCAGCGCCGCGCTCGCCTCCCCGTCCAGCAGGTCGAGGTCGGTGACACAGGTGTCGGGGTGCCGCGCCCCGCGGGTGACGAGGGCGAACAGTGCCCGGGCGACCCCGGCGACGAAGGGCTCGTCGAAGAGCGCGGCGTCGTACTCCACGACCAGGCGCATCCCGGAGGCTCCGCGCAGCAGGTTCAGCGTCAGATCGCCACGGGCGCGCTTGCCCGCGTCGCCCTCAAGGCTGCTGACCTCGACGGTGACATCGCCCCAGCGCCGTGCCGCCGCGGTCACGTCCGTCTGCATCTCGACCGCGATCTGGAAGAGCGCCCCGCGCTCGCCCGGCGGACGCGGGGAGACCTCCTCGACGACCCGGTCGAACGGCACGTCGTCGTGGGAGAGCGCCCCCACCAGGGTCCGCTTACCGCGCTCCAGGGCCTCGGCAAAGGTCGGATCGTCGCCGAGCGGGGTGTGCAGGGCGACAGTGTTCACGAAGAAGCCGAGCGCGGTCTCGAAGCGTGGCATCTTGCGGTTCAGCGTCGTCGTGGCCAGTACGACATCAGCGCTGCCGGAGTAGCGGTAGGCCAGGATCTGCACCGCGGTCTGGAACACGCCGAACGCGGTGAGCTGGAAGGAAGCGCTCAGCCTGCCCAGTGCGTCGACGACCTCCTGCGGTACGGGTGTGTCGTGAACGGCCGCCGGCCCGGCGCCGGTCGCCCCCAGGGGGCTGCTGGCCAGAAACGAGGTGGGGGGAAGGTCTGCGGGCAACGCCTCTCGCCAGTAGGCGAGTTGACGCTCGATCGTGGCAGGGGTCAGGGTGCGTCGCTGCCACCGGGCGAAGTCGCCGAACTGGGCCGGTTCCGTGGTGCCGTGCCAGCTGCCGGTGGTCGTGATCGCGGCGTAGGCCTGGGCCAGTTCGTGCTCGAAGATGCCCAGGGAGTGGCCGTCGGTACCGATGTGGTGGAAGGCGAGCAGCAGCAGGTGGTCCGTGTCCGAGATGCGCGCCAGTCGAGCGCGGAACGGCGGCTCGGCGCGCAGGTCGAAGGGGGCGAGGGTGAACTCCCGGGCGGCGTCGAGGATATCGCCCTCGGTGAAAGAGTCCGGGACATCCCGCACACCCGTCAGGACGGGCGCGGGGGCGCGCACTGCGCAGCAGACCTGGTCCCCGCGCTCCACGAACACCGTGCGCAGGATCTCGTGCCGTTCGACCAGCGCGTTCACGGCCCCGATCAGCGCGCCCGGATCCAGTCGGCCGCGCAGCCGCAGACACCTCGTCACGTTGTACGCGTTGGAGTCGAGGTCGAACTCCTGGTGGATCCACAGACGCAGTTGGTTGGCGGCGATCGGTTGGAGCGCCGGTTCCTCGTGCTCGTCATGCATGGCGATGCGCCTCCGGTAACGTCGCTGCCTGCTCGTCCTCGTACTCCACCACGTGCCCTTTCCTCGTCCGCCGCTCTGGGTCCTGCGGTGGCACCAGCCCAGCAGCCTCGCGGGACGGGTAACCGGATACGGCCGTACGCTGCGCGCCCTGCGGCGCCTCACCGGATGAGATCAGCGGGGCCCTCCGGAGCACCGCGCGTGAACGGAAGGCGGCTCGACGGGCATTCGACGCGGCTGGAGCTGCCGACCGATCGGCGTACCAGCCCACCGACTTCTCGGTGGCCGGCATCGCGTCATGCCCTCGCGTCACGGACGCTTTCGTGAATGCGGCCACCATTAGATGGCAGAGATCAGTGACGGCGCAAGCCCCCTTTCCTCACCGCTCTCCCCCCAACTCGACCAATGCCATGAGGCTTTACGTCGCGCACTTCTGAACTGGGGCCGAACAATAGGACGTTAGACGTATCCATATCCGCTCCGGACCGCCCTCGTCCGCAGTTGCACACCTCCTTCGCGCGTCACACGGGTAACGGTTGACACTGCCGCTCAGGCCTGACATACACTCACCGCGTGCGCTGTCCGTTACTCCGGACACCCCTCCTCACTCTCCCTGCTCCCGCCGCCTCGGCACAGCCATGAACAGGCATTCTTTACCGTGACCAGGGGTGTCGGTGCCGGTCGTCGCCTGGCTGCAAGGGGCCCGTGGCCGGCACCCCGAAGGAAGAGGGCGAAGAGGGCCGAGCCGACCCGGAGGCGGGACCCGGAAGTCAGAGGCGCGCCCGGGAATTCATGCTCGCACAGTCTGCCCCCACACTCTGCAACGCTCCACCGCAGCAGCCCATTTCCCATGTGACAGCACTGTATTTCAGCCGTGCGTCACAACCGGCCTATAGCCGTGACGCATGACAGCAGTGCCGTAGTGGGCCGCCTCCGCGGAATTCTCGCGATCGCCCCCTGTCGATCCACCACCGCATGAGCCAGAACCCGGTCCGTGCAGACGAACCGGGCCCCACCAACCCCTTCCAGGAGCGTGCTGTGACCCTCACCCCGCCCGACCTGAGCGTCTTCGAGACCTTGGAGTCAGAGGTACGAAGCTACTGCCGCAGCTGGCCCACCGTCTTCGACCGCGCCCAGGGCAGCCGCATGTACGACGAGGACGGCCACCCCTATCTGGACTTCTTCACCGGGGCCGGGTCCCTCAACTACGGTCATAACAACCAGGTCCTGAAGCGAGCCTTGCTGGACAATCTGGAACGCGACGGCGTCACCCACGGGCTGGACATGTCCACCACGGCCAAGCGCACCTTCCTGGAAACCTTCCAGCACCTGATCCTGCGCCCGCGCGACCTGCCCTACAAGGTCATGTTCCCCGGCCCCACCGGCACCAACGCCGTCGAGGCAGCGCTCAAACTCGCCCGCAAGGCGAAGGGCCGCCAGACCGTCGTCTCCTTCACCAACGCCTTCCACGGCATGTCCCTGGGTTCCCTGGCGGTGACTGGCAACGCCCTCAAGCGCGCCGGTGCCGGCATCCCCCTGGCCCACGGCACCCCGATGCCCTTCGACAACTACCTGGGCGGTCGGGTCCCCGACTTCCTCTGGTTCGAACGCCTCCTGCAGGACCAGGGCTCCGGCCTGGACCACCCGGCCGCCGTCATCGTGGAGACCGTCCAGGGCGAGGGCGGTATCAACGTGGCCCGCCCCCAGTGGCTGCGCGGCCTGGCCGACCTGTGCCACCGCAACGACATGTTGCTGATCGTGGACGACATCCAAATGGGCTGCGGCCGCACCGGCCCCTTCTTCTCCTTCGAAGAGGCCGGCATCACCCCGGACATCGTCACCGTCTCCAAATCCATCAGTGGCTACGGCCTGCCCATGTCTCTCGTCCTCTTCACGTCCGAACTGGACCTGTGGGAACCGGGCGAGCACAACGGCACCTTCCGCGGCAACAACCCCGCCTTCGTCACCGCCACCGCCGCCCTCGACACCTACTGGGCCGACGGCCCGGCCATGGAGAAGCAGACCCGTGCCAAGGGCGACCAGGTCGAGCAGGCCCTGGCCGCGCTCCTTCGGGAACACCCCGATGACATCGTGGAGTTCCGAGGGCGCGGTCTGGTCTGGGGCATCGAGTTCACCGACGCCCGGCGAGCCGCCTGCGTGGCCCGCCGATCCTTCGACCTCGGGCTGCTCGCCGAGACGTCCGGGGCGCGGGACGAGGTCGTCAAACTTCTCCCCCCGCTGACCATCTCCCCCGATGATCTGGACGAGGGTCTGCGTATCCTGGCCCGCGCCGTTCGCGACACCGCCTGACCAAGGTGGCGGGGCAGCGGGACAAGGTGGTGTTACGGCGCGGCCGCTGAGCGGTTGGTCGACTGGCGGCCGCCGCTGTACCGCTGTCAGGCCGGCCCCGGCGCCGGTGGGTGCAACAGCAGAACAGAGGGCACCAGATCCGGGCAGGCGAACCGCAGCAACTGGTGCCCTACACCCGAAAGACCGGTCATCAGGCCGGGGGTCTCGCTACGGGACGGCGAACCGCACACCCAGTCCCGCTCCGCGGCGGCATCGAGTTTCTCCCCGAGCAACCGCATCAACCGGCCTGGCTCGGACCGGCCGCTCTGCTCGGCCAGCAGGACCAGTTCGAGGTTGCCCAGATCACCGTGGCACATGCTGTCGCTGCCGCGACCGGTGAGCCGCTGCGTACCGGATCCGGAGTCGCCGAACCGTAGCGCCGCCATGGCATCGGCGGCCAGCTCTTCCTCCTGGCCGATCGTGGCGGGTCTGCCGATCAGATCGAGCCGGGACATGGCTATGCCCGCGGCCCCGTGGCACCACAGTGAGCGGAAGGGCGACGGGGCGTCGGTGCGGAAGTCGGGCCAGTTCCCCGCCCCGGCGTCGAACACCTCCCGCTCGTAGGCCAGTCCACCGGCCACCGCTTCGGCGCATCCCTCCCCGGGCGCGAAGGGATGCAGGCGGGCCAGTGCGGTCACGACGCCCGCTGCTCCATGGGCGAAGCCCGTGAGCGGCTGACTGCTGCCGATCTGGTGGTGCTCCCAGGCCAGGCTCCGTCCGGTGCCACCGGGGACGGTGCCGGTGACCAGGTGCCAGGCGGCGCGCCGGACCAGGTCCGCCGCCCGGCCGTCGCTGTCGTGTCCGGCCTCGATCAGAGTGAGCAGCGCCAGGGCGCAGCCCGCCGAGCCCGCCACGACGTCGAAAGCCTTCGTGATACCCAGGCCGCGTTCCACAGCGGACAGCACCGGCTCGCGTACCGCGGCCACGTGAGCCGTGTCGCCGAGCAATCGGTCGAGATGCACCAGGAAGTACAGCGGTCCCATCCAATTGCCGAACGCCCCGATGTCCGCCTGTATGCCGCCGCCCGCGGAGGAGCGGGCGGGGGCCGCGGCCCGGGCGTGAACCCGGCGGACCACCTCGTCGGCGATGTCCGACGCCAGCGCGGTGAAGCGCTGGTGACCGCTCAGTCGGCCCAGTCGGGCGAGGTACAGGCCGATGCCGGAGAGTCCCGAGTACAGGTCCTCGTCGAGGGCGGCGAGGTCCCAGACCCCGTACGCCACGGCCTTCGGTGCGATCCACCCCACCCTCCCGTCCCGGGCTATGGCCAGCCGGCGTACCCGGTCGCCGATCGCTGTTGCGGCGTCGACGAGTTCCCCCGCGTCGGCGGTGCGGCTTCGCAGGCTGCGGCGGATGTCCGCGGCGGCCGGCTCCTCCAGCGGACCGGCGTCTACTCTGCTGAGGAACGACCCGGCGATGATCCGTTCCTGGAGTGCCTGGTCTTCGGGGCCCATGGCCTCGATACGGCGGCACACCGCGCTCAGCGCCGGCTCCCTGAAGAAGTCGGGTACGCAGCGCCCGTCGTCGAGTATCAGCTTCCGCGACCCGGGCAGGGTCTCGAACAGTGGGATGTCCCCGCGCAGCACCGCGTCCATCTCGGCACGCACGACCACCTCGCCGGCCGGTCCGGCATACCTCCCGGCGCACAGCCGGGCGGTGCTGCGCTCCCGGTCCAACGCGTCCCGCAAGAAGTCCGGATGCATGCTCTCGGTGGCAACCTTGCCGTAGACGAAACTCGCCCTGGGCAGGAAGCGCACCGGTGTGCCGGCGAAGCCGGCGATCAGGCCGCCGGGGGCAAGGAGTTCCGCGCGCCGGGCGACGATCCAGTCAT
Source organism: Streptomyces diastatochromogenes (assembly GCA_001418405.1). Classification (GTDB taxonomy): domain Bacteria; phylum Actinomycetota; class Actinomycetes; order Streptomycetales; family Streptomycetaceae; genus Streptomyces; species Streptomyces albulus_C. The sequence continues at coordinate 9,734 of LIQL01000251.1, read as the reverse complement.
ATGCGAAGCGGAATCCCGCCAGCACGTCAGGGGCATGGTCCGCGGGGCGGCAGTACGTACCGTCGGGCATGCGCGGCCGATTGTCTCCACCAGCCATGCGCACGTGTTCCCACACGATGTGCACCTCGTCGGTTCCCGCGTTCTTCTCGACGGGCACCGGGACGGCGGACGGCTGGCCCTGGGTTCCGCTGAGTCCGCTGTAGTCCGCGGCGGTCACGCCCGCGGCCCCGTCCAACACCACCTTGGCCGGCAGCAGCGCGGTGGCCCGCACCGACTCGCCCAGGGCAGCCAGAGCAGGGTCGTCCGTTTCCCCCGTCCCCGTGCCGTTCCCCCCTTGCCTCGGCGCGCTCTGCGGGGCACGAGGATGCAGCAGTGCTTCCAGGTCGACGAGTACCGGGTGCTCGCCGGCCGCGATGATGTTCTCGTGGTGGAAGTCGGTTCCACGCAGCGCGTGTACCAGGGCCAGCAGAGCGCCGGTACGCCAGTAGAAGCGGGCCACCTCCTGCGGGGCCGCACAGGTCCGGGGCACCACGTACTCCGCCCAGCCGTGGTCCGCGCGGCTCAACGTACGCGGGGTGCGCAGGGCGTTCGGACTGTCCTCGTTGAAACGGTTCAGGAATCCGGCGAACTGTTCGTCCACCGCGAGCGAGCGCGGTTTGTAGAACACCGACGGTGCGTCGTGGACGTCGACCCGGCACACCGAGCTGCCCCTGCGGTGGACGTCGCCGTGGCCGAAGCGGACCGCCGCGACGCCGCTGGGCCGTGTACCGGACCACAGGGTGTCGCACAGCTCGCCGAAGTCGTCCCGCAGATGCCGGGCGAAGCGCAGACGGTCCGCCACCCAGTGGTCGAGCAGTTCGACCACACACCGGGCCAGCACCGGGTACTCGGCCCACAGGCGGTGTTGCTCCGCGGGCCTGGTGAGGGCGTCGACGAAGAGACGGTAGCGTTCCTCGCCGGTGCTTCCGGAGGTGAGTCTGCCCTGGACGCGCGCCACGTTGATCTCAAGGATCATGGTGGGTTTCAGCAGGACCCCCAGCCGGGAGACCGGCACGCTCGTCACGAGGGTTTCGCAGAGCCCGTCCAGCTCCGCCGGGAAAGGGCCGAGGCGGCGCAGGGCCAGGCGCAGCCGGTGCTGGGCCTGCCGTACCAAGGGGTCAGCGACGCGTAGCAGGCCGGGCAGCGGCTCGGTGCCCGGCTGAGCGGGGGTGAGGTGAGCAGAGCGCACGCGGTCTGCCCATGCCGGGCGGCCGGGCAGCCGGGTGGAGAGCGCCGCGGGGTCCTCTCCGAGCAGCCTGTACAGCGTCGGTTCGGTCACCCCGACCGGGCGCAGTCCGTCGGTGAGGGATTCCTCCAGGCCCCGGAACGGCGCCAGCGCCCGCCAGTCGGCGAGCCGGGCTGCCGCCAGGGCCGGATTCTCGGGATCCGACGGAGCGGAGGACGGGTGGAGGCGCTCCCGTAGGTGGCAGGCTGCGGCCCAGAAGCCGGGAGTGAGGGAGGCGGTGTGCTCGCCGGGCAGACGGCTGTGCGGCATGGAGGGTCTCTTTCTCGCGGGTGCGCGTGTGCCTGGCGTGTCCGAGCCGGTCCGGGCGGGGCGAGCCGGACCGGCGCTGGCCCGCGTGAGGGACGGGCCAGCGCCGGCCTCGACACCCGCGGCACGCCGGTGCCGGCGGATGTCGCGGACCGGGGTCAGCCGCAGCAGTTGAAGAACGGCTGCGTGGAGAGGGTCTTCGCGGCCGTGGTGTCACCCTCCTCGGAGAGATCGGCAGTGAGGTCCACCACACCCGCCGGGTGGCCCGAGTCCATCGCCAAGCCCTCTCGGTACACGGTGTTCTTCCAGGCGTTTACGGTACTGTCCATGAAATCTCCCTTGGAATACGTGCGGGGTGGAATCCGGTTCGCATCCGAACTCCGTTAGGACACTGGGACGTTAACGCACACTGACACGGATTTCCTACATCCGTGTCCCCGGTGAACTCGCACCGGGACCACCTGTTGGTCTGCGCACCGCTCGTCAAGTTCCCGGGAGGAGCTGAAAAGCCCTTCATCAACAGCGCTTTGACGAGGCAACGTCTGGTCCGTCTTCCCGGCAAGGCGGGGTGGGTCCTGTACAGATCGTTCACGGTGGCGCGGACAACTCCGAATCAGCCGACCTCTCCCAGGACTTGCTTGTGATCGGCCGCCCCGTCCTCTTCCCATGCCTTCAGTTGTTCGGCGAACCGGTACCAGTCACGCGAACAGGAATATGCGAGTTCTGTGACGGTGCGCCGCCAACGACTGGGAATCCACCTGATGAGCCGCTGCTGATGCCGCTCGTCAACAGTGCGTATGGCGAACAGGCGCAACAGAAGCCGCCCCTCCTCGGACATGCGCAGCTGCGGATCCCGCATGAGCGCTTGCACCGCCACCTTCTGGCCCGAGCCCCCGGTGGCAGTGCTGGGGGTGCCGTCCACCGCGGCGGGGATCTTCTGCGCGGCGCTCAGCTCGGCCCTGCGCTGGCGGGGAGGGACCGGGTCCTCGTTGCGCTGAAGGCGCCGGCGTACATCACGCACGGTGCCGGGCGAGACCCCGGCCGCCTTGGCGACCTCACGCAGTGAGGCGTCAGGGTTCTCCACGAGCAGAGTGCTCGCCAGCCTGCGCCCCCTCGCGCCGTGGACCGGTCGGGCCTTACCGTCCCGCCCGATCCGACTGTGCAACTGGGGAACTTCCCCAGTTGTTGACCGTCGGCGAATCGCAGCGACGGTCTTGGCCGCCAACCCGGTCGCCGCAGCAACCGCGCGATCAGACCACTCCGGATGCGACTTGACAATGCGCCCTGCCGCCGCGGTGCGGTCGGACAGGGTCAGCGGCAAACCATGTTGCACATTGGACTCAACGGCAAGTACAAATGCATCCTTCTCGTTACCGTCGAAGAATCTGACGTGGATTTCATCCCGACCCTGTAAAATCGCAGCGTACAGTCGGTGCACTCCATCGATGACTCGCATCGACGAGCGATGCACAATGATCGGGGGAAGTTCAGCCTCAGACTGAGCAAGCGTGCGCGCATGCTCCACGTTTTCCCCGGCCAGTCGTGGCGAGTCCGCCGTGATCAACGAAGCGACGGGTACGGTTTCTATCTTCTGGTCGAACAAGTCATTCACGCGTAACGGCCGCACGGATTTACCTTCCGACATCATTTACCCTCCCTGTGACGTGAACGCTCGCATGGGGTTACTCAGCCCTGGAAGCCTGGGCATCGGCTGCAAGTGGCTCATCAGACGGCGTCGTAGCGCCGAACCCAGTCTCAAGATGAGCGCACCGGAAGAGCCGGAAGAGAGCGGATGGCCGGCCGTGGTGCGCGGGGCCGTGGCTGCGTGGTCGGTGTCTGAAGCGGCGTGCCGTACCCGGAGTTCAACCTGACGGCGAGGACGGAAGCACCCTCTGCGCCGTCCTCGATGACACCGGGTCTCGATGTACCCGTCGTCGCCGCGCAGCGCGGCCGCGCACAGCCGGTGCACACCGTCGACGACCCGCATCGTGCGGCAGGGCTCTCCTTCGCCGCCACCCGCACGATCTCCTCTGCTGCACCGGCCAACACCTCAGGCATGGGTGGTACCCCTCTCCGTCCCCCGAGCGCTGGGTGACACCCAGCGCGGATCTGGTCCCGAGCAAGGAAGACTCACCGCGAAATGCGGCATTTCGGCACGATCGATGGGTTCACGGCAAGGTGCTCGATGAGCCGCAGCGCAGTTTGGTCACCCCAGCCCTCAACCAGACAAACCAATCGACAGTGCATCGTGCCGTCTCGTGCACCGTGCGCTGACGCGTCGGTACTCCCGCGCCCCGTGCGCGGCGTGGCAACGAGCGCCATACACGGTTGTGCGGCCCGAGACAGCCCCGGACGCTACCGAGCGGACGATATACCGTCAACCCATCCGCTGAGAAAGACAGTTCTGGATCGGGCCAGGTGCTACGGCCGCTCCGTTGCGCTGGTCGCCGCGTCCGCATGCTGCTGACGCGTTACTGACGTTACGAACAACCCGTCCCTCACAGTGATCTCTTGGAGCATGATGCGTCGGACCCCGCGCACACCCACTGGACGCCCCTGGCTGTCCCCCGCCCGCAAGGCGGGACTGGCCGGCCTGGTGGGAACCACGGTCGAGTGGTACGACTTCTTCGTCTTCTCCACCGCATCCAGCCTGGTCTTCCCGGAGTTGTTCTTTCCCGAAGCGCAGCAGGCCACCGGTCTGCTGGCATCGTTCGCGACGTTCTGGGTCGGCTTTCTGGGCCGCCCCGTCGGTGCAGCGCTGTTCGGCCATTTCGGGGACCAGCTCGGACGAAAACGCAGTCTGGTAGCGACACTTGTGCTGATGGGGGCGGCTACTGCGTGCATCGGACTGCTGCCTCGTTACGACGAGGCGGGGATCGCCGCTCCGGTGCTGCTATGCGCCCTGCGGCTCGTCCAAGGGATCGCGGTGGGCGGCGAGTGGGGCGGCGCGGTGCTGCTGGCAGGGGAGCACGCGGCGCAGGGACGCCGGGTGGTCCTGACTGCGGCAGTGCAGCAAGGGACCCCGCTGGCCTCCATCCTGACCAGCGCGGTCTTCATCCCGTTCTCTCGACTGGGCGACGGCGAATTCCTGGCCTGGGGCTGGCGGGTCCCCTTCCTGCTCTCCACCGCCCTCATGGCCGTCGGCCTGGTCATACGGCTGAAGGTACCCGAATCCCCGGAGTTCGAGGGACTGTCGGCGCAAGGGCGAGTGACGCCCGCCCCGGTGCGCGACACCTTGCAGCGGCACTTCCCGAAGACGGCGGTGTGCGTCGGAGCCTGCGCTGTCCCGGTTGCCGGGACGTATCTGGCCGGCACCTTCGTGCTGTCCTGGGCGACCGTGCACATCGGCTTTCCCCGGGAGAAGGTGCTGGGCGTGGTGCTGTGCGCGGCTGTCACCCGGTTCGTGGTCCAGCCCGTCGCTGCGGTAGCCGCCCAGCGCATGGGAGCCGCGCGCATCTGCGCCCTGGGGCTGGTTCTGTACCTGCTCGCGGTCCCGCTCAACGTCCTGGCCCTGGGGAGCGGTTCGCTGGTCCGGATCGCGCTGGGGGTGTGCGCGTTGGAGTCCGCCAGCGCCGTCGTCTACGCGGTGGGCGCCGCCCTGCTCGTCGATGCCTTCCCGGTTCGGGTGCGCTACACCGCGATCTCCCTGGCCCAGCAGTTGGCCGGCGTGGTGTTCGGGGGCACGGCGCCGGCGCTGGCCCAGACCCTGGTCACGGTGGGGCACGGCTCGCTGTGGCCGGTGGCCCTCTACCAGGCGTTCCTGGCCGTCCTGTCAGCCTGCTGCCTGCCGGCTCTGACGTCCGCCCGCCGCACTGCCACGGCGGCCGCACACCCCCGTCGGGAGGTGACCGATGCGCCAGGGTAGTTTCCCCTGGGGCGACGTCATTGGCCAGGCTAGACTCTCTTCCTCTTGGCAGACGCCGGGCCGGCTCCTGCCTCCGTTGGGAGACCTCTGCTGGGAAGGGCGAGAGATGCGCGGTACCGGATCGGCACGCGGCGAGGACGACCGTCCGCTGCTCCTGCAACTCGAACAGCGTCTCAACAAGCTGATCGAGACGCTCTATCCCGACGAACGCACCCGTCCCGGTTACGCGCGGCTCGCCAAGGAGATCCGCGAGACGACCGGAGGGGCCATCTCCGCCACCTATCTCTGGGAACTGGCCACCGGAAAGAAACGCAACCTCACGCTGGAACAGCTGGACGTTCTCGCGCAGTTCTTCGGAGTACCACCCGAGTACTTCCTCAACGACGAGGTGTCGGAACGGGTCAACGCCCAACTCACGCTGGCCACCGCGCTGCGCGACACCAAGATCCGCAGTCTGGCGCTGCGTGCCGAAGGGCTCTCGCCTGCCAGCCTGGACGCCCTGCTCACCATGGTCGAAGAGGCCCGCAAACTGCAGAACCTCTCGGCGATGAGCGACCCGAATCCCCCCGCAGCCGGATCCCATGACTGATGCAGCGTCCCCTGGGAACTCCCGGGTGGGCCGCGTCCGTTGTCATGCCACTGGCGTTCCGGATCGCAGGCGCCCCAAAAGCGACCGGCCTTCCCCACAGCAGGCAATTGGGAGACGCATGCCGAAGAAGTACGCTCAATTACATTGGCGTTGCCAGTCGGTCCTGGACCAACTCAGTGTGCCGCGCCCCTTCACCATCGATGCTCTGTGCCAGGAGCTGTCCGCCCAGCGCAGACGTCCGTTGCATCTGCATCCGCTACCGCAACAGGCTGCCCGGAACAACATCTGCGGCATGTGGCTCGCCACCGAGACCGACGACCACATCTTCTTCGAGCAGCGCACCAGCCGAGTGCACCAAGAGCACATCCTGCTACATGAGATCGGGCACATGCTGTTCGACCACCGCGGCACGGACCTGAGCCACGGTGAGGCGTCCGAGGCCCTTCTCCCCGATCTGAGCCCGCAGTTGATCCAACGGCTGCTCGGTCGCGCCAGCTACACCACCCGTCAGGAGCAGGAGGCGGAGATGCTTGCCAGTCTGCTGAGCATCCGCGCTTCACCGCCCGCCGCCAGAGCTCCGCGCGGTGTGCTGGGCCGGTTGGAAGCCGCGCTGGGGGCGCGTGCCGCGGATGAACGCTGAACCCTCCCACGCGCTGTACTGGTTCGACTACATCTGTGTGGGCTGGCTGTGGCTGGCTCTGACCCTGCGTGCCTCCGCCGCCCTGCGCGCCCCCGAGCAGCGCGGGCTGTGGTTGGCCGTGGCCACCGCCGCGGTGGCCATGCTGCTCACGCTCCCCGTCGCGACCCAGCTCGCCGTCCAGGCCAGTGCGGGGGTCCACGCCATCGCCCTGGCACGGAACATGAGCGGAGTGCTCTCGTCGGGCGCAGTCCTGTACTTCGTCTCGGCGGCCGCCGGCGGCCGCCGACTACGTCTGGGCGTGTGCTACGTGACGGGCCTGGCCATGGTGGCCCTACTGGCCCTGGATTCACTTGCTCCACCGCACCAGGAACACGCCATAGCGGGCCACGGTGCGCCGACGCCCTCCACCGCCTACTGGCTCGTCATGGTGGTGGACCATCTCGTCGCGGACATCTCCTGCACCTGGCTGTGCCGCCAGTACAGCAGACGCACGCCCAACCCCGTCCTGAAGGCAAGCTTACGGATGTTCGGAATCGGCACCGCGCTCTCCTTCGTGTTCTGGTTCTGCCAGCTCATCAACCTGCTGTTCCACACCCATCGGCTGCTGCCGTACCTCCCGTACGTCATGGACCTGCACGGGCTGCTACGTGCGATCGCCCTCCTGGTGCCCTCGCTGTGGGCCGTGCAGGGCGCCGTGGTGGAGATCCGCACCATCTGGCGTCTGTGGCCGCTGTGGCGCGACCTGGTACAGGCCGTGCCGAACGTCGCGTTCCTCAAACCCCGCCACCGACTGCTTGAGATCGTGTGGCCGCAGGCATCCTGGCGGCTGCTGGCCTACCGCAAGATCATCGAGACCCGGGATGCCATCCTTGTCCTCAACGACTACGTGCCCGCCTGTGCGTGGGCTCGTGCGCGTCGGCATGTGGCCGCCGCGGGCGTCGCTCACGCCAAAGTCGATGCGACGGTGCTCGCGTGCGTCATGACAGGGGCACGCAGCGCCAAGCTCGCCGGCGTGCCCCACCAGCAGTCCGCCGGCAGTCTCGGCAACTGCGACAAAGGCGGCCTCGCAAGCGAGAAGGCGTTCCTCCTCGACATGGCACGAGCCTACGCCTCGGCCCCAGCCCGGAACTTCGCCATCCATCCGAACACGTCCGACAGGAACGAGTATCGATGACCACCGTTTTGATCACCGGAGCGACCGCGGACACGGGTGCCGCCTTCGCCCGACGGTTCGCGGACAGGGCCGTCAAGCGACTTTGTCGGGAGAAATTCCATGAGCCCGTGCTTGTCGAGTTCCCGCCCGACGCTTGATTGCTCATAGCCGCTGGGGCGCCGTCCAGGCCCAGTCTCTTTCCGGGCCCTGGCCCCGCCATGGGTGCCTGGCCTCGCCACGGACCCCATGGAGCGGGCCTGTCCGGTAGTCCGCTACGGGCGTGGGGTACGCGCCTCGATCCGGTAGTCGAAGGCGGCACCGCCGACGCCGACCGTGGTCACCCCGCCGTCGATGGTGAGGACGGCCCCGTTGACGTAGGACGCGGCGGGCGACAGCAGCCAGTCGATCGCCTCGGCGACCTCCTGCGGATCGCCCGGCCGCCGGGCGGGATTCAGCCGGTTCGCCTCCTCGTACGCCGCCTCGGCACCGCCCGCCAGGCCCGCCTCCGCCGCGAACCGCGCCATCCGCTGGTCCGCCATCTCCGTACGTACCCAGCCCGGGCACACCGCGTTGGCCCGCAGCCCCTGCGGCCCGTAGTCGACGGTGAGGGAGCGGCACAGGTGGAGCAAACCCGCCTTGGACGTCGCATAGCCGGCGTTGCCGACGCTGTTGCGGAGCGCGCCGACCGAGGCGACCGCGACGACCGCGCCGCGGGCCGCCAGCAGATGCGGCAGCGCGGCTCGCAGCAGCAGGAACGGGCCGGTGAGGTTGGTCCGTATCTGCTCTTCCCAGTCCTCGACCGCGATGTCGCCGACCGCACCGCCCCGCCCGATTCCGGCGTTCAGCACCACACCGTCGAGTCTCCCGTAGGTCGTCACCGTCGTCTCGACGAGCTCACGCACGGCCTCGGGGTCGGCGGCGTCGGAAGGGTGGGCCAGCGCACCGGTCTCCTCGGCGACCCGGCGCAGGGGCTCGAGCCGCCGCCCGGAGATCACGACCTGGTGCCCGGCGGTGCGCAGCAGCCGGGCGGTGGCGGCCCCGATTCCCGTTCCCCCGCCCGTCACCAGGACAACACGCTGTTCCGACATGGTCGTTCGCCTCCGAAGGTGGTCAGCTTCCGGTTCCCCGCACTGCGAGCATACGAAGCGCCGGCACCACCGGGCCGACCGGGTGCCGCTACCGCCAGCACCGCGGCTGAGCGCGGGACGAGTCCCATGCCTTGCGGCTTGCCGTGGGGCTCCAGGCTGCACTCGACAAGGCGTCCGCGCTGTCACCGGACAAGGACGGCGTGCGCGGCGCGGTCCAACTGGCCCCGGGCAGGTACCACATCGCCGGACAGCTGCACGTCGACCCCCGTGGCGTCGTTCTGCGCGGCGCCGGTACCGGGCCTCGGGCACCACACTGGTCACGGACACCGCGAACGCCCGCACGCTGGTCACGATCGGGACGAACTCCCGTACACCACCGTCGGCACCCCGCAGCCGGTCACGGACACCTATGTGCCGACCGGCCCGAACAGCCTCGCCACCGCAGGCACCGCGGGGCTCAAGTGGGTGCCTGGGTGATGGTGGCGGCCCACCACCAAGGCATGGATCGGCGCGATCGGCGTGCACGGCCTCTTCACCCTCAACTGGAGCCTGTGCTGCGAGCGGAAGATCACCGCGATCCAGGACCGTGAGCTCGTCGAAAGCGGGACCGTGGCGGTCGCACTCGTCGGCGAGAACAGCGATGCGCGCCGGGACGTCGGCCGCCTCCACGTTTTCCTGAGTGGGCGTTAAGTCCGATCTTCCTCGGTTCGTGATCGCTCGATCGTGGTACTGATCGCCGTACGAGCCGTCGAGTGAGCATGTCCATGTTGAGATGCGGGCTGTGAAGAGAGAGCCGTACCTCAGCGACTTATCAGACGAGAAGTGGCTGTTGATCGAACCGATGATCACTGCCTGGAAGCAGGACAGG
>LIQL01000250.1 GCA_001418405.1 Streptomyces diastatochromogenes | reverse complement strand
GTCCTCTTCTCCGGCCAGGGCAGCCAGCGCCTCGCCATGGGACGCGAACTCGCCGGCCGCTTCCCGCTGTTCGCCGATGCCCTGGACGACGTCGCACGTGCCCTGGACCCGCACCTGGAGCGACCCGTGCGCACGGTGATGTGGGGCACCGACCCGGCACTCCTGGACCGCACCGGCTGGACCCAACCCGCCCTGTTCGCCATCGAGGTCGCCCTGCACCGCCTGCTCACCGCACTCGGCCTGCGCCCCGACGCCGTCGGCGGCCACTCCGTCGGGGAGATCGCCGCGGCACACGTCGCCGGCGTACTGACGCTGACGGACGCCTGCCGCCTGGTGGCCGCCCGCGCCACGCTGATGCAGGCGCTGCCGGCCGGCGGCGCGATGGCCGCGCTGGAGGCCACCGAGGACGAAGTGGCCCCGCTGCTCGACCGGCACACCGCCCTGGCCGCCGTCAACGGGCCCACCGCGGTCGTCGTCTCCGGCACCGAGGACGCCGTACTGCGCCTCGCCGCCCACTTCGCCCGCGAGGGCCGCCGCACCGGCCGGCTCGCCGTCTCGCACGCCTTCCACTCGCCGCTGATGGACCCCATGCTCGACGCCTTCCGGGACGTCGTCGACCGCCTCGCCCTCCACCAGCCGTCGATCCCCCTCGTCTCCAACCTCACCGGTGACCTCGCCGGCAGCGAGGTCACCACCCCCGACTACTGGGTGCGGCACGTCCGCGGCACCGTCCGTTTCGCCGACGGCATCGCCACCCTGGGCGAGGCCGGCACCGACCTCCTGGTCGAACTCGGCCCCGGCAGCGTGCTGTCCGCCCTCGCCCGCGACACCCTGGGGCCGGGCAGCCCCGTCGACGTGGTCCCGGTCCTGGCCAAGAACCGGCCGGAGGAGGAGGCGTTCGCCGGCGCCCTCGGCCGCCTGCACACCCTCGGCGTCCCCGTCGACTGGTCCGCCTACTACGCCGGCACCGGCGCCCGCCGCGTCGACCTGCCCACCTACGCCTTCCAACACGTCCGGCACTGGCCCACCCCGCCGCGCCCGGCCGCGCCCGGAGCCGGCGCCCTCGGCCACCCGCTGCTCGACTCCGCCGTCGAACTCGCCGATGGCGACGGCACCGTCTGCTCCGGCACCGTCGCCCTGCACACCCACCCCTGGCTCGCCGACCACGCGGTCGCCGGACGGCTCCTGCTGCCGACCACCGCGCTGGTGGAACTGGCCGTCCGCGCCGGCGACGAGGCGGGCTGCGACGTCCTGCACGAACTCGCCGTCACCGCCGCACCGTCCCTGCCCGACGGGGACGCCCTGCACGTCCAGGTCCGCGTCGGCCCCGGCGACACGACGGGGCACCGCACCGTCACCGTCCACGCCCGCCCGGCGGACCGCCCGGCCGCCCCCTGGCAGCAGTGCGCCACCGGCGTCCTCGGCGGTCCACCCCGCACCACCACCGGCCCGGCGCCCGCGCCCGCGGCGGCGCACGCCGACCCCACCGCACTCACGGGCCCCAACTGGCCGCCGACCGACGCCGAACCCCTCGACCTCACCGACCACTACGAACGCCTCGCCGACCGCGGCTTCGACTACGGTCCGGCCTTCCGCGGCCTGCGGGCCGCCTGGCGCCGCGGCACGGAGGTCTTCGCCGACGTGACGCTCCCGCCCGGTGCCGCCGGTGCCGCCGACTTCGGACTGCACCCGGCCCTGCTCGACGCCGCCCGGCACGCCGCCATGGCGGCGGACGGCGCCCTGCCCCTCGCCTGGCACGGCGTCCGACTGCACGCCGTCGGAGCCACCGCGCTCCGCGTCCACCTCGCACCCACCGCAACCGGCGCCCTGTCCCTGACCGCGACCGACGCCCACGGCGCACCCGTCGTCACCGTCGACGCCCTCACCGTCCGCCCCCTGACCGACGACGAACGCGCCGCGCCCCGGGCCCCGCGGCGCCCGCGCCACGACGGACCCGCCGGTGCCCGCCCGCCCCGGCCCGTCGCGGCCCGCCCCGCAACGGCCGCCGAGCCGGCGGCGGACCCGGGCGAGCCCGGCTCGGCCGCCAACGGCCTCGCGTCGCTTCCGGCGGCCGACCGGGACCGCCACCTCCTGGACCTGGTGCGGACGCAAGCCGCCGCGGTCCTCGGCCACCCCGGACCGGACGCGGTCGGCGCCCGCAGCGTCTTCAAGGAACTCGGCTTCGACTCGCTCGCCGGCGTCGAACTCGCCGACCGGCTCGCCGGCCACACCGGACTGCGGCTCCCGGCCACCCTGGTCTTCAACTTCCCCACCCCCGAACGCGCGGCCCGCCGGCTGGCGGAACTCCTCGCCGCAGCCGTCCCCCGGCAGCGCGGCGACCACGGCGACCAGGGTGACCACGGCGAGGAACTGACCAGGTTCGAGGCGATCGTCACCAGCCTGCCGCCGGACGACCCCGAACGCCGGGCCGTCGCCGACCGGTTGGACGCCCTCGCCGCCGCACTCCGCCAGAACGCGCCCACAGAGGTGCCCTCCTCGGACGAGGACATCGACACGGTGTCGGTCGACAGACTGCTCGACATCATCGATGAAGAGTTCGAAACCACATAGCGAAATTGTTGCTTTCGTTCGCTACCCGATGATGAGGACGGACCGATGTCGGAATCCCCGCAAGGCCAGCCGGACCAGCAGGAGAAAATCGTCGACTATCTGCGGCGAGTCACCTCCGATCTCCGACGCGCCCGCCGCCGCATTGGAGAACTGGAATCCAAGGACAACGAACCCATTGCCATCGTCGGAATGGGGTGCCGGCTGCCCGGCGGCGTGAATTCACCGGAATCCCTCTGGGACCTGGTCTGGGCCGAGGCTGACGCCGTTTCGGGTTTCCCCACCGACCGCGGCTGGGACTTGGCGGCCCTCACCGGGAATGGCGACGGCAGCAGCAGCACCCACGAAGGCGGATTCCTCTACGACGCCGCCGAATTCGACCCCGCGTTCTTCGGCATCTCGCCGCGCGAGGCGACCGCCATGGACCCCCAACAACGCCTCCTCCTCGAAGTGTCCTGGGAGGCCCTGGAACGCGCCGGCATCGCCCCCACCGGGCTGCGCGGCACCCGCTCCGGGGTGTTCGTCGGGTCCTACCACTGGGGCGCCCCCTCGGCCGGCACCGCCACCGAACTCCACGGCCACGCACTGACCGGCACCGCCGCCAGCGTGCTCTCCGGCCGCCTCGCCTACACCCTCGGCCTCGAAGGCCCCGCCGTCACCGTCGACACCGCCTGCTCCTCCTCACTCGTCGCCCTGCACCTGGCGACCCAGTCACTGCGCTCCGGCGAATCCGGCATCGCCCTGATCGGCGGCGTGACGCTGCTCACCGAACCCTCCCTCTTCGTCGAGTTCAGCGCCCAGGGCGGCCTGGCACCGGACGGCCGCTGCAAGGCGTTCTCCGACGCCGCCGACGGCACCGGCTGGGCCGAAGGCGTCGGCGTCCTCGTCGCCGAGCGGCTCTCCGACGCCCAGCGCAACGGCCACCCGGTCCTCGCCGTGCTGCGCGGCTCGGCGGTCAACCAGGACGGCGCCTCCAACGGCCTGTCCGCCCCCAACGGCCCGTCCCAGGAACGCGTCATCCAACAGGCCCTCGCCCGCACCGGCCTGACCGCCGCCGACATCGACGCCGTCGAGGCGCACGGCACCGGTACCCGGCTCGGCGACCCCATCGAGGCCCAGGCACTGCTCGCCACCTACGGCCAGGCGCACACCGCCGACCAGCCGCTGTGGTTGGGGTCCCTGAAGTCCAACATCGGCCACGCCCAGGCCGCCGCCGGCGTCGCCGGCGTCATCAAGATGGTGATGGCGCTGCGGCACGGCCGGCTTCCGCGGACCCTGCACGCGGACGAGCCGTCGTCGCACGTGGACTGGTCCGGGGGCGCGGTGCGGTTGTTGACCGAGGCGCGGGAGTGGCCGGTGACCGGCCGGCCGCGCCGGGCCGCGGTCTCCTCGTTCGGCATCAGCGGCACCAACGCCCACGCCCTCCTGGAACAGGCCCCCGAGCCTGCCCCGGCCTCCGACACCGCGCCGGGCGAGCCGGCCGCCGCGCTGCCCTGGATCGTCTCAGGCCACACCGAACGGGCCCTGCGCGACCAGGCCACGGCCCTGGCCGCCCGGGTCGAGACCGACCCCGAACTCCGCCCCCAGGACGTCGGACACACCCTGCTCTCCGCCCGCGCCCTCCTCGAACGCCGGGCCGTGGTCGTAGCCCCGGACCGCACCGAACTCCTCACCGGAACCCAGGCACTGGCCGCCGGCCACTCCGCACACTCCCTCGTCGAGGGCGTGGCCGATGTCGCGGGGCGGACGGTGTTCGTGTTCCCCGGTCAGGGGTCGCAGTGGGTCGGCATGGGCGCTCAACTGCTCGATGAGTCGCGGGTGTTCGCGGAGCGGGTTGCGGAGTGTGGGGCGGCGTTGGGG
>LIQL01000025.1 GCA_001418405.1 Streptomyces diastatochromogenes | reverse complement strand
TGATAGCTCATCACGGCATCTGCGGAACCGGGGTTCGCATACCGAGCCATGGGGCGGCCTCCCAATCGATCGCGCGGCGCGGCCCGACGCTCCGTGCGGCGGGCGGTGGGGGGAGGGTAGGGCCGCGGACGTTGCGCCGACGTTGCGCGGGGGAGAGGCGGCACGGGGCCGGCGACCGGGCCGGGTCACCGGGTTGTCGGGGGACCGGAATCCGCGGGGAGCGCGGGCGCCAGACCGTATTCGGAGCGCAGCCGTCCGGCCGCCGCGACGCAGGCGGGGCGGACCGCGGAACGCTCCGGCAGGGCGGCCACCAGTGCCTCTCGGACCTCCAGGTCGTGCTCGCCCCAGGGCGTGAGCGACCAGGCGCGCAACTGGTCCGGGTCGGCGGCGGCGAGCAGGGCCCGGCGCATCCGGTCCTCCAGCGCGGTGCGCAGCCGGCGGATGCCCGGCGCCTCGGAGCAGGGCAGCAGCGGGCCGCGGTAGGTGTCGAGTGCCGCGGTGAGGTGATAGGTCGTCACATGTCGTTCGGTGGCGTGCAGATCGGTTTCGACGGGGGCGCCCAGGCGGTAGGGGCGGGAGTGCAGGAGCGGTCCCACCAGTTGGCGCAGTCGGCACAGTTCGGCCCGCAGGGTGACCGGACGCACCTCCCGTTCGCCGTAGAGGAGCACGGCGAGCTGATCGCCGGTCAGGCCCGCCGGATGGTGGGCGAGGAGCACCATGATCTCGCTGTGCCGGCGGCCCAGTCGCAGCCGCTCGCCGTCGCGCACCAGCAGCGCCTCGTCGCGGCCGAGTGCGGTCAGGAACGTGCCCGAACTCCGTTCTTGCGCGGCGAGGTGCGCCTCGGCGGCGCGCGCGGTGGCCTGTACCAGGGCGAGGCTGTGCGGACTGGCCAGGTGGTCGCCGCCGGTGATGTCGACGGCGCCCAGCAGCCGCCCGGTCCGCAGGTCGTGCAGCGGTGCGGCGGCGCACGTCCAGGGCTGCACCCGGCGGTTGTAGTGCTCGGTGGCGAAGATCTGGACGGCGTGGTCGGCGGCCAGCGCGGTGCCCGGTGCGTTGGTGCCGGCGTGCCGCTCGTCCCACCGCGCACCGGCCACGAAGTTCATCCGTTCGGCGCGGCGCAACACCCCGGAGTGCCCCTCCACCCACAACAGACGTCCGTGCGGATCGCAGACCGCCAGCAGGTGTGCCCCGTCCTGGGCGATGGTGCCGAGCAGCTCCCGGAAGACCGGCATGGCCCGGGCCAGCGGATGGGCCGCACGGTAGGGGCGCAGTGCGGCCTCGTCGAGCTCGACGGGGACCTCGCCGTCCGGTGCGGCGCACGCCCGCGCCGAGCGGCGCCAGGAGTCGGCGACCACCTGCCGGACCGGTGGTGCCACCGTCCCGTCGGCCAGGAACGCCTCGTGCGCGCGGCGCACCGTGCGGAGGCGTTCGCCGGGATCGGCGCCCGCTTCCATCGCCAGCCAAGGGTTGAGCACGCGTCACCTCTTCGATGCGGTTCCGGCCCCGTACGCCGATGCTGCTCGTGCCGGGCAGGGGCGTAAACCCCGCATCGGAACGGATCGGCTCAGCCACCGCCGGTGGTGTCCATGGCCCCGGCGCCCGCCTGGAGCCGCAGGCCGTCCGCCACGATCAGGTCCGATGTCACCAGTGCCTGCTCGGCACTCACCCGCGTCATGTAGACGAAGGGCGGGACGACGGGCGGCACGGGGAGGGTGTCGGGGGTGAAGGTGAGGCAGAGGATCCCCTCGATGCAGCCGCTGAACTTGGTGAGGTAGAGGGTCACCGCGCCCTTGAGGTCCAACGCATCGGCGTTCAGGCCGAGTTGAGGGCCCTGTCGGTCGTGGGTGGTGAGGCGGTAGTCGGTCAGCGAGGCGGCCTTCATGCGCAGCACCATCACCTTGAGCGGTCCGCCGGCGGTGGGGACGGTGGTGACGCCGGCCAGGGTGAAGCCCTGGGGGGCGAACCGCGTGGTGGTCACGGTCGGCGGGACGGGGGGTGCCGGCGTCCCGGTCGCGGCGGCCCGTTGCGTCGGGCCGCCGACCGCGGTGAGCAGGACGAGCGGCAGACCGACGGCCAGGGCCTTGCTGCCGGTCCCGCGGCGGCGTGCGGGCGTCCGGTCCGCCGGGCCGGTGGCGGTCGGGCCGGTGTCCTCGGGACCGGCGTCCGGCGGCCCGGCGGCGGGTGCGTGCGCCGGCGCGTCCGGTCCGTCCCGTACCGGCGTCCACCCGAAGCCCAGCGCACTGCCCGCGATCCCCAGTCCCATTCCCACGAGGAACCCGCCGAGGTTGGTCGCGGCGAACGAGAGCACCGACAGGATCAGCGCATTGATGCTCACGTAGTGGTGCGCGGCCGGCGTGCACCACAGGAACACCCCGGCCACCATCAGCGCCAGTCCGATGCCGAGCGCGGCCAGTCCGCCCAGTCCCAGGCTGACCAGGACGGTCAGCGGGGAGAGCGGCACCAGCACCAGTTCGGCGCCGCCCAGCAGGAGCAGCAGTCCGGCCCAGAACGGCCGGGTCCGGCGCCAGCGCCGGAACGCGGTCCGCCGCTCCGGCCAGGGCAGCGTCCGATCCAGCCGGGCGCCCCATCGCGCCCGGCGCGCCCTCAGAAGCACGCCGTGCCGTCCAGGCTGACGCTCACCCGGAGTCCCTTGAGCCGGAAGTTGCCCCCGGTGGCGGACCAGGCGTGCGACTTGACGCCGGCCACCTCGATGTTGCCGGCCTGGAGTCCGAACTTCCCGCTCGGTCCCTTGACGCCGGGCACCGCGTCGAGCGTGCCGGCGTCCCGACCGATCTGGGCGGTGCCGAACCGGGCGTCGCCCACCAGGTCCTCCCCGTCGATGATGAGGTTGTCGGCGCGCACCGCACCGGCCGGCCCGCCCGCGGTCAGCTTGAACACCACGGTGCCGACCGGGGTCTTGACCCGCGCCGCCTGGCAGATGTCGGTGAGGTTCGCCTTGCCGATGCCCAGGAGGGCGACGGGGTGGCCGCGGTCGTCGGCGTCGCGGTCGGTGTGCACGTACGAGGCGAGCCCTTCGCTTGTCAGCTTGCCCGACGCGACCTGGAAATTGGTCCCGGACACCGCGAAGGAGGCGGCCAGTGCGCCCTGGGCCATCGCGGTGGCCAGTGCGCCCACGGCGAGGACGGCGGGCACCGCCACCGCCGCGGTCTTCTTCCAGGAGGTTCGCCCTTCGGGCGCCCTGCCGTTCGGTGTGCTCACTGCGTCCTCCCCGGGGCAGTGGTCGAATGCGCGAGGGAAGTGCTTCATGGAGCTGTCTGCGGGGGCCCGCCGCAGGTCCGAATGCGCAGGTGACGTTCTGTCATACTGCGCAAAACTCTTGGCAGTTGGAGACTAGGGCGGATTTTGAATAAGAGTCAACAGCGCGGACACGCGGCCTCGCGGAGCCCCCGCGGCACCGCGCGTTACCAGGCACGCCGTGCCGAACTGATAGCCACCGGGAAGAAGCTGTTCGCCGACACCTCGTACGACGCGCTGTCGATGGACGACATCGCGCGCCAGGCCGGGGTCGCCAAGGGCCTGATCTACTACTACTTCACCAACAAGCGCGGCTACTACCTGGCGATCATCGAGGACGCGGTGGCGGAACTCGTCGAGCGCGCCGGCAGCACCCATGACCTGCCGCCCGTCGACCGCGTCCGGCGCACCGTCGACGGCTATCTGCGCTACGCCCAGCACCACCAGGCCGCCTACCGCACGATCGTCACCGGCGGCGTCGGCTTCGACGCCGAGGTGCTGGCCATCCGGGCCCAGGTGCGCGCCCGGCTCCTCGGCACCATCGCGCGCGGTGCCTGGGACCGCGAGGAGATCCCGCCGCTCGCCCGCACGGCGCTGACCGGCTGGCTCTCCAGCGTCGAGGGCGTCACCCTGGACTGGATCGAGGAGCAGGAACTCCCCCGTGAGACCGTGGTGGAGCTGCTCGTCCGGGGACTCGGGGACACCCTCCGACTGATCGAGGAGTACGAGCCGGGCTGCCCGGCGCCGCCCCGCCCACCGGCTTGACTCCCCGCGCCCGGCCGCACACGGCCGAGCGGGCGGGAGGCCGGTGCCTCCCGCCCGCTCGGGTTCCCCGTTTCTCAGGATGGTCCGTTGACGGGGCGTCGCCCCGGGGCCGCCGTGGTCGCGGCTACTTGATGGCCTTGATCAGCTCGCCGTCCGAGGTGTCCCCGCTCAGCTCCCAGAAGAACGTCCCGGCCAGTCCCTGGGCGTCCTTGTAGGCCATCTTGGTGCCGATGGTCTGCGGGGTGTCGTAACTCCACCACTGGTCACCGCACTTGGCGTAGGCGGTGCCGCCCACCGTGCCGGTGGCCGGGCAGCGGCCCTTGATCACCTTGTAGTCGTCGATGCCCGCCTCGTACTTGCCCGGCGCCGCGCCGGTCGCGGTGCCGCCCGGGGCGTCCTGGGTGACGCCGGACCAGCCGCGTCCGTAGAAGCCGATGCCCAGCAGCATCTTGTCGGCCGGTACGCCCAGCTTCTTGAGCTTGGCGATGGTGTCGGTGGTGTTGAACCCGGCCTTCGGAATGCCGTTGTACGACGTCAGCGGGGAGTGCGGGGCGGTCGGCCCCTTGGCGTCCCACGCGCCGAAGTAGTCGTAGGTCATCGGGTTGTACCAGTCGACGTACTGCGCCGCGCCGCCGTAGTCCGCGGCCTCCATCTTGCCGCCGTCCGAGGCGTCCGCGGTGATCGCCGCGGTGACCAGGTTGCCCTGGCCGAACTTGTCCCGCACCGCCTTGAGCACGTTGGTGAAGGCGTCCTTGCCGCTGGTGTCGCAGGTCAGGCCGCAGGCGTTGGGGTACTCCCAGTCGATGTCGATGCCGTCGAAGACGTCCGCCCAGCGCTTGTCCTTGACCAGGTCGTAGCAGGACTGGGCGAACGCCGCCGGGTTCTTGGCGGCCTCGCCGAACCCGCCCGACCAGGTCCACCCGCCGAACGACCACAGCACCTTGAGGTTGGGGTGCAGCTTCTTGAGCTTGCGGAGCTGGTTGAAGTTGCCGCGCAGCCCGTTCGGGTCGTCCCAGGTGTCGGCCTTGCCGTCGACGCTCTGGTCGGCGGTGAACGCCTTGTCGTAGTCGGCGTAGGAGTCGCCGATGGCGCACTTGCCGCCCTGGACGTTGCCGAACGCGTAGTTGATGTGGGTCAGCTTGGCCGCGGAGCCCGAGGTCTCGATGTTCTTGACCTGGTAATTGCGGTCGTAGATCCCCCAGTTGGTGAAGTACCCGACGACCTTGTTGCCCGCCGCGGTGGTCTGGGTCGCGGTGGTCTGGGCCGCGGTGACCGGGTGGGTGGCGGCGGCCGGCGACGGGTGGGCGGAGGCGGAGCCGGCGAAGAGGGTGCCGGCCAGGGCCGCGGTACACAAGGCGGTCGCGGTGGCGATCAGCTTCCGCGGCGCTCGCATCCGGTGCGGTCTGAGCATGTCGTCTCCTCGGAGGGGGGCGAGGGTGGAGCATGGCGGCGTTCCGGCTCGCATGCCTGCCGAATTGGCATGAACGCGCGGAACGTTGGAGGAGAAGTTAGAAGGACTAGACCAGTGAGTCAATGGTTCGGACCAATTTCCCGGTGGTGCCGCACGGCGCCCGAAACGGTCCGGATCTGCCGGGCAATCGATGATCAACCAGTGACGCCAGGCCGCCGATCGGGCATACTCCTAGCGCCACTGCCGCAGGTCATCGCCTTCCGCGACCCGGGACGCGATCATCAGCGGGGCACGACGGAATCCGGCGCCGCCGCCCTACCCCCGCGCGCGGTGCCGCAGCGCCCGAATGGGAGGAGAGCGCCGCCATGACCGACTACGTTCCCCCGCCGGTGGACCGCAGGCTGCCCACCGGGGAGGCCCGCGACCTGATGGCCCTGGTTCGCGAGCTCGCCGAGCGTGAGATCCGGCCGCCCGCCGCCGAAGAGGAGGAAGCCGGCCGCTTCCCCCGCGCCCTGTTCACCCTGCTCTCCGAATCCGGCCTGCTCTCCCTGCCGTACGCCGAGGAGTTCGGTGGCGGCGGCCAGCCCTACGAGGTGTACCTCCAGGTCCTGGAGGAGCTCGCGGCCGCCCGGCTCACCGTCGGCCTCGGCGTCAGCGTGCACACC
Source organism: Streptomyces diastatochromogenes (assembly GCA_001418405.1). GTDB lineage: Bacteria > Actinomycetota > Actinomycetes > Streptomycetales > Streptomycetaceae > Streptomyces > Streptomyces albulus_C. The sequence goes on along the minus strand of LIQL01000025.1, from coordinate 2,626 downwards.
CTGGCCTGTCACGCCCTCGCCGGATTCGGCAGCAAGGAGCAGCGCGCCGCGCACCTGCCGGCCATGCTCGGCGGCGGCCTGCTCGGCGCGTACTGCCTGTCCGAGCCCGCCGCCGGCTCCGACGCCGCCTCCCTGACCACCCGCGCCACCCGCAGCGGCGACAGGTGGATCCTGGAGGGCACCAAGGCGTGGACCACCCACGGCGGGGTGGCCGACTTCTACACCGTGCTGGCCCGCACCGGCGGCAGCGGCGCCCACGGCATCACCGCCTTCCTCGTGCCCGGCGACGCCGAGGGGCTCAGCGCCGCCAAGCCCGAGCGCAAGATGGGCATGAAGGGTTCCCCGACCGCGCAGTTGCACTTCGACGGGGTCCGGGTGCCGGACTCCCGGCGCATCGGCGACGAGGGCCAGGGCTTCGCCATCGCGCTCTCGGCGCTGGACTCCGGCCGCCTGGGCATCGCCGCCTGCGCCGTCGGGGTCGCCCAGGCGGCGCTCGACGAGGCCCTCGCGTACACCGCCGGCCGCCGCCAGTTCGGCCGGCCGATCGCGGACTTCCAGGGGCTGCGGTTCATGCTCGCGGACATGGCGACCCAGGTCGAGGCCGGCCGGGCGCTGTACCTCAGCGCCGCCCGGCTGCGCGACGCCGGCCTGCCGTTCTCCAAGGAGGCGGCGATGGCCAAGCTCTTCTGCACGGACACCGCGATGCGGGTCACCACCGACGCGGTCCAACTCCTCGGCGGCTACGGCTACACCGTCGACTTCCCGGCCGAGCGCTACATGCGCGAGGCCAAGGTGCTGCAGATCGTCGAGGGCACCAACCAGATCCAGCGGATGGTGATCGCCCGGCACCTGGCGGGGCCCGAGTCGCACTGAGCCACCGGGGCGGGGCCGGGCCGGCACCCCGCCCCGCCGGCCCGGCGCGCTCAGTCGCCGTCCCGCCCGGACGCCGCCCCGAGCGCCTTCATGCCGGTGGCCGTTCCGATCGCCACGACCACCGCGTCCGGCCCGGTCACCAGGGTGCGGGCCACTGCCACCGCGACCGCGGACGACGGTTCCAGCAGCAGCCCCTCCGCGGCCAACCGTCGACATTCGGCCATGGTCACCTCGTCGTCCACCGCCACCGCGGTGCCGCCGGTGCGCCACAGGGCGTCGAGTCCCTGCCAGCAGGGCCGTCGCTCACCCAACGAAAACGCCACCGTCGGACCCGAGTTCACCCGCGTCCGTTCCTGCTCGGCCCGGTCCGGCTGGCGCAGGGCGGCGGTGAACGGCGCCGCCGCCGCGGGCTCCGCGGCCACCAGCCGGGGCACCTCGGCGATCAGCCCGGCCCCCGCCAACTCCCGGAAACCACGCGCGATTCCGGCCAGCAGGTCCGCCCGGCTGGTGGGGACCACCACCGTGTCGATCGGCCGCCCCGCGAAGTCCCGCGCCAGCTCGTGGGCGACCGACTTGTAGCCCTCGTTGGCGTACGGATTGCCGCCCGGCGACGGCGTCGAGAAGCTGGTCAGCGGGTACCACCCGTGCGTCGCGACGGCCTCCGCCATCGCCGCGTTGCGCTCCGCCGTGCCACCCCGGCGCACCTGTCGTTCGGCCCCCAACGCGTCTATCTGCGCCCGGAGTTCGGGCGGCACCGCGTCGGTGGTGAACACCACGCAGCGCAGCCCGGCCCGGGCCGCGTAGGCCGCGGCCGCCGCCCCCGCGTTGCCCGAGGACGCCGCGACCACGGTGTCCGCCCCGGCCGCCAGCGCCGCCGCCACCCCCACGGACATCGCCCGGTCCTTGTGCGACCCGGTCGGATTGGCACCCTCGTATTTCAGCCACAATCCGCCGTCCCCGGTGGTGGGTCGGGCGACCGTCGCGGACGTGGTGCGCAGGCGGACGACGGGGGTGTTCCCCTCGCCGAGGGTGACGGGCGGGCCGGACACCGGCAGTGCGGCGGGCCAGCCCCACGGTCCACCCGGATACGCCGCGAGGTCCAGGCCGCTCAGATCCGCCAGCGGGGGCGGGGTGTTGACGCCGACGTCGTCGCGGGCGCAGGACGCGCAGCCGGTGAAGCCGTCCGCTGCGCGTCCGCAGCGCGGGCATCGGAGGGGGGCAGGGGGCATCGTCGTCGCTCCTGGGGTCGGGTCCGGGCCACGGTGAACGAGCGCGACCGTAACAGGCACTATCCCTTCATGCCACCTACATTCCTCGACGGTGTGGCCGCCTGCCGTCATCTGACGTACCGTCATTTTCTCGTTTCCCGGTGATCCCCGTGCGACCGCGCCCAGGAGGGACCGTGTCCGACCGCCCGATCCCGCTCGACGAATACCCGATCCACCAAGCCCCGCTCTCCATGCGGCAGGTGGCGACCAGCGACCGCAACGCCTACGACCGCTGCATCTTCCACGTCCTGGACCACACCGGCCGTGCCCTGCTCATCGCCGGCCTCGGCGTCTACCCCAACACCGGCGTCATCGACGCCTACGCCACCCTCCGCCTCGGCGACCGGCTGCATGCCGTCCGGGCCTCCGACGCGCTCACCGACGACCGCCTGGCGCTCACCGTCGGCCCGCTCACCCTCACCGTCGAGGAACCCCTGCGCCGCATCCGCCTCACCTGCGCCCCCGACCCCACCGACCCCGACGGC
>LIQL01000249.1 GCA_001418405.1 Streptomyces diastatochromogenes | reverse complement strand
TAAGGGACAGGCTCCAACGGGCCGTCATCAGCGCCCAGTTACCCGGCGCCCTGGCCGCGCTCCAGCGGGGTCAGCGCCTCTCCTTCGGAGACGTCTGGCTGACCAGGGAACAGGTCGGATCGGGCGGACGGTGCACGTCGTGGTCACAGGTGCAGCGGATCGGCGTGCAGGACGGGTTCCTCGTGCTCACCACCGGTGGTGAGCAGCACCGGTGGGGACCGGAGTCCAGGATCCCGAACCCCTTCGTGTTCTGGGCGCTCGTCGAACGCCACCGCACCGACGACACCCGCTGACCCCCGGGGCCCGGGCACCGTCCGCTGCGCCGGTGCTCCGTCCCCCGTGTTTCATCCCCATTCCAACGACGGCGGCTAACGTCGTTCCCTCACGGACGACTTGTCCCGTCCCAGCTCAAGGAGAAGCCGAGCGATGACCCTGCGCGCCAGATGGAAGACGGCGATCGGCACGGCCGGCGCGACGGCCGCGGTGGCCCTCACCGCCGCCACGCCCACCGTCGCCCACGCGGCTCCGGTGCACCACTACTACCTGGAGATCGGCGGCACGGGCTCGGCGGCGCCCGCGCCCGACTGCACCTCCACCTTCGCGTTCGCCAACAAGCACCTCGACGGCGGCATCCCGGTGCCCGTCTGCTACCCGGCGAGCGCCGGCCCCTGGCTCAACGGCCACAACGCCCCCGACGTCGGCGCCCTCAGCTACGACGCCAGCGTCCGGGAGGGGTACCGCAACCTGCTGGCCGCCGTCGAGAAGACCTACCACCGCGATCCACAGGCCCGCTTCACGATCGTGGGGTACTCCCAGGGCGCCCAGGCGGCCGACCAGGTGCTCCGGACGATCGCCGAGGGCCGCACCGCGATACCCCGCTCCCAGGTGAACGGCATGCTCTACGCCGACCCCATGCAACCCGGCACCGGCATCTGGGCGCGGGTTCCGCAGGGTTGGAGTGCCCTGGGGTTCACGTCCACGGGGGCCACTCCGGCGAAGTACGACGGTGTCCCGGTGCGGCGCTTCTGCATCCGCACCGACCTGGCGTGCGACGCCACCTCGATCCGGTCCGTGCCCGGATTCCTGAACCAGCACCCCAAGTACTGGCAGGAGGGCAACGTCATGACGCAGACCATCGGCCACGACGGCGGTGACGGCACCACCTGGTACGACGCCCAGTAGGCCGTCGGCCGCAACACCGCGGGGCAGCCGCCGAGACGTTCCGAACGTTCGGCGACTGCCCCGCAGTCCTGCGCCGGGCACGGACGCCCGCGGCCACCGCTCAGGTGCGGTAGGCGTAGTACGCGGCGCTCGGGTACGACGCGATGATGCTGGCCACCGACCTGTTGTAGGTGTCGGTGGAGTGGTACGTGAGGTATGGCACGCCCTGCCGGCTGCGGCTGGTGACGATCATCGAGTGGTCCTTGGACCCGTCCCGGTCGAAGTCCAGTTGCAGCACGTCACCGACGTCCATCTGGTAGACGTTGGCGAGGCTGGTGGCCCGCTTGGAGGACAGCGCGAACCAGGAGAACTCGTTGACGCCGACGAAGGAGTCCGACTGGATCTCGGCGTTGCCGAACCACTTGTGGAAGTCCGTCGTGTAGCCGGGGACGTGCTGCCACCCGCCCGCCTTCAGGGCCTGGCTGACGAAGTTGGTGCAGTCCCCACCGGCGCCGGCGTCACTGAAGTCGGGGTAGTCCGGGTTGTACCGGCTCCAGTACTTCGTCGCGTACGTCGCCATGGCGGCGTAGTCGTACCCGGTGGCCGTGAAGTTCTTCGGGTTGGCCGGCGCGGGCCGCGTGGTGGCCGAGCGGGTGGCCGAGGGCGGGTCGTCGGAGGTGGCCGGCGCGGCGACGCGGGGCCTGGCCACCTGGTTCACCGCGAGGTAGCCGTCGTCGGTGTCGCGGACGTCGGTCAGTTGCCAGGCGTCGTCGCGGTCGGCCTGGAAGGTCAGCCGGTGGTGGGCCTGGAAGCCGGTGGTCCCGGGCCGGCCGGGCTCGGCCTTCTCGTACGTCAGGGACGTGGTCTCGGTGACGTCGACAGTGGCCCGACGCCCCGTCAACGTCGCCCCGTCGAGGACGACTTCGGTGCTGGCTCGGCGGTACTTCTCACCGAGTTGGGCCAGCCGGGACTTGCGGGCGCGCAGGGCGTCGAGCGTGGCGCCCTCTTCGCTGGCCTGCGCCGCGGACAGCCGCACCTGCCCGGTGAAGCCGGACGTCCGACGCGGGTGTGCCTGCTGAGGTCCGCCGCCGGCGCCGTCCACCAGGGACTGCGTGCGATCGGCGAAGACCGCGTCGGCCAGCCGCTGGAAAGTGGCCTTGGTGGCCCGGTCCATGGTCGGCCCGTCGGCGACCGCCGCGCCGGCGGTTCCGCTGGGCAGCACGACTCCGGCGGCCAGTGAGGCTGCCGCCACCGCGATGACGGTGGTGCGGCTCCGCCCGCGGCCTGTTCTTCTCGATGTCAACGATGTTCCCCTCTACGCCGGCACACGGACCGGGCGAGCGCATTTTCGCATGAGATGTGTGCATGGTGTGAAGGGGTGTGCACAATTGCAGCCAGGTTGAATGCGGGGTCACTTGACGACCGTGGACCAGTCCGGGGCCTGCGCCGGATCCAGTCCGCGCAGCCGTTGCAGCGTCTCGGGCCGCTGCACGTCCAGCCAGTCGGCGAGCTCCTTGAAGGACACGCACTTGACGCCCTTCTTGGTGCAGGTCTTCTTGATCACCTGGTCGATGGCCTTCATGTAGATGCTGCCGTTCCAGTCCTCGAAGTGGTTGCCGATGAACAGCGGCGCCCTGCTGCCGTAGTAGACGCGGTCGAAGCCCGCCATGTAGGAGTCGACGGTCTGCTGCTCCCAGGTCGCGTACTTGGCCGGATCACCCTTGGTCTCGCCCTTGGACTGGTTGTAGAGGAAGTTGAAGTCCATCGACAGGCCCTGGTAGTTGCCGCCGGGATACGGCAGCATCTGGAGCGGGAAGTCCCAGACGCCGTCCTTCTTGGTCGGCCATATCTGGAAGTCGCCCGGGGAGCTCGCGTCGTAGCGCCAGCCGTAGCTCTTCATGGCCTTGAGCAGGTTCGGTTGCCCCTCCAGGCAGGGGGCGCGCCCACCCGTCACCTCCTTGCGGAAGTCGAAGGGCAGGGCGGGAACGTCCCGGTAGCCGGTGTTCGTCCGCCACTTCTCCACGAAGTCGTAGAACTGGTCGATCTCGCTCTTCCACTCCGCCACGCTCCAGTCGCCGCCGCCCTTGGCGCCGCAGAAGTGGCCGTTGAAGTGGGTGCCGATCTCGTTGCCGTCCTCGTAGGCCGCGGAGAGCTGGGTCAGGGTGGTGCGGATGTGCTCGTCGGTGGGATAGCTGATCGCGGCGGAGCCCACCGGGTGCTGGGGCGGGTGGTAGAGGTCCTGCTTGCTCTTGGGCAACAGATAGATGCCGGTGAGGAAGAAGGTCATGTGGGCGTCGTTGTCCTTGGCCAACTCGCGGTAGTGCGAGAAGAGCCGCTCCTCGCCCTCCAGCGCGCCGTCCCAGGAGAAGACGACGAACTGCGGCGGCTGCTCGCCGGGCTTGAGGGGCTTCGCCGCCAACTGCTTCTTCTGCGGCCCGGTGTAGGAGGTCGAGCCGTCCCCGAGGATCTTGGTTTTCCCGTCCCAGGCCGGCTCCTTGGGGGGCTTCGCCGGCCCCCGGTCGAGCGAGGCGCCCTTGTCGCCGGAGGACGCCTGGGCGTCGCCGTTGGCCTGGTCGAGCACCAGGTACCCCGCGACGGCCGAGCAGACGACGAGGACGGCGGACGCGAGGACCGCGGAGCGGGTGCGGAGGGTGCGGTGGGGTGCGCGCGCCTTGCGGCGGCGGCCTGGAGTCGACTTCATTCGGGGCCCAAATCTGCGGTGGGAGGTTCCGGTCCGGATGCGGTGCGTGCGGGGGCGGGCGGTCTACCGGTCAGTGCAGTGGGCTCGCGGCGCCCGCCCAGATGGTGTACGGAACGCTGTCGGCGGCGGTTCCGGCGAGCCCGCCCAGCGGCAGCGGTTCGAGGCTCTTGGCCAGGTCCATGCGGTAGACGACCACGGCCGTCGAGACGGCGCGGGCCGTGCCGACGTACCAGGCGGCGGTGTCGTCGGCGGTGGTGCCGGCCTTGCCGGACACCGCGGCCGATGCGGGCGCGGCGCCCGGGTGGGCGGAGCGGAACGCGTCCGTGAGCGCCCGCGTCACCTCCGCGGCCACCCCGGCGGTGACCGCGCGGCGCTTCTCCGGGGTGTCCAGCGGCACGGCGGCACCGTTCCGGGTGATCTGACGCACGGAGTACGGTTCGACGTGCTGTCCCGCGGCCGCGAAGGTGGCGTAACCGCTGGCCATCCGGATCGCGCTCGGCGTGGAACTGCCCAGGGACAGGTCGGGGACCTGGGGCCCCATGCTGCCGGGCAGCAGTCCGGCCGCCTGGGCCGTCTGCTTGACCTTGTCCAGGCCGGTGTCCATGCCCAACTGCATGAACGGCGTGTTCACCGACTCGGCGAGCGCCTTGCGGAGCGTGATCGGGCCCCACGACTTGCGGTCGTCGTTGTGGGCGGCGACCTTCTTGCCGCTGCGGTTCCAGTAGGGGCCCTCCGGCGTGCTGACGGGCACGCCGTCGTTGCCGTCGTAGCGGGACTGCGCGGTGACCTTCTCCCGGGGCGCGTCCCGCTGTTTGACGACGCCGTGTTCGAGCCCGGCCGCGTAGACGAACGGCAGGAAGGCCGAACCGGCCGGTACGGTCGCGGCGTTGGATTCGTTGTAGCCCTGTTTGCGGTGGTCGGGGCCGCCGTAGACGGCGAGGACGCGGCCGTCCGTGGCCACCGAGGCGATGCCGTAGTGGGCGGTTGCCGCCGCGGCCGGGTCGCTCTGCCGGGCCTTCTTGCGCGCCGTGGCCACCAGGCCGTCGAGCGCCGCCTCCCGCTTGCGGTCGAAGGTGGTGTAGATCTGGTAGCCGCCCAGGTCGAAATCCCTGGCCGGAATGTGCCCGGCCTTCTGGGCGTACTGGGAGGCGACCTCGACGAGGTAGTCGCTCTGCTGGCCGGTGTCGTACAGCGGGTTCTGCTTGAGCGGCTCGGGGAAAGTCCGGTACTTGGCCCGCTCGTCCGGCGACAGCTTGCCGATCCGCACCATCCGGTCCAGTATCCACTTCCAGCGCTCCACCGCCCGCTGGTGGTTGGCGGCGCCGAGCGTGGGGTCGTACAGTCCGGCGCCCTTGAGCAGCGAGGCGAGGAACGCCGCCTGGCTCACGTCGAGTTCGCTGACGTCCTTGCCGTAATAGGCTTGTGCGGCGCGCTGGATGCCGTAGGTGCCGCGACCGAACCAGCTGGTGTTGAGGTACCCCTCCAGGATCGCGTCCTTGCTCATCCGGTTGTCGAGCTTGAGGGCGATCATCGCCTCGGTGAACTTGCGGCTGAGGGTCTGGTCCTGGTTCAGGTAGACGTTCTTGACGTACTGCTGGGTGATGGTCGAGCCGCCCTGGGTGTCCCCCCGGCCGACCGTCCGCCACAGGGCGCGGGTGAGGCCCTTGAACGAGACGCCCGGGTCCTCGTAGAAGCTCTCGTTCTCGGCCGCCAGCACGGCCCAACGGACGTCCTCGGGTATCTCCTTCAGCGGCATCGCCTGCCGCTGGACCCATCCGGTACGGGCCATCGGCGTGCCGTCGGACCAGAAGTACACGTTGTCCTGCTGGGTCGCGTACGTGTTCAGGTCCGTGGGGATGTCGGTGGTGGCGTAGGCGATGCCCAGGAACAGACCGGTCAGGCCGACGGCCGTCGACGCGATGCCCAGCCACTGCCGCCACGAGGGCGCCCAGCGACGCCAACCGGTGCGACCCGGGCGCGGATAGCGTGGCTTGATCCGGCGGGTGAACGGGGCCAGCCGCGCGACGAGGGCACCCAGTTGCGCGCCCAGGCGTATGCGGGCCGAGGAGGACCGTGCGGCCCGACGTCGGCCGGCCCGCCCGCCGGCCCGCTCCGACCGCGGCGCCGGCGCGGCACCGTCAGCGGCTGCGGGCGGTGGCATCCTGAGTTGCAACGTGTACTCGGGGTCCGCGGGCGTCGTGGCCCCCACGCCGTCGCCCGCGCCGGTCAGGGGCTCCCGCGGCGTCCGCCGCCGACGGCCCGACGGCCCGCGGGTCTCATCCGGCCCGCCCGGCCCCCGCCCAGTCGCTGTCACTGCGTCTTCCCTCCGCGCTGCGCGAGTGGCCCGCCCGGGGCACCGCAGCCGCCGCAGACGCAACTGCCATCACCCCACCCCCTCCAGCCACGCCGCGGTCTTCACCACTTATACAAATCTATCAGTGACCTTTTCGAAATCTCCATGCGCGGCTCGAACATGGAAGCAATTCGGACGGGGTCCGGCGGCCGATGACCTCGCCGCCCCGCCCCACCGCGCCGCGCCGCGCCTCGCCGTGCCCGCCGCACCGGCTCGCCGTCGAGGGGAACGCGCTCCACCCCCGAGCGCTCAGTGCCCGGCTTCCTCCCGTGTGCAGTTCACTCACTGCCAACACATCTGTGCACCCGTTGCGCACGACAATCTCGGGCGAGTGCGCCAACGTTGGCGTGCACAGGAACGACGCACAGACACGTTCGCACCTGTACAGGGGGAGGTTCACCGAGGGACACGTGTGACGGACGCGCGTCCCTCTCATCGCGGCCGGCCGCGCCCGGGGCCGGCACCCTTCGCCCCCGGCCCGCACCCGCACCGAAGCCCTTTCGGGTGCCTGGTCCGCACGCACTCGCCCCCCGCTCCGCACAGACAGTTCAGCATCGGACGAGGAGAACGTCATGAAGCTCAAGAATCGCCTCTCGGCCCTGGCCGCCACCACGGCGCTGCTCGCCGGTCTGGGGGGCACGGTCGGCGCCACGACCGCCCAGGCCGCGAGCCCCTGCGACCGCCCCGCGGTCACCAACAACTCCAGTGGGTACGGGTACTTCCTCGGGGACTACCGCCTGAAGACCGCGCCCGCCGCGGAGTGCGGCACGGTCGTGACCGTGGCGTCGGGCTCCAAGTTCTACATGTGGTGCTACGTCACGAACTACTACGGCAACCTGTGGGTCTACGGCAGAGTCGAGGGCACCGAGGTCAAGGGGTGGGAGTCCTATGACAACGTGTCCTGGGTGAGCGGGTCGCTCAACCACTGCTGAGGCAAGTCGTCCGCGCGCCCTGCCGCTGAGGAGGGCCACCGTTCCCGCGTAGCGGGGCGGGCGCGTGGGCACGGTCCCGAGGGCACGGACTTCGCCGCTCCGCCAGCGCGGCGAAGTCCGTCTCCGGGCGTTCGGACCGGAGGGGTCGCCGTCGGTGACGGGCCCCGCGCACGGCCCGTCAGAAGTGCCGGTTCAGCCAGTCCAGCAGGAGTGCGTTGGTGCCTTCCGGGTCTTCGAGCTGGGTCCAGTGACCGGTGTCGATCATCCGGCGCTCGAACTCCGCGAAGTACCGGAGCAGGTCGTCGGTGAGCAGCGGGTGGCAGATCGGGTCGTGCCGGGCCGCGATGAGCAGGGCCGGCACGTCGACCTTGGGGACGTTGCCGTCGGGGAACAGCGCGGTCTGCACCTCCCAGTTGCGGAGGATGCTGTGGTACCAGCTGAGCCCGCCGCGGAAGCCGGTGCGCGCGTAGGCGTCGGCGTAGTAGCGCAACTCCGCCGGCGTCATGAGGACTTCGCCGGGCCAGGTCGACTCGTCGTCCCAGAGCCAGTGGATGTAGGCCATGCTGTCGGGATCGTGGCGGCCGGTGTGGGACAGGTTGGTGCCGGAGCCGGTGTCCCGCCGCATGAAGAAGCGGAAGGAGCGCTCGGGGTCCTCGTCGAGCTTCTGCTCGCACTCCCGGGTCTGGAAGTGCGCCACGTAGTTCCGCGGCCCGTAGAGCTGCGCGTACCGTTCCACGGGGTTCTCCCGGGAGTGGCCGAAGGGCGTGTTGAGCGTGATCACGCCGGCCACCGAGTCCGGCTGGAGGTGGGGCATCATCCACGAGACCATCCCGCCGAAGTCGTGGCCGACGACCACGGCCTTCTCGTAGCCGGCGTCGGCGATCAGGCCGGCGACGTCGGCCGTGGTCTCCGCGATGCTGTAGGCGCGGCGGTCCTCGGGGCCGCTCGACTGGCCGTAACCCCGCATGTCGGGCGCCATGACGTGGAAGCCGGCGTCGGCCAGGGGCCGTAGTTGGTTCCGCCAGGACGCGGCGAGTTCCGGGAAGCCGTGGCAGAGCACGACGCACACGTCCTTGGTCCTGCGCCCCGGCTTCGCCTCGAAGACGGCGAGGCGCACGCCGTTCGTGGCGACGAAGCGTGGTTCTGGCAGCACTGGGGGCCTCCCTCGGGAGCGGCGACATGAAGTCGTACGGATGACATGAAGTCGCGCGAACGACACGAAGTCGCGCGAACGACGTGACGCCGAGCGATCGACATGGAGTGGAGCGAACGGTTGGAGCGGTCGATCCAGGTGTGACACCGGGCCGCTCGACTCGACGGCGCGGTCGACTAGGCTGCGGCGCATGGCCTCCACCTCGTACAACCGGCAGGGCGACGCCACCCGGCAGCGGCTGATCAAGGCCGCGGAGCGCTTGTTCGCCGCACACGGTGTGGACGCGGTGTCGGTGCGGGCCATCAACGCCGCGGCCGGGCAGGGACCCGCTTCGGTGCACTACCACTTCGGTTCCAAGGAGAACTTGGTGGCCGCGGTGCTGCTCGGCGTCGGGGCCGCGGTGCGCGATCAGATCGCCGGCAACGTGGACGCGCTCGCCGCGCGGCGGGCGGCCCCCACTGCGGCCGACGTGGTGCGTGCTCTGACCGACCCCTATCTGGCCCTCCTCCTCAAACACCGGGTGCGCGGCATGCGCTGGGTGAAGATCGTGGTGCAGATCTCGCGGGCCGGCCGGCCCGCCATCGAGTCCACCGGTCAGGACGCCGTCGCAGCGGGCCTGCGCGAGCAGGTGCAGCGCGCCTTCCCCGACTGCGCCGCCGAACGGATCGAGTTGCGCTGGCCGATCGTGGTGATGGGATTCCTCCAGACGTTGAGCCAGGCCGACGACCTGGCGACGCGGGGCAGCCGGCTCGGCCGCGACGAGCTGGTCGCGTTCTACGAGGACCTGGTGGACTTCGTCATCGGTGGCGCGGAGCGCATGTTGGGATGACGGGGCCGGTCGGCGTCAGTCGTCGGCCGTGCGCCGCGGCAGCACCATGATCTTCACGTGTTCCGCGGGGTCCCGCAGGGCGGCGAAGGCGTCCGCGACGCCTTCGAGCCCCACCCGGCCGGTGATGAGCGCGTCCGCGTCGATCTCGCCGTCGGCCAGGCGCTGCAACACGATCTCGTAGGCACGATCGGTGGGCCCCTGGCCGAAGTTGACCGTGATCCGCCGGAGTTGGCCGACCACCGGAATGATGGTCTCGTCGGCGAACGGTGCGGCCAGGACCTGGATGCGCGAGTCGTGCGGCAGCTGGTGGAGCAGGGCGTTGAGCATGCCGGCCCGGCCACTGCACTCGTAGGCGATGAGGGTGCCGTCGCCGGCCGCACCGTCCGCCACCAGCGTGTTCCACAACGCGACGGGGTCCCGTTCGGTCGGGTCGACGACGTGGTCGGCGCCCAACGCGGCGGCGAGTTCGCGCCGCTTGGGCGACGGCTCGGAGGCGATGACGGTGCGCGCACCGCGGGCCTTGGCCGCGACGATCGCGCCCAGTCCGATCGTGCCGCAGCCGATGACCAGGGCCGAGTCCGCCGGGGTGAGGCCGGAGCGCTGGACGTGCATCTCGCCGACGTGGAGGGGTTCCGCCAGCGCCGCGTGTTCCAGGGAGAGGCCCTCGGGGACGTGCCGGGCCCAGGCACCGTCGACCGTGATGTACTCGCCGAACGCGCCGTGATAGGCGTTCGAGTACCCGATGATCTTGGGGATGCCGGTCGAGGTGTCGGTGGCGATGCCCAGGCCCGCCACCCGGTCCCCGACGGCGAAGTCGGTGACCTCGGCGCCGGTTTCCGCGACCGTTCCCGCGAACTCGTGCCCCAGGACCACCGGTCGCCGCGGGTCGAACTGGGCGAGGGGGTAGTCGGCGCCCTCGACCACCTCGACGAACCGGCACGGGTCCTTCGACACCGTCAGGTCGCTTCCGCAGATGCCGCACGCGGCCACCTCGATGCGCAGCTGCCGCGGTCCGAGCGGCGGCAGTTCGGGTACGTCGGTGAGCGTGAAGGCCCCGTCCAGGTACTGCACTGCGCGCATGGTTCAGGCTCCCGTCCCGGCCGATTCGCCGTAGTAGTCCGTGTGCGCCTTGGTGAGCGCCCCGACCAGCCGGCCGATCAGCTGCTCGCGGTGGTCCTCGGCGAACTGGAGACTGGCCTGCCGGTTGCGGTTCCGTCCGCGGAAGTGCGGAACGACCTCGGAGGCGAAAAGCTCGTAACTGCGCTTGGTGTCCTCCCAGTTGGCCATGTCCACGTGCAGGATCAGCAGCGTGCCGAAGCCGCCGGTCTTCTCGATCAGCCGCTCGATCTGGGCGATCGCCTGGTCCGGGGTGCCGATGACGGCCTGGCCGAACTCCCCGAGGGAGTCGTTGCGCCAGTGGTCGATCACGCCCCGCGGGGTCCGGCCCCATTCCGGGTAGCGGCCGTTCTGCCGGTTCGCGTACGCGGCCATGGCCTGGATCCGGCGACTGACCGCCCGCTCGGCCTCGGCCTGGGTCTCGGCCAGGAACATCGGGTTGACCAGGCGCCACCGCGCCCGGTCGGCGACGTGCCCGTGCTCGGCGGAGACCTTCTCGTAGATATCCCAGTTCCGGTCGAGCGCGTCGAAGCCCGACGGGGAGCTCGCGGCCAGCGACAACAGCGACAGGCCGTTCCGGCCGGCGAGGACCGACCCGTTCGGGGAGACCGTGGAGGCGGCCACGACCTCGATGCCCGCCGGGTCGTAGGTGGGCAGTTGGGCGCGGGCGTCGCGGAGGGTGAACCAGTCGGTCTCCATGGTCACCACCTCGCCGCGCAGCAGCGGCAGCACGGCGTCGAGCGCCTCGCCCTGCATCCGCCGCTGGTCGGCGGGGTCGATCCCCATCATGTGGGCGTCGAGCGGGATCTTGCCCGGGCCGGTGCCGAGGACGACCCGGCCGCGGGTCTGGAGGTCCAGCTGCGTGATGCGGTCGACGGTGACCAACGGATGGTGGTACGGCAGCGAGACGACGCCGGTACCGAACCGGATGCGGGAGGTGCGCTCGGCGGCGGCCGCGATGAACTGGTCGGGAGCGGGCACGATCTCGGCGCCGGTCGAGTGGTGCTCGCCGATCCAGGCTTCCTCGAAGCCCAGATGGTCGAGGTGCGCCATCAGGTCGAGATCGCGCCGCAGTTGCAGCGCCGGATCGGCGTCCAGCGGATGGAACGGGGCCAGGAACGCCCCGAACCTCAACGAGTCGGCCTTCCACATGATGTGACGTCTCCTCACATGACGCAACGGACGCGAGCGGGGGAGCACTTGGGCGAGCGCCTCGTTGTCTATCACACATTTCAATCACTTGATAGAAGTCTTGCGACGGGGTCGGCCCCTTCCAGGGGGCGTCGCGCACCTCTAGGACCTGCCCTGGCGCTCACGTGCGGAGTCAGATGACGCGGGCTGCGACGGTGATGGTGCCGAGGAAGACGTAGCCGCGCATGGCGCAGCGAGTGGCTACGGTCCGAGCGTGCTTGAGCCGGTTGACCGTCCGTCCGACGGTGTTGAGTTACGTGTACCTCGCGCTGCAGCCTGGCGGCGCTCCGTCACATGAGCTTCTCGCCGACGGGTGGCCCGGCCCTCACTTCCCGAGCCACCTCCATTGGCACCTGTTCCGGCAGGTCACACGACCACAACGCGGTCCGTGGCCGGTGGAGACCGTCGTTGATCGCCTACCGGTGGTCTCGCCACCGGCTGCAACGCCCGTTGGCGACCGGCAGGAACGACCGCAGATCCTGCCGCTCCGCAGCGCTCGGATCGCCCTGAGCCATGCCGCGATGAACGGCCCCGGCACACCGACCTTGGAAGCAGAGGCTCTGCTGGCCGAGCTGCGCTCCCTCTGAGCAGCCGGGAAACGGTCTGGTGCACCTTCGTGGAGGTGGGTGTGCCATACCGTTCGCGTCGCCCCTCGAAGAGGGGAAGGCTTCGGTCACGGCCCTTGCGAATAGGGATCGGGAGAATTGCCGGGACGGTCCGTCGGAACATCCGACGGACCGTCCCGGTCCGGAGTCGCGCTCCATCACAGTCTTGATCAAGAAAGTGTGAGCTGTTCAACGCCGTCGATAGCGAGCTGCGGCCCAGACGCCCGCCGCGACGGCGGGAACAACGAGCAGCCATCCGGTGTCATCGCTCATCGTCGCGTATTTCGAACCAGTGGCAGCCGAGACAATCGCGGACAGCGCGAGGAAGACGACAACGGTTACGCCACCGCCGATTGCAATCTCCGTCCACCAGTTCCGCCGGCTACGGCTCATACCCGTGATCATCTCTCATTCCGTTGCTATTTGGTGATGTAGTGGCACTGAACGGCCTTGCGCTGCCCGTTGATCCACAGCTGGGCGCAGGTCTTTCCTGCCTTGACCGTCTTGGCTCCCTTGCTCAGCATGGGAACGGTACCGGTCTTGCACGAACCATTGAGCGGGCCCTTGTCGATGCGGTAGGTCTTGTTGTTGGTGTCCGCGTAGTGGAACTCGATGCGGGTGTTGCAGAACTTGGCGGCAAGAGCCATCGGGCCTACGCAGTCAACGCCAGCCCGCTGAGAGTTGATCTTCAGCCCCTTGCCGCTGACGGCATGCGTGAGGAAGCAGCCCGCGGGGACCTTGATCGTCAGTCCGCCTGCGCTGTAGGTGAAGGCGCCGATCGCGGTCGAACCAGCCGCCGAGCGCAGCACCGGCGGATTCTCGTCGGACTCGGTGGCCGGTTGGCCAGCGTCAACAACGGCCGCCGGGACGGCGGGTGTCGGGGCCGCGGAAGCCGGGGCCGCGAGTGTCAGAACCGCCGCACTGGCCGTGGCGCCGACGGCAGCGGTGATGAGGGTCTTCGATATGGGCAAAGCAGTGACTCTTTCCGGTTTCTACGGCAGGAAGCGCAAATCCGCTTTCGTATCGGCGCATGGCGCAGGTGTGTGCCGGTGCACGTCAGTCGCCCGCACCGTTCCCGGTTCGGGCGGTGTGCCGCCAAGATCAGAGAGGGAACGACGTGCTCGCATGCACCCGCCCCGCGCTGCCGATTAAAGACATCTAAACAGATGGCATTGTTTGAGTAAAGGCGAGGTCAATGGTCAAGCCTTGCGGTATTCGAGGAGTCGCTCACGTCAGGCAAGTGGAAATCTCAACTGGGTTCCTTTGGCGGCACATTGTGGCGGGAAGCCGCCGCTGGTGCCGCACCGCACCGCGCCGCCTCGAACCGGCCACCGGCCCGCAGGGCGTTCTGCGTGGTTGAGTGTGAGGAGAAGTTGTCGAGTGCGATTGCGCTACGGAACTTCGGCGGGTAGAGGCGCGCAGGAGGCGACGGAATTCCGGGAACTTCGTGCGGTGCGCTATCGGCTTGATGCGGCCGCAGGGCCTGCACCCTGAGTCAGAACTTCGTGCTCGGGGCCGTGCGCATCTAGCCGAACCCGGCTCACTGCCGCCCGGAGTGCGGCTGGACCTTTGGCGTTCCGAACTGGTCCAGGCGCAAGCTGGCTTCAGGCTCGCGCGTGACGGTTACCTCGGCGGGTACGCCTTCACCCGCATCGTGCTGTTCGAGGTACTGCTCGCGTCGACCCTCGACGAGGGCGAAGCGCACAAGCTCGGCGACGGGGAGTGGCTGGGCCGGGCAGTGGAACATCCGACAGGGGAGGGCTCGGGGAGGGCCCGCCGGATGCATGAAGTGCTGAAGGAAGGCATCAGCTGTGATGCGGAGCCGTCACGCTACGGACCTCCGCGTCGGTCAGTCCCGTTCGGGACGTAGTAGGACCTCGCTGCCGATCGGCGTGAATCCGCAGGCGAGGAAGGCGCGCAGGGAACGGGCGTTGCCCGGGGAGACGGCGGCGAAGACCGGTTCGCCCGCCGGGACCAGGGACAGGGCGTCGGCGAGGAGCGAGCGCCCGTGTCCCCTGCTGCCGCCCTGGGCGCGGTGGAGTTCGATGCTCAGCTCCCGCCGCCCGGCGAGGCCGTCCGCCAGGGTGACGAGGCCGCGTTCGTCGCCGTGCACCCGGACGTCCGTCCGTAGCCACCGGGCGTGGCGGACGCGGGCGTGGTCGTCCGCGTCGGTCAGCTCGGCCAGGCGCGGGGGGCCACCGGTCCCGCAGGCCGCGAGCGTGGCGTCGATGACGCCGATCCAGCCCGTGGGCCCGGCGAGGTGGCGTAGGAAGTCGGGGGCGAGCGACGAGCCGAAACCGTCCGGGCCCTGGGCGTGCACGGCCCGGTGGGGCATGGCGGTGGCGACGACGGCGTGGCCGGTGAAGGCGACCGAGCATT
The DNA here is from genome assembly GCA_001418405.1 of Streptomyces diastatochromogenes. Lineage (GTDB taxonomy): Bacteria > Actinomycetota > Actinomycetes > Streptomycetales > Streptomycetaceae > Streptomyces > Streptomyces albulus_C. The sequence continues at coordinate 7,807 of LIQL01000249.1, read as the reverse complement.
CGAGGCCCCGGGGCAGCGGCGGCAGCACCGTCACCCGGCCGTCGACCGGCGGGAAGCGGCCGGCGGCGGCGTCCGTGAAGAACGTGAGGAGCGGGTGTGATGCACGCACGATGGGTCACCTTTGGTGAGGAACCGGTCCGAGGGGAGGTGTTCCGCAGAGTGCACCGATGCGCACCCACCCCGCGCCGAGTGCCATCCGCTGCGCCTCGAACACACCTTACGCAAGGCATGAGTTGACCAAATGTGGGTTACCCGGGAGTCAGAAATCGGCATGGATGCCTGTTGTTCACCGTCACGGTCTACCCGCATAGAGCGCCGGGCTGCTCCCATGGCGTTCCAACGCCCGGGCCGTCTGTCCGGCATCCCCCCCACACGGAGCACCCATGCGAGCGACGCTACGACTCTCTTCCGCGGCAACGGCCATCGCGCTCACCGCCGCCGGCCTCGTGCTCACGACGGGCAGCGCCCATGCGGCCACCACCTGCTCCCGGTCGCACCTGCCGCTGCCCGACGCCACCTGCCAACCCGGCGCCTACAACCCCGACGTCACCCAGTCCACGATCGACTCGACGATCTGCGTGCCCGGCTGGACCAAGACGGTCCGCCCGCCCGTCTCCTACACCACCCCGCTCAAGATCAAGCAGATAGCCGAGTACGGCTACTCCGACACCGACACCGCCGACTACGAGGAAGACCACCTCGTCCCCCTCGAACTCGGCGGCGCACCCCGCGACCCGAAGAACCTGTGGCCCGAGCCCCGCTACGGAAACGAGCCCGCCGCCAGCAAGGACTCGGTGGAGAACAAGCTGAAGACGGCTGTGTGCAACGGCACCGTCCAACTCGACGCCGCCCGCAGCGCCATCGCCACCGACTGGACCACTGCCCTGTCCAAGGTCGGAATCGGCTGAGCCGGGAGGGCAGCAGCACGCTGAACTCGGCGCGGACTGCGACGCCTCGACCAGGGGCCGCAGGGTCAGGGGCCGGGCCCGGCCCCTGACCAGGACCTTCTGGGCGCGCCGTGGGTGCGGGGTGGCGCAGTGCGCCTCGAAGCCCGGCGGTCTTCCCACCGCTCCACGACCAGCGTGCGGGCGGCGTGGTTGGGGTCGGCGTAGACCCGGAACGACAGGCAGCCAGGTCCGTCCAGCGTCGGTTCGATCAGCGCATCCAGCGCCTTCCAGCTCCTTCCAGTTCCTCTGTGCCCCTTGCGCGCCTGTGCAGCGACGGGCGCTGCCGCGCTGACCGCCGGTTCCCGCGACCTGCCGAGCGGTGTCTGTCGGCCAGTCGGCTTCCGGGCCCGGCTCTCCGCTTCCGGCGCGCCGTGCTCCACCCGCACGCCACGGCGTGGTTGCGGGTGCGAGCGGCGGGTGGTGCTCTCGGAGCTGAACCGCTCACCTGGGAGGACCGCGATGGACCGATCGTCCAGCCCGCCCCGTTGCCTGGCCACCGTCCTGGCCGCAGGCATCCTGATGGCCACGGCAGCCTGCTCGGGCGGCAGTTCGTCGGGGTCGGCGACGCCGTCGGCCTCGCCGACCGCGAAGCTCACCGGGAGCCAGGCCGAAGCGGCCCTCATCAGCCCTTCCGCGCTGGGCGCCCAGTGGAACCCCGTCAGCGGCGGCGGCACCGGCCGCCAGGACACCCTGCTGCACAGCAAGGCCAACAAGGCCAACTGCCAAACGTTCCTCGACCGGCTGAAGTCGGGCAACCTCATGGGAGCCGCGCCCACGGCCAAGGCCGGCGAGGGCTTCACCGAACCGTCCAGGCACGCCAGGATGACGTACCAGGTCGGCTCGTATGCCCCGGCGGACGCAGACAAGGGCATGGCGTGGCTGAAGACCCTGCCGAACGTCTGCGACGGGTTCACCGCCGTGGGCGGATCGGGGAACAAGGTGGTCGCGCAGGTCGTCCAGACGTCGCTTCCCAAGGCCGGCGACGACCGGTTCGGCGTGCGACTGTCCATGGTCACCACCGTGCAGGGCCTCACAACCACCCTGGCGCTCGAAGCGGCCGCCGCACGGATCGGGCCCAACGTCATCTCCGTGACCAACGGCGGACTCGGCGGTGCCGGCCACGCGGACACCCAGCAGGCCATCCAGAGCGGCGCGCAACGGCTCCAGAAGGTGCTCTCGGGGCAGACGCCGCCGGGCTGACGCCCCGCCCGCGCCCGACGGATCAGCCGACCCTGCCGCGCCGCGCGCCGGCTCCTCACCCGTTCGACGTCCGGCAGCGCGCTCGCGCACGCCCCGCCACCGACCATGGGCGAGGACCACGCGGTGCGCAGTCCCGTCGCACCGCGCGGTCCGCCGGCTCCGGCCGCCCCGTACCCCGTCTGCTCGGAGGCCACCATGGGACACGCCGTCGGCGACGTACTCGGCCTGGCCGCGGGCGTCGCGGTCAGCCCGCTGCCCATCGTGGCAGTCATCCTCATCCTGGCCACGCCCCGGGGACGTCTCAACGGGGCGCTGTTCGGCCTCGGTTGGCTCGTGGGGCTGGCGGCACTGGGAGCGATCATGCTGGCCGTGGGCGGATCCGGCGGCGCCGCCAGTCACAAGCAGCCCGCGACGTGGGTGGGAGCCCTCAAGCTCGCCCTCGGCCTGCTGCTGGCCCTCCTCGGCGCACGGCAGTGGCGCCACCGTCCCACCGACCCCTCCCAGGCACAGCTGCCGAAGTGGATGGCCGCGATCGACCACTTCACCCCGCCCAAGATTCTCGGACTCGGGGTGGCCCTGTCGGCGGCCAACGCCAAGAACGCCCCCCTCACCCTCGCCGCGGGCGCGTCGATCAGCGCGGCCGGAATCCCCGTGGCACAGCAGGCCGGGGCACTGGCGATCTTCGTGCTCGTCGCGTCGGTGGGCGTCCTGGCACCGCTGGTCGTCTACCTGCTGATGGGGGAACGGGCCCAGCGCGTGCTCGGCAGTTGGCGGGACTGGGCCGCACGGCACAACGCCGCCGTGATGGCCGTGCTCTTCTTCGTCCTCGGCCTCAAACTGCTCGGCGACGGCATCGGCATCCTCGCGCCCTGAGTGCAGTGGGCAGCGGTCTCGGCGGCGCGCGCCGAGGCCACTCGGCCGCTCAGCCGCCGGTGGCGAAACCGGGGAACAGGGTCATGCCGCCGTCCACGTAGAGGGTGGTGCCCACCACGTAGTCCATGAGGTCCGAGGCGAGGCCGACGACCGCGTGGGCGATGTCCTCCGGATCGCCGACGCGTCCGTACGGAATCAGCTGCAACAGGTCCTGCTCGGCGTCCGGAGTGTCCCAGGCACTGCGGTTGATGGGCGTCCTGATGGCTCCCGGCGCAACGGCGTTGACCCTGATCCTGCGGGGCGCCAGCTCCTGGGCGAGGGTCGTCATCATCATCTGCACGCCGCCCTTGGACGCGGCGTAGTTGACGTGACCGGCCCACGGGATCAGCTGGTGGACCGAACTCATACAGATGATCTTTCCGGCCGCGCGCGACACCTCGGGGACGACCCCCCGCCGCAGGAACTCCTTGGTCGCCTCGCGCGCGCACAGGAACTGGCCGGTGAGGTTGACGTCCAGGACCTTCTGCCACTGGGCCGTCGTCATCTTGGTGAACGGGGCGTCGCGCTGGAGCCCGGCGTTGGCCACGAGGATGTCGACGGTCCCGAACTCCTCGACCATCCGTTGGGTCATCGCGACGACCTGGTCCTCCTGGGACACGTCGGCCTCGTACGCCGCCGCGCGCACGCCGAAACCGGAGATCTCCTCGGCCACCTGCTCCGCCGCCTCCCGTCCGGCGACGTAGTTCACGACCACGTCGGCTCCGGCGCGGCCCAAGCCGATGGCCGTCGCCTTGCCGATGCCCGAGTTCCCGCCGGTGACCAGTGCCTTCTGGCCCTTCAGCAGTTGCGTGGGGATGACGCCCTGAGGGGCACCCTGGGGGACGCTCACGCCGGTTCTCCTCCTCGACTGGCCGGCCGCACGACCCGTGCGAGCCCGGTCGACTCCTGTCGCCACCGAACCATCGGAACCTCCAAGCCACACGCCGGGCGCGAGCAGATTGCGCTGACCGGTCGACCCCGACCGGGCCGCCGCCCGCTTCCCGGGGTGCAGGTGAGAAGTGCCCGGGATAGGCTTTCTGACAGCAGTGTCAGGTTCTCTGAGCGGTATATCCGCCGGTCGCCTTGTACGCGAAAACCGATTCCTTCTGCGGCGACCCGACGAGCGCGGTGCACCCCCGCAGCCCGCGGAGGATGGGCAACGGCCACATCACCTCTCGCCAGCCGTCTCGCGCCTCGCGCGCCACCACGGTGCCGGCATCCGGGCCCGCAGCACGCAGCCCCCTGTGGAGGTCGGGATGCGAGTTGTCGTTGATCTTTCCCGATGCGAAGGGTATGCGCAGTGCGCCTTCCTGGCTCCGGACGCGTTCCGGATGCACGGCGAGGAAGCGCTGATGTACGACCCGAACCCCGACGACGCCCGGCGTGACCAGGTTCTGCGCGCCGCGGCGGCCTGCCCGGTCCAAGCGATCCTGGTCGACCTGTTGGAGGGCCGGGACGCACCGGCGGAGGCGCAGTCATCATGACCAGCGCCGACAACCTGCAAGCGTTCAAGCGCGCGGGTCGCATAGTGGTTGTCGGAGCGTCACTCGCGGGACTGCGGGCCGCGGAGGCCCTGCGTGGCGAGGGCTTCACCGGATCGTTGACCATGATCGGCGACGAGTTGGGCGAGCCCTACGACCGGCCTCCGCTGTCCAAGCAGGTGCTGACCGGGTGGGTGCCGGCCGACAACACCAAGCTGCCGCGACGCCGTGACGTCGATGCCGAGTGGCTGCTGGGCGTGCCCGCCAGCGGGCTGGACCTGGCGAACAACCACGTACGGCTGGCCGACGGACGCGAGGTTCCCTTCGACCGGGTGCTGATCTCCACCGGGGTGCGGGCCCGGCCCTGGTTCGTCGAGAGCGAGGCGGCCCTGGACGGCGTGTTCGTCGTGCGGACGCGCGAACACGCCGAGGCCCTCCAGCGTGCCCTCGCCGCCGGGCCCTCCCGGGTACTGGTCATCGGCGCGGGATTCACCGGCTCCGAGATCGCCTCCGTCTGCCGCGAACGGGACATCCCGGTGACCGTCGCCGAACTCGCGCCGGCCCCACTGGTCGGGGCACTCGGTGCCATGATCGGTGACGTCGCGGCCGACGTGCAGCGTGCGCACGGTGTCGACCTGCGGTGCGGCGTCAAGGTCACCCAGCTGGAGGGCGACGCCCAGGGGCGGCTGCGCAGGGCGCACTTCGACGACGGCACCACGGTCGACGCCGACGTCGCGGTGGTGGCACTCGGAGGCATCCGCAACACCGACTGGCTGCGGGACTCCGGACTGGCGGCGGGTGTCTGGGGCATCGCCTGCGACACGGGCTGCCGCGCCCTCGACCTCAACGGCCTGGTGACCGACGACGTCTTCGTCGCCGGCGACGTGGCCCGCTGCCCGAACCCGATCTACGAGTACCGGCTCATCTCGTTGGAGCACTGGGCCAACGCCGTGGAGCAGGCCGAGGTCGCCGCGCACAACATGGTCAGCGGCCAGGCCGATCGCTGGCCCCACCTGACCCTGCCGTTGTTCTGGTCGATCCAGTTCGGCATCAACATCAAGTCGGTGGGCGTGCCGACCTTCGCCGACGAGGTGGTCGTCACCCAGGGCTCGGTGCCCGACCACCGCTTCGTCGCCGCGTACGGCTATCGGGGCCGCGTCACCGCGGCGGTGAGCTTCAACAACGCGAAGTGGCTGGACCACTACCGGCGGCTCATCGAGACGGCCGCGCCCTTCCCGCCGCCGTGTCCCACCCCCGACCAGCCCGCCGACACCAAACCGGTGCCCGTCGACTTCCCCGGTCCCGCCCTGCTCGCCCAGGGCGCCACCGTGGTCGTCACCGGACACGACCCGAGCGAGCGACGCGTCACGGCCGCGTACCAGCACCGGTAGGAGGGACACCGAGATGACCACGACCCAGACGCCCGACACGCTGCGCCGGATCCTCGACTACTCCTCCCGGGCCGACCCGTACCCGCTCTACGCCGAGCTGCGCGAGACGCCGGTGGCCCGGCAGGAGGACGGCAGCTTCGTCATCAGCACCTATCGCGAGATCAGCGACATCCTGCACAACCCGCACCTGAGTTCCGACACCCGCAACCTGTCGTGTCCGACGGAGGGGATGCAGGCGGAGGGCACGCCGGCGTTCATCAACCTCGACCCGCCCGAACACGACCGCCTGCGGCGTCTGGCGATGCGCCACTTCGGCCCCCCGCACACCCCGGGGCTGGTGACCGGCATGGAAGGGGCCCTGACCACTGCGGTCGGCCACCTGATCGACGACTTCGCCGGCAAGGAGCGGATCGACGTCGTCGACGACTTCGCCTACCCGTTCCCCGTCGCCGTGATCTGCCACCTGCTCGGCGTGCCCCGCGAGGACGAACCCCGCTTCCACCGATGGGTGGACGACCTCATCAACTCGATCGACTACAACCCCAAGACCGACCCGAAGGAGAAACTGGACAAGGGCGTCCAGGCCCGCAAGGACCTCCGCCAGTACCTCGGCGGACTGCTGGAGCGACGCCACGGGCATCCCGGCGACGACCTGTTGTCGCGACTGGCCAACGACGACGGGCCCGACGGACGGATGACCGACGAGGAAATCGTCGCCACCGCCAACCTGCTGCTGATCGCCGGCCACGAGACCACCGTCAACCTCATCACCAACGGCATGCTGACACTGCTGCGCCACCCGCACGTCCTCCAACGACTGTGCGAGGAACCGGACTTGGTCGTGCCACTGGTCGAGGAACTGCTCCGCTACGAGCCTCCCGTGCACATCATTCCCTGGCGGGCGGCGTACAGCGACATCACCGTCGCCGGCACCACCATCCCCAAGGGCGCCCAGATCATGCTGATGTTGGCTTCGGGCAGCCGCGATCCGAACCGCTTCCACGATCCCGACCGCTTCGACCCCGATCGGCGCGACAACCAACACCTCGGTTTCGGCAGCGGCATCCACCTGTGCTTCGGCGGCCCGCTGGCCCGCAGGGAAGCCCAGATCGCACTGGGCCAACTGGTCCGGCACCTCGACCGGCCCCGGCTCGTCGCCGACCCGCCCCCGTACCGGCGCAGCCCCGTACTCCGCGGGCCGATCCACCTCTACGTCGAGCAGGGCGCAGCGTAGCGCCGGGTGCTCCCGGCGCCGTTGGCCGGGTGAGCGGGACCGTTGCGGGCTTTTCGTCGGCGCAGCGGATGCCGCAACGCCGCCACTCTCCGGCCACCCTCGTCGCCGGAGGCCGCCCCACAGGCCGAGAGCCCGCCGCCCGCCACCAAGCCAACGACGAAGCCCGCCAAACGCCTGAGCGAAATCACCATGCCGCACCGTGCGCCTCTCCCGGAACTTCACGTTCGGCGAACGCAGTTGACCACCCGGGCGAGGGGCGCCACGGTCCACCGCGCCGAGCGACCGAGGCCGCAGTGGTCAGCGGTCGGCCTCGTCGGACGATGTTCCCGACGGCACTTGCACCTTGACGCGTCCACGTCGTCGGCGCGGCACTAGAGTGAGAGGGTGACCTCTCCGCAGGAAGACCCGTCGGTGGCGCTCAGCGAAGAAGACCGCGAGGCGGCCGTGCAGCGTCTGCAGACGGCCTACGCCGAAGAGCGCATCCCGCACGAGGAGATGGACGAACGCCTCGGTCAGGTGCTCACGGCCAGGACGCGGGGCGAACTCGCATCGGCCATGGCCTCCCTCCCGGAGGAAAGGCCGGAGCCCACCTCGACGATCGCCGCCGCTGGCGGACGGATCCGGCGGCGCGGCGCATGGCGG
>LIQL01000248.1 GCA_001418405.1 Streptomyces diastatochromogenes | reverse complement strand
AGCCGGGCGCGCCCGGCTACGGCTACCCCACCGGCCCCGGGTACGGCGCCCCGCCGCCCCGGCCCTCGACGAGCCCGGCGATGTGGGCGCACCTCGGGGCGCTGCTGACCATCACCGCCGGCTCGATCTTCTGTGGCCTGGGCGGGTTCCTCGGCTGGATCGTCCCGCTGTCGATCCGCAGCAACGCCCGCCACAAGCACGATCCGTACGTCCGCCACCACGCCACCCAGGCGCTGAACTTCGGCGTCGCCCAGGCCGTCGTCGCGACGCTCGGCGTGCTGCTCTACTTCGGCAGCGCGATCACCTTCGCCGCGGCCGACGGCAGCGGGAGCAGCGACGCCCCGCCGGGGCTGGCCGTGCCACTGGTGACAATCATGGTGATCATGGCGGCCTACGCCGTGTCCGGGCTGGTCTGCGCCATCATCGGCACCGTCAAGGCCAACAAGGGCGAGCCGTGGAGCTATCCGCGACTGATCGCCTGGCCGCTCAGCAAGGGCTGACCGGCCGGGCGTCAGGGCGTCAGGGCGTCAGGGCGTCAGGCCGCGGACGAACAGGTCGAGCAGCGCGCAGACGAACAACGCGATCCCGATGAAGCTGTTGACCTGGAAGAACGCCCGGTTGAGCCGCGAGGTGTCGTGCGGGCGCACGATCGCGTGCTCGTAGCAGAACGCCACCGCCACGATCACCAGACCGATCCAGAAGAAGACCCCGGCGCCGATCGCGACGCCGTACCACGCCAGCAGCGCGGTGGTGGCGACGTGGCACCAGCGGGCGCCCCAGAGCGCGCCCGGCACGCCGAAGCGGGCCGGTACGGACAGCACGCCGTTGCGGCGGTCCGCCTCGACGTCCTGGCAGGCGTAGATCAGGTCGAAGCCGCCGATCCAGATGCCGACCGCGAGACCGAGGATCACCGACTCCCACGACCACGAACCGGTGACCGCGAGCCAGGCGCCGACCGGGGCGATCGCCTGGGCCAGGCCCAGGATCGCGTGCGGGAAGTTGGTGAAGCGCTTCCCGTAGGGATAGACCACCATCGGGACCACCGCGATCGGCGCCAGCGCCAGGCACAGCGGGTTGAGCAGCGCGGCCGCGCCCAGGAAGACCACCACCGCGACCAGCGCACCGGTCCAGGCGGAGCGCACCGACACCGCGCCGGTGACCAGTTCGCGCCCGGCCGTGCGCGGGTTACGGGCGTCGATCTCCCGGTCGATGATGCGGTTGACGGCCATCGCGAAGGTGCGCATGCCGACCATGGCGACGGTGACGAGCAGCAGCCGGACCCAGTGGACGTTCCGGTCGAGCTGGTGCATCGCGGTGAAGGCCGCGATGTAGGCGAAGGGCAGCGCGAAGACCGAGTGCTCGATGACGACGAGCCGCAGGAAGGCCCGCGTCCTGCCCGGCTGCGGTACCGCGGCGGCGGATGCACTCATGCGGGAACCTCACTGCGCTCGGGCCGGCACGCGCACGGCACGCACCTGTTGATCGTCGGTTCGCCAGGCTCGCTCACAGCCCGTACTCCTTCCAGCGGCGGTCGACCAGCGCCGCGGTCTTCGGGTCCGACTCGACCATGTCCGGCCAGCCGCCGTCGCGGGTGTAGCCCTCCTCGGGCCACTTCCTGGTGGCGTCGATGCCCGCCTTGCCACCCCAGAACTGCTGGTAGGAGGCGTGGTCGAGGTGGTCGACGGGGCCCTCGACGACGGTCAGGTCGCGGGCGTAGTCGGTGTTGCCCAGCGCCCGCCAGGAGACCTCGTGGAGGTCGTGCACGTCGCAGTCCGCGTCGACCACGACGATCAGCTTGGTCAGCGACATCATGTGGGCGCCCCAGATGGCGTGCATGACCTTCTGGGCGTGCTTGGGGTACTTCTTGTCGATCGAGACGATCGCACAGTTGTGGAAGCCACCGGACTCGGGCAGGTGGTAGTCCACGATGTCCGGCACGATGATCTTCAGGAGCGGGAGGAAGAACCGCTCGGTGGCCCGGCCCAGCGGCCCGTCCTCGGTCGGCGGGCGGCCCACGACGATCGACTGGAGCAGCGGGCGCTTCCGCATCGTCACGCAGTCGATCTTCAGCGCCGGGAAGGGCTCCTGCGGCGTGTAGAAGCCGGTGTGGTCGCCGAACGGGCCCTCCGGCAGCATCTCGCCGGGCTCCAGCCAGCCCTCGATGACGACCTCGGCGTGCGCCGGGACCTGGAGCGGGACAGTCTTGCAGTCCACCATCTCGATCCGCTTGCCCTGGAGGAAGCCGGCGAAGAGGTACTCGTCGATGTCGCCGGGCAGCGGTGCGGTCGAGGCGTACGTCACCGCCGGCGGGCAGCCGAAGGCGATGGCGACCGGCAGCCGCTCACCGCGCTTGGCGGCGACCTGGTAGTGGTTGCGGCTGTCCTTGTGGATCTGCCAGTGCATCCCGATGGTGCGCTTGTCGTGGCGCTGGAGGCGGTAGAGGCCGAGGTTGCGGACGCCGGTCTCGGGGTGCTTGGTGTGGGTCAGACCGAGGTTGAAGAAGGACCCGCCGTCCTTGGGCCAGGTGAACAGCGCCGGCAGCTTCTCCAGGTCGACGTCGTCGCCGGTGAGCACGACCTCCTGGACGGGCGCGTCGCCCTTGAGCTTCTTCGGCGGGACGTGCGCCATGTTGGCGAGCTTGCCGAACGCCTCGCGCACGCCCACGAAGCCGTGCGGCAGCTCGGGCTTGAGCAGCCCGCCGATCTTCTCGCTGATCTCCCCGTAAGACGTGAGGCCGAGGGCCTTCAGCAGCCGGCGGTCGGTGCCGTAGACGTTCATCGCCAGCGGCATCGACGAGCCCTTGACGTTCTCGAAGAGCAGCGCCGGCCCGCCGGCCTTCTGCACCCGGTCCACGATCTCGCCGACCTCCAGGTACGGGTCGACCTCGGCCTTGATGCGCGTCAGGTCGCCCTCGCGCTCCAGGGCCCGCAGCAGGGAGCGAAGATCGTCGTAAGCCATGCGCTCCAGTATCCGGTACGCACTACCCTGTACGGGTCACGGGGCCCCGCCGAAGGGCCCGCACGCGCGCGCAGGGGGACCATCCGCAATGCTCAGGTATCTGCCGTTCCTTCTGGTGCTGGCACTGTGGATCTACGCCTTCATCGACTGCATCAACACCCCCGAGTCGCAGGTGCGCGGCCTGCCCAAGGTGGTGTGGGTGCTGATCATCCTGCTGTTCGGCGAGGTGCTGATCGGGCCGATCGCCTGGCTGGCGGCCGGCAAGCAGCGGCAGCCGGCGGCCGGCGGCGCCGGCGGCACGCCCGCCGAGTGGCACCGCAACCACGGCACGAAGTGGGTGGCACCGGACGACAACCCCGAGTTCCTGCGGTCCCTGCGCGAGGAGAACAAGAAGGACGAGGCGCTGCTGAAGGACTGGGAGGCCGATCTGCGGCGCCGCGAGGAGGACCTGCGGCGCAAGGAGACCGGGTCCGCCGCCGGCGGGACCGGCAGCGGCGACGGCACGAGCGGCTCCGACGGCGCGAGCGGCAAGGGCGGCGGGACCGGCAAGGACGGCAGGACCGACGGGGCCGACACGACCGACACGACCGACAAGAGCGGTAAGAACCCCGAGGACACCCCGCCCGCCGCGTCCTGATCGGGCCTCACGGCCGTCCGGCCCAGCCCGCGTTGCCGCCGCCCGGCCGGGCGGGGAGAGTGACCGACATGGACCAGGCACCGGATCCCGACCCGACGCGGGAGTGGGGGCAGGACCGCGACGCCGTCCGCCGCTCCGGCCGCGTCGACGGCCACGACGACCCGTGCGGGCACCCCGACCATCTCCAGGAACAGGCCCGGGCCATGCTCGCCACGGCCGTCGCCGAGGCGCGGGCGGGGCTCGCCGAGGGCGGCGTCCCGGTGGGTGCGGCGCTCTACGGCCCGGACGGCGCGCTGTGGGGCCGCGGCCGCAACCGCCGTGTCCAGGACGGCGATCCGGCGCTGCACGCCGAGGTCGCCGCGTTCCGGGCGGCCGGGCGGCAACCCGGCTACCGCGGCACGACGCTGGTCACCACGCTCTCGCCGTGCTGGCTGTGCAGCGGGCTGGTCCGGCAGTTCGGCATCTCCCGGGTGGTCATCGGCGAGGCCCGGACGTTCCACGGCGGCCACGACTGGCTGGCCCGGCACGGCGTGCGGATCGTGCTGCTCGACGACCCCGGGTGCGCGGCGATGATGCGGGACTTCATCGGGGCGCAGCCGGAGCTGTGGCACGAGGACATCGGCGGCGGCTGAGGCCCCCGCGGCCGCCGCGCGGCCCCGGCAGGGGCGCGTAATCCGGTGGCCGGCGCCGCCCGGCCCCGGCAGGATGCCGCCATGAGCACCGGCACCACCGCCGCCCGTGAGCCGTCCTGCCGCATCCGGGCGCTGCACACCGCGGACACCGTCACCGTCTACCAGGCGTACGCGCCGTCACTGGGGCTGCCCGCCGCGCGCGACGGACGGTTCCCGGCCGCCTGGAAGCGCGACCGGATGACGTGGATCAAGCCGTCGTTCCTGTGGATGATGTACCGCTGCGGCTGGGCAACCAAGGCCGATTAGGAGACGGTGCTGGCCGTGGAGATCACCCGCGCCGGCTTCGACCTGGCGCTGGACCGGGCGTGCCTGTCGCACTACGTCCCCGGGCTCCACCCGGACCGCGCGGCCTGGCAGCGCGCGCTGCGCCGCGCGCCGGCCCGGGTCCAGTGGGACCCCGAGCGCGATCTGCACCTGAAGCCGCTGCCGCACCGCTCCCTGCAACTCGGGCTGTCGGGCGAGTTGGCGCGGGCTTACGCGGACGAGTGGACCGTGGCCGTCCGCGACGTGACGCCGCTGGCCCGGAAGGTGCGGGCACTGGTGCGCGCGGGAGAGGACCGGGCCGCCCGGGAGCTGCTGCCCGACGAGCGCCCGTACCCCGCGCCGGAGGCGGCCCTGGCGCGGCTGCGCTGAGGCACGACGACAGCCGCTTCCGGCCGCCCCCGGCCCGCCCGGTCCGCCTTGCTCCGCCGCGCGGGGGTCCGCTAGCGTGCGCCCGCCTTCCCGGGAGCCCGCGGCCGACGCCCTGCGGTCCCGGGTCCGTGAGCGGGTGGAGTCCGCCAGGAGAGTGGCCCCGCGTCGGCGCCCGTGCCCGGCACCCGGGCGAACTCCGGGCGTAAGCGGCGTGTCCTCGTCAATCGCCACAAAGGCGTAGCCGGGGTGGTGCACGAGCGGTCGGGCGCTGCTTCGGGTGACGTACGAGGCGTAGGGCCGATCGGCCAACTCTGGTGTGTTCATGGCCATTTGACTCAGCGTTCAGCAACCTCCCCCTGCCCGGGAAACTGCGTCGCCGCCACAGTCGGGACGGCCCACCGAGAGCTTCCGCGACTCAGGGAGAGTGGCACATATGCCGAATATGACCCGACGCAGACTCCTCGGCTCGGCGGCCGGGGCGATCGGCGGCACCGCTGCGCTGTCGTTGCTGCCGCCCAGCGTCCAGAAGGCCGTCGCCGCCGGCCCGCCGCGGCACGGCACCCTGCGCGACATCGAACACGTGGTCCTGCTGATGCAGGAGAACCGTTCTTTCGATCACTACTTCGGCACTCTGCGCGGCGTCCGCGGCTTCAACGACCCGGACGCGCTCACCCTCTCCACCGGCCGGTCCGTCTTCTACCAGCCGGACCCGGAGAACCCCGACGGCTACCTGCTGCCGTTCCGCCTCAACACCCACACCTCCAGCGCCCAGGCCATCCCCTCCACCAGCCACGCCTGGTCGGTCCAGCACGAGGCGTGGAACGGCGGCAAGATGGACCGCTGGCTGCCCGCGCACCGCAAGGCCGACGGCGTCAACGGCCCGTACGTGATGGGCTACCACACCCGCGCGGACATCCCCTTCCAGTTCGCCCTCGCCGAGGCGTTCACCCTCTGCGACAACTACTTCTGCTCGGTCTTCGGGCCCACCTGGCCCAACCGGCTGTACTGGATGACCGGCACCCTCGACCCGGGCGGCACCCGCGGTGGCCCGGTCCTCAACAACACCGCGCCCCAGCCGTACCGCTGGACGACGTACGCGGAGCGGTTGGAGGCGGCCGGCGTCAGCTGGAAGGTGTACCAGGAGGAGGACGACTACGGCTGCAACCTGCTGGAGCAGTTCCAGACGTTCCGGGACGCCAAGCCGGGCAGCCCGCTGTACGAGAAGGGGGTGCGGCCCGGACCGGCCGGCGCCTTCGAGGAGGACGCCCGCAACGACCGGCTGCCGGCGGTCTCCTGGATCATCCCCACCAGCTACCAGTCGGAGCACCCGGACTACCTGCCGGCCGCCGGCGCCGACTTCGTGGCCAAGAAGATCGAGGCGATCGCCTCGAACCCCAAGGTGTGGGCCAAGACGGCCTTCATCCTGAACTACGACGAGAACGACGGCCTCTTCGACCACGTGCCGCCGCCGGTGCCGCCGGCCGGGACCAAGGACGAGTTCGTCCGCGGGCTGCCGATCGGGGCCGGGTTCCGGGTGCCGTGCCTGATCGTCTCGCCCTGGACGGTGGGGGGCTGGGCGGCCGGCGACGCCTTCGACCACACCTCGGTGCTGCAGTTCCTGGAGCGGTTCACCGGTGTGACGGAGCCCAACATCACCGACTGGCGACGGGCCTCGTTCGGCGACCTGACGTCGGCGTTCGGCTTCCGTTCGCCGGCGCACCACCCGCCGCGGCTGCCGCGGGACACCGCCGAGAAGCTGGCCGAGGCGAAGTGGGAGGTGGCGCACCTGCCCAAGCCGACGCTGCCGGGGGCGGACCAGAAGCCGCCGCGCCAGGAGCACGGCGGGCGCAAGCGGCGCTGAGGCGGGGGTGCGGCTCCCGTAGGAGCGGCGCGGCTCCCGTACACACGACGGTGCCGTACGGACCGGCCTCGCAGGCGAGGCCGTGGGTCCGTACGGCACCGGGGTGTTGCGGGTGGGGCGGGCGCGTCAGACGCCGGCGTAGGAGTGCAGGCCGGTGACGAAGATGTTCACGCCGTAGTAGTTGAAGAGGTAGCAGGCGAAGGCGATCAGGCCCAGCCACGCGGCCTTGCGGCCCTTCCAGCCGACGGTCGCGCGGGCGTGCAGGTAGCAGGCGTAGGCGACCCAGGTGATGAAGGACCAGACCTCCTTGGGGTCCCAGCCCCAGTAACGGCCCCAGGCGGCTTCGGCCCAGATGGCGCCCGCGATGATGGTGAACGTCCACAGCGGGAAGACGGTGGCGTTGACCCGGTAGGCGAACTTGTCGAGCGAGGCGGCCGAGGGCAGCCGCTCCAGCACCGAGGTGGCGAAGTTGCCGGGCTGCGGGCCGTCCGGGTCGGCGAGCTTGGCCTCGTAGCGGTCGCGGAAGAGGAACAGCAGGGTGGCGACCGCACCGAGGTAGAGCACCGCGCCGGAGATGATCGCGCAGGAGACGTGGATCCACAGCCAGTAGGAGTGCAGCGCGGGCACCAGCTGGTCGCTGGCGGTGTACAGGACGCTGACGGCCAGGCCCAGGGTCAGCAGGACGCTGGTGACCAGCGGCAGGCCGATCCAGCGGACGTTCTTCTTCAGCACCAGCAGGAGCAGGTAGACGCCCACCGCGACCCCGGCGAAGGTCGTGGAGAACTCGTACATGTTGCCCCAGGGGGCGCGCTGCACGGACAGGGCGCGGGTGACGATGCCGGCGACGTGCAGGGCCCAGGCCAGGACCGACAGCGAGATCGCGATCCGGCCGTAGAGGTCGCCCTTCTCGGTGCCGCCGTGCGCGCCGGGGCCGTCGGGGACGTCACGGCTGCCGGTGGTGGACCGGGTGACGACCTTGGGCCGTTCCAGGACGGCGGTGCCGCCCTGCTGCCTGGTCTGGACGGGGACCGCGGCGGGCGCGGCGACCTGGGTGGTCAGTGCGGCGGCGGTCCGGCCGACCTTGCTGCGGCTGCCGAACACCCACTCGGCCATGTGGGCGAGGAAGGCGAGGGTGTAGACGGCCATCGCCGAATACACCAACACATTGCTGTTGTGAGCCAGTGTCTCGTTGGCTGCGGCAGCGAGATTCACGCGCGCGCTCCTTCGGAGGGATCAGCAGGATCGGCAGAGTCGGTAGGCTCCGTCGGTTCTTCGGCGGACGGGGCGGAATCGTCCGCGGTGTCCGGGGAGGGCGCGGCGGCGAGCGGGGCGCTGGGCGTCAGCGCGGCCGCGAGGGTGGCGAGTTCCTCGGCCACCCGGGCCGATTCGCTGCGCCCGAGGCCGGCCATCTCGACCATGGTGACGCCGTCGGCGGGCCGCTCCGCGCGGACCCAGACGCGGCGGCGCTGGATGAACAGCGAGCCGGCGAGGCCGAGCAGCGCGCAGACCGCGCCGGTCAGGGCGAGGCCGTTGCCGGGCTGGTGGGCGATCTTGAAGCTGGCCCAGGTCTTGATGCCCTCGAAGGTGATGGAGCCGGCGCCGTTCGGGAGCGTCATCGTGGACTCGGCGTCGAGCTGCTGGGGGGTCAGCTCGGCGCCGGCGTGGCCGAGCATCTGGGCCGCCCGGTCCTTGGGCAGCAGCATCTTCTTGAAGATGTCGCCGCTGGCGTCCTTGTACTGCTTCAGCCGCTTGGTGTCGAGCTGGTAGACGTTCTGCGGTAGGCCGGAGTCCAGGCCGAGGTCGCCGTGCCAGGCGTTGACCGACAGGACGGGGAAGTCCGGCGCGGGGAACTGGGAGAACATCGACCCGGAGTTCTTGCCGCCGAAGGTCGGGACGAACAGCGCCTGGAAGCCGAGCTGGTTGCGCTGGCCGTCCTTGGTCTGTGCGCCCGGGACCTTCACCACGCCGGAGGAGGTGAAGTTCTTCGGGTCCTGCGGGAGGAACGGCACCGCACCGTGGTAGACGACCTTGCCGCGGCCGTCCTTGACGGTGACGACCGGCGCGTAGCCGTGGGAGAGCAGGTAGACCTTGTTGCCGGCGATGTCGAGCGGGGTGTTCACCTCGATCGACTTCTTGTGCGGTGTGCCGTCCGCGCCGGTGAAGTAGGTGATGTTGGCGCGGAAGGTGCGGGGGGTGCCCTTCTGCGGGCCGGTCCGCTCGTAGGTCGCGTCGAACGAGTTCATGGTGAACCCGAACGGCTCCATGGTGTCGGTGTCGAAGAACGGGCCGGAGCTGAAGTCGTCGTACTGGGTGAGGCTGTTGGAGAAGCCGTCGCCCTCGGTGACCAGCTTGCCGCCCTCGGACTTCCACAGGCCGCCGACGGCGAACGCCACCAGCATCACGATCAGCGCGACGTGGAACAGCAAGTTGCCGGCCTCGCGCAGGTAGCCCTTCTCGGAGGCGACCGAGGTGTCCTCCCGGCGGACCCGGAAGCGCCGCTTCTTCAGCAGCCGCTCGGCCGCCGCGAGGACCTCCTCGGGCGCCGCCTCGGTGTGCCAGGTGGTGTACGCGGGCAGCCGGGTCAGGCGACGGGGGGCCACCGGCGGGCGGCCGCGGAGCTGGCCGATGAACTGCCAGGCGCGCGGCACGATGCAGCCGATCAGCGAGATGAACAGCAGCAGGTAGATCGCCGAGAACCAGACCGAGCTGTAGACGTGGAACATCCCCAGCTTGTCGTAGACCTCCCCGAGGGTCTCGTGCTTGGCCTTGAACGCGTCGACCTTGACCGGGTCGATGCTGGTCTGCGGGATCAGCGAGCCGGGGATCGCGCCGATGGACAGCAGGAAGAGGAGCAGCAGCGCCACCCGCATCGAGGTCAGCTGCCGCCAGAACCAGCGCACCCAGCCGATCGGGCCGAGGGAGGGGAGGGAGACGTCCTCCTTGGGGGCGGTGGAGAGCTGGGATCCGGCAGTGCCGAGATCACCGCCCTGGTCGGCGGCGGCGCCCGGCTCGTCCGTGGTGTCGGTCTTGGTGGACATCAATCAGATCCCAACGGTGATGCTTTGCGTCCAGCTCTGTAGCTGGGACATCAGGATGTCCCAGACGCCTGTGAGGAGGAGGACGCCGAGGGCGATCATCATGCCGCCGCCGGCCCTCATCACCCAGACGTAGTGCCGCTTGACCCAGCCGAAGGCCCCGAGGACCCGGCGGAAGGCGAGCGCCACCGCGATGAACGGCAGGCCCAGGCCCAGGCAGTACGCCACGGTGAGCAGTGCGCCGCGGCCGGCGCTGGCGTCGTAGAACGAGAGGGTGTTGACGGCGGTGAGGGTGGGGCCCAGGCAGGGCGTCCAGCCGACGCCGAAGAGGACGCCGAGGACCGGCGCGCCGGCCAGCCCCATCGCGGGCTTCCGGTGGAACCGCAGCTCGCGCTGGCCGAACCGCTTCAGGACGCCGGCGAAGGCCAGTCCGAGCAGGATCATCAGCACGCCCAGGACGCGGGAGATGACGTCCTTGTAGTCCTGGAGGGTCTTGCCGAAGAAGCCGAAGAGGGCGCCGCCGGAGACGAAGACGGCGGTGAAGCCGAGGACGAAGAGGAAGGCGCCGGCCAGCATCCGGCCGCGCCGGGCCTCGGCGAGGTCGGTGCCGGTCACCCCGGTGACGTAGGACATGTAGCCGGGGACGAGGGGCAGCACGCAGGGCGAGAAGAACGAGACCAGGCCGGCGACGAGGGCGACCGGGACGGCCGCGATGAGGGCACCGGTGAGGATGGTCTGGTTCTCCGCGGCGTTGGCGGCGAGCGCGATCACGCGATCACTTCTCGGCGATCAGCGGGTCGACCATCTTGCGCAGGTCGTCCTCGGCGAGCGGGCCGATCGAGCGCGCGGCGATCCGCCCCTGCCGGTCGATGGCGATCGTGGACGGGATCGACTGCGGGTTGAGGCTGCCCTTGGGGAAGCGCAGCATCAGCTTGCCGGTGGGGTCGTACAGGCTCGGGTAGGGCACCTTGTGCTGCTGCTCGAACTCGGTGGCCTGCGACTTCTCGGCGTCGCGGGTGTTGATCCCGATGAACTGGACGCCCTTGTCCTTGTCCTCGTTCGCGACCTTGGCGAAGTTGGGGGCCTCGGCGATGCAGGGGCCGCACCACGAGCCCCAGACGTTGATGATGACGACCTTGCCCTTGTAGTCGGCCACGTCCAGCTTCTTGCCGGTGGTGGTCTCCCCGGACAGGTCGGGGGCGGGCTGCCGCTCGTCGGGCTTGACGGTGTCGACGCCGTTCTTGCCCTGGACGAACCGGGTCTGCGCCGAGCCGCCGGAGGCACCGTCGCCGCAGGCGCTCAGCGTCAGCGAGGCGGCCGCCGCTCCCGCGGCGAACAGGGCGAGACGGCGGCGACTGGTGAGGCGGCGGGGGGCGCGGCTGTCACTCATGTGAAAAGTTTCGCATGGGCCATTTGCGAATCTTCCGCGCCCCCCTCGCCCCGCCGTGCTGCTGACGAAGGGCCATGTCAGACCGTACGGAACGAAAGCTTCCGGCGCGTCACCGGGGGTCTCCCGGAGGCGCCGGGCCGCTCAGGCGGCCGCGGAGAGGTACGACTTCCAGCCGCCGGCCGGCCGCTGACCGACGCCCAGCCCCTGGAGTTTGCGGACGACGCCGGGGTCCTGGACGTCGAGCCAATCGGTGAACTGGCGGAAGGAGACCAGCCGGACGTCCTTGTTCCGCTCGTCGGCGATGTGCTTGAGCGCCTCTTCCACGGCGTCCATGTAGATGCCGCCGTTCCACTGCTCGAAGTGGTTGCCGATGAAGAACGGCGCGCGGTTGGTCTCGTAGGCCCGTTGGAATCCGGCGATGTACGCCTCGCTGGCCTGCCTGCGCCAGCCCGGGTAGTTGGCCGGCGGCGCCTTGGTGGAGTTCTTCGACTGGTTGGCGAGGATGTTGTAGTCCATCGAGAGCACCTCGAAGGAGTGACCCGGGAACGGTATCTGTTGCAGCGGGAAGTCCCATATCCCCTGCTTCTTGCGGGGCCACATCTGCAGGCCGCCCGGGGAGCTCGCGTCGTAGCGCCAGCCCAGTTCGCGGGCGGTGGGCAGCAGGTTCTCCTGGCCGAGCAGGCAGGGCGTGCGGCCGCCGACCAGTTCCTTGCTGTAGTCGAAGGGCAGCGGCTCGGCGTCGGCGAGGCCGGTGTGCGTCTTCCACTTCGTGACGAAGCCCATGGCCTGGTCTATCTCGGACTTCCACTGGGCGGGCGTCCAGTGCGCCACGCTGCCCCGGCCGGAGCAGAAGTGGCCGTTGAAGTGGGTGCCTATCTCGTGCCCGTCGAACCACGCCTGCCGGACGTTGTCGAGGGTCTCGCGTATGTGCGCGTCGCTGAGGTAGCCGATGTCGGAGGCGCCGGGGCGGTTGTTCGGCGGGAGGTAGAGGCGCTTCTTGTCCTCGGGCAGGAGGTACAGCCCGGAGAGGAAGAAGGTCATGGCCGCGCCGTGGTCCTTGGCGAGCTTGCGGAACCGGGGGAAGAGGCCGTTGCCGACCTCTCCCGCCCCGTCCCACGAGAAGATCACGAACTGCGGCGGGGTCTGCCCCGCCGCCAGCCGCTCGGGCGCGCCGGGCTGGTGGGGCTGCTTGCCGTAATGGGCGGTCGAGCCGTCACCTATGAGCTTGGGGCGGGCCGGTGCCGCGTTCTTGACCCGCTGCCCCTCCTCGCCGTCCTGGCCCGAGGCGGAGCACCCGGCGACGCCCAGGGCCGCGGCCGCCCCGACCCCCATCCCGAGCAGATTCCGCCGACTCATCGCGCCCATAGCGTCGTTCCCCATCCGTGCTCACCGAACTCGACATCCATATAAACGGACATCTTTAGAGAGGGCATGCCGGACGGGGAGGTTCCGTGCTATTGGGTCACATCTTGCATTTCCGGCGAATTTGACATTCCGCCACGTGATGGCACGTCAGGCCCCGAAAGCCTTGGACTTGCCCTTCGCGGGCTTGGCGCCGGCCAGCAGGTGGGAGGGAACCAGGTCGCGCGCCGGCTCGCTGTACCCCACCGAGATGATCTTGTCACCGTGGAAGGTGAACGAGGTCAGCGAGGCCAGGGTGCACTGCCGCTTCCGCGGATCGTGCCACAGCCGCCGCCGCTCGGCGAAGCTCCGCACGATCCAGATCGGCAGCTGGTGACTGACCGCCACCGCCTCGTGCCCGCGGGCCGCGTCCCGGGCCGCGCCGAGCGCCGCCATCATCCGGACGACCTGCTCCAGATACGGCTCGCCCCACGAGGGCCGGAACGGGTTGGTCAGGTACTTCCAGTTGCCCGGCTTCTTCAGCGCACCGTCGCCCACCCCGAAGGTCTTGCCCTCGAAGACGTTGGCCGCCTCGATCAGCCTCGCGTCGGTGGCGATCTCCAGGCCGTGCGCCCCGGCGATCGGCGCCGCGGTCTCCTGCGCGCGCTCCAACGGCGACGCCACCACGTGCGTGACGTCCCGCTCCGCGAGGTGCTCGGCGACCTGGTCGGCCATCTTCCGCCCCAGTTCGGAGAGGTGGTAGCCGGGCCGGCGCCCGTAGAGCACGCCCTCCGGGTTGTGGACCTCGCCGTGCCGCATCAGGTGCACCACGGTGATCTCGTCGCCGCCCTGCGCGCCGTCGCTCATGCCACCCGCCGTCCGGTCCGTCCCGCTCGTGCCGGTCATGCGCTGGCCTCGGCCGCGGCCCGGGCGGCGGCCGGCAGTGCGGCGGCGATCCGCTCGACGGCCGCGTCGTCGTGCGCGGTCGAGACGAACCACGACTCGAACGCGGACGGCGGGAGGTAGACCCCCTGCGCCAGCATCGAGTGGAAGAAGGCGGTGAAGCGGAACGACTCCTGCGTCTTGGCCTTCTCGTAGTCCGTCACCTCGGCGTCCGTGAAGAACACCGAGAACATGTTCCCGGCGACCTGGAGCCGGTGCGCCACGCCCTCCTTGGCCAGCGCCGCGGTGACCAGCCCGCGGACCTCCGCGGAGACCGCGTCGACCTTCGCGTACGCGGCGTCGTCCAGCAGCCGCAGCTGCGCGACACCGGCGGCGGTGGCGATCGGGTTCCCGGAGAGCGTGCCCGCCTGGTAGACCGGCCCGGCCGGAGCGAGGTGCGCCATGACGTCCGCGCGCCCGCCGAAGGCCGCGGCCGGGAAGCCGCCGCCCATGACCTTGCCGAAGGTCATCAGGTCCGGACGGACCCCGTCGATGCCGTACCAACCGGCCTTGCTGACCCGGAAGCCGGTCATGACCTCGTCGGAGATGTACAGCGCGCCGTTGCGCGAACACAGGTCCGCGAGCCCCTGGTTGAAGCCCGGCAGCGGCGGGACGACGCCCATGTTGCCCGGCGACGCCTCGGTGATCACGCAGGCGATCTCGCCCTCGTGCGCGGCGAACGCGGCGCGCACGGCGGCCAGGTCGTTGTACGGCAGCACGATCGTGTCGCCGGCCTGCGCACCGGTCACCCCGGGGGTGTCCGGCAGCCCGAACGTCGCGACGCCCGAACCGGCCGCGGCCAGCAGCGCGTCCACGTGCCCGTGGTAGCAACCGGCGAACTTGATCACCTTGGCGCGGCCGGTGAAGCCGCGCGCGAGCCGGATCGCCGACATCGTCGCCTCGGTGCCGCTGGAGACCAGCCGCACCTGCTCGACCGGCGCGATCCGCGCCACGATCTCCTCGGCCAGCTCGACCTCGCCGGCGCCCGGCGTCCCGAAGGACGTCCCGCGGGCGACCGCGTCCTGGACCGCGGCGATCACCTCGGGGTGCGAGTGGCCGAGGATCATCGGCCCCCACGAGCACACCAGGTCAACGTATTCCCGGCCATCGGCATCAGTGAGGTACGGACCGGTACCGGACACCATGAACCGGGGCGTACCACCCACGGCTCGGAACGCCCGCACCGGAGAATTCACGCCGCCCGGCGTCACCACGGACGCACGGTCGAACAGCGACTGCGAAACAGGGGCTTCATACGGAAAAGACACTGTGATCCTGACCTGCATATACGGGGGGGGGAGGGCGGCGGCGCGCGGACACGGCCCGGCTGACAGCGGTACGGGAACCACCCCGCGGACCACCCGGCCCGCCGACGCGATTCCCCTTCATTCCCTCTTGGTTTCTTTTTCGTTCCTCTCGCTCGCGACCGGGCCCCAGACCCCGCGCGTCTGCGAAACTGGGGCGTCGTACGAGTGGGTCACGCAAGCAATGGTCTCAGAGGCGCACGGGGGCGTGCGGCCGGGCGTTTCACGCGCCGGTGACGGGGGAGGTCTCTGAGACGATGATCGGGTTGCGCGGCTGGGGCTGCGAGTGGTCGGGTGGAGATATGCATCGCGGTGGCGAACTGGGCGAGGGAACCAATGACCGGGGTCCCGAGCGCGCCCAGCGCGGCCGTCACCGACGCGACGGCGCCGAGAGAACCGGGGACGACCGGCACGAGGCCACCGAAGGCATTACGGGCGGGGACAACAAGGGCGGCCGCATGGGGGTGACGTACAAGTACTTCGGCGCACCCAACGGCGCCACGGCTGCCCGGGTCCCGATCTCGATGCGTCCCGAGGAACTCGGCGGTGACGAGCTCGGCATGGGCGGCATGTTCACCAAGATCAAGCCGGAGACGATGGCCGCCATGGTCCTCACCGGTATAGAGGGCATACCGCTGCACAAGGTTCCGCCGCTGGAACTGGTCGTGCTCCACCCCGACTACGCCGTCGTCAAACTGCCCATGACCGTGGTCGACCCGCTGCGCGGCGTCGGCGAGGAGTCCGTCGGCGCGGCCGCCTTCATCTGGTCCACCGTCCCCGACCGCGGCGGCCCGCAGGACGCCTTCAGCGTCTACCGGCTCCTCCACGAGTGGCAGGACTTCTCCCACCGCCTCCACGAGGCGGGACACCAGGCGTACTGCCTGGTGTGGCCGTAACGCGGCCGGGCGAGCGGGGCGACCCGGCCGGCACCGGGGACGTCCATTCCCTAGGGGCCACGGGCGGGGCGCCGTGCCCCGGTGCCGCAGGACGGGCCGGGGCACCCCGTGCGCCGGCCGGTCGCCTCGGTGCCGTCACCAGGTGGGGCGGGCCGAGACGCCGCCGTCCACGACGAGATCGTGCCCGGTGATCCAGGAAGCCATCGGCGAGGCCAGGAAGACGCAGGCGTCGCCGACGTCCTCGGCACGCCCCAACCTCCCGGTGGGCACGGCCCGTTGCCAGCGGCGCACCCCCTCCGGCCAGTCCTCGGCCAGCCCGGGCCGCTCGATCAGACCCGGCGAGACGGTGTTCACGCGGATCCCGTAGGGCCCGTACTCCAGCGCGGCGGCCCGGGCGTGCATCACCACCGCCGCCTTGGCCGCGCAGTAGTGGGCGTGCCCCGGTGCCGGGCGGTCCGCCTCGATCGAGGCGATGTGCGTCACCGATCCCCCACCGGCCGCGCGCAGCACCGGCACCGCGGCCTGGGTGCAGGCGAAGACGCTGTGGACGGTGGGATCGGCGACCGCCCGCCAGTCGGCGAGCGACATCCCGGCGAGGTCCTGGACCGGCTGCACCCCGGCGTTGTTGACCAGGCCGGTCAGCCGCCCCCGCCACGCGGCGGCCTCCGCCACCAGCCGCCGGCACTCCTCCTCCACGCCCAGCTCCGCGTGGAGCGCCAGCGCGCTCCCGCCGCCCCGCTCGATCTCCCCGACCAGCTCGCGCGCGGCCGCACCGCCCGCCCGGTAGTGCACCACCACCGCCGCCCCGGCAGCGGCGAACCGCACCGCGATGCCCCGACCGATCCCGCCCGACGCCCCGGTGACGAGCACCACGTGACCGGTGAGGTCCGGGAGGTCGGCGCGACCCCCGCGGTCCGCGCGGACGGCATCCGCCGGACCTGCCTCCGCCGCCGTCCCCGCCACCCCCACTGCCCCCGTAGGACGATCCCCCTGGCCGAATGCGCCCTGTTCCGCGGCGAGTTCGGGAGTGCCCGCCCCGCCCCCGCCGTTCGGCTCATGAGGGGTTCGCTCCACTGTCATGCCCGGCTCAGCGCTCCGATCCGCAGTGCCTCGTGGGGGAACCGGGCGGTCAGCCGCCCGGCGTCCCCGTGCTCGTAGTCCGCGAAGGTGAAGCCGGGCGCCATCGTGCAACCGAAGAGCGTCCAGGCACCGCCGGCGGCGACCTCGGCGGCCATCCAGGTGCCGGCCCCGACCGTGAACTGCACGTGCTGGCCGCCGAGTACGTCCGGGCCGAGGACGACGGTGCGGGCCGCGTCGGCGCGGCCCTGCGCGGGCTCGCCCTCGGACAGCAGGAACAGGCTCAGCGGGTCGCCCCGGTAGAAGTGCCAGGTCTCGTCGGCCGGCAGCCGGTGCAGCGCGGAGAAGACGCCCGGCTCGGCGGTCAGCAGCATCACGATCGCCGAGCCCTCGGGCCGGCCGTCCGACCGCTCGGGCCCGGCCCAGGTCCTCCGGTACCAGCCGCCCTCGCGCGGCAGCCGGGTCAGCCCGTAGAAGGCGACCAGCTCCTGCGGGAACCGGTCCCGGGGCACCGCGGGGTGTTCGTCCATCCGTCTGGCCGCCTTCCGCTCGTCCGCGGGCCGGTGTGGTCGCCGTACGGGCCGGTGGGCCCACCGGCC
>LIQL01000247.1 GCA_001418405.1 Streptomyces diastatochromogenes | reverse complement strand
GAACCCACCCGCCGAGGGGCACGACACCGACGAAGGGCGCGGCCCTCCGCCTCCCCGCCGCGCGAACGACGGTCCGCCACCCCCTACCGGCCGCGGGCCGTCGGATCGAACGCATCACGAGGCGACTCCGGGGGTGCGGAGCTACGTCGATTCAGCGAATATCGGTACATTTGCCGCATGACCCGTGGTCGCTGGAAGTGGTACCTCACGCGCCACAGGCTGCGTGCTCCCCGGTTCTGGCCGTTGCCAGTCACCCTGCTGGGGGCCGGCCTGTTCCTGTCCTGGCTGTTCCCGCTGATCGACCGCGAGGTCACCTACTACGGGGACGAGCTCGGTGAGAGCTTCTTCGCCCACTTGGACAGCGGCTCGATGGCCACCCTGCTCTCCGCCGTCGCGGGCGGCATGATCACCCTGACCGGCCTGGTGTTCACGGCGATCACGCTGGCCATGCAGTTCGGCGCCTCGCAGTTGTCGGTGCGCGTGGTGCCGCTCCTCGGGCAGGACGCCGTGATGCGCTGGGCCATGGGCACGTTCATGGCGACGTTCGTCTACACGTTGATGATCTCCGTCCGGCTCGCCGTCAGCCAGGAGGACTACCGGCCGGTCATCTCGATGTTCTTCGCGATCCTCCTCGCCGTGGTGTGCGCCGCGCTGTTCTTCGCCCTGGTCGGGCGGGTGACGACGGTGTTGAACTCGGGGCTGTTGCTGCGTTACCTGGCCGCCGAGGGCCGCAAGGCCGTGGACCGTACGCACCCGAACGGCGGGCGCACCGCCGGACCCGCGGAGGACGCCGCCGCGCCCGCGCCGGACCACGCCGAGCCCGTGGTGATCCGGCTCGGGACCCCGCCCCGGCACGGCCAGACCCTCATCGCCTACGACGACCACGGCCTGGAACGAGTCGCCCGACGCACCGGAGCGCGCATCCAACTCGTTCCAGTCGTCGGTGACTTCGTCGCGCAGGAGGCGCCGCTGTTCCTGGTCCGTCCAGGGGCGGGGCCGTGGGTCCGGCGGGACCTGACGCGCCACCTGTTGTTCGGCACCACCTACAGTGCGGGCACCGACCCGGCCGGGGCGCTGCGCGCGTTCGTCGACATCGCGCTCAAGGCACTGTCCCCGGCCGTCAACGACCCCGGGCGGGCCGTGCAGTGCCTGGACCACATCGAGGACCTGTTGGTGATGATCGCCCCCAGGATCGCCGGCCGCCAGGCGGCCGCACCGACCGCGTTCCGACACCGCACCCGATCCTGGGCCGATTACGTCTGCATCGCCACCGACGAGATCCGGCACTTCGGCAGTGCGTCGATGCAGGTGCAGCGGCGGCTGCGGGCCCTCTACGCCACCGCGGCCGAGGTCTGCACTCCCGAGCAGGTCGCGCCGCTGCGTGCTCGACTGGCGACGATGGACGCCGAGGTCGGTGCGCAGTGGCCGCAGGACCTGGACGGTCGCCTGGCCCGTCTCCCCGACTCGCAGGGCCTCGGTACGGAGACCGGCGACACCCGCAACGGCCCGGCGCACCGGCACTGACCCGATCGCCCCGGCCCGCTTGCCTGGTTGGGTGCCCCCGTCAGCTCGTTGGGGCGGCCGTGCGGCCGGAGTCGCCCCGGTGGGTGACCGGGGTTCGGGGTGCGCCGAACCAACGGGTGAGGGCGGCGCACACGTCGTCCGCGTCGGCGCCTCGACCGGCCCAGCAGACGTGGCCGTCCGGGCGGACCAGCAACGCCCCGGTGCCCTCGGTGGCGGCGGTGCGGCCGAGACGGTCGTAGGGGTCGGGGGCGTCGCTCCGGTCGACCCGGTCGCGCCAACCGTCCGCCGCTACGGCGACCGCCGTCCCGGCGTCGGCCAGGAGGAGTCCCCGGCCGGCGTCGAGTCGGACGCCGGGCGCCCGCGCCCCCAGCAGCGGGTGGTCCGGCGCGCCCGGCATCGGGTAGCGGATGTCGGTGCCGGCGATCATGGCTGCGACGTGGCGGTTGGCGTCCGGCGCGGCCAGCAGGTCGGCGAGGAGCTCCCGGACCGCCACGGCGTCCGGGTCGGGCAGGGTCAGCGCCATCTGGGCGCGGGTGTTGGCCAGCACCCGTGCACCGACCGGGTGCCGTTCGGCGTGGTACGTGGCCAGCAGTCCGTCCGGGGCCCACCCGCGGAGCACGGCGGCCAGTTTCCAGCCCAGGTTGAAGGCGTCCTGCATGCCGAGGTTGAGGCCCTGTCCGCCGGCGGGGGCGTGGACGTGGGCGGCGTCTCCGGCCAGCACCACCCGGCCGTCGACGTACCGTTCGACCTGCCGGGAGACGTCGGTGAAGCGGGACGCCCACCGGACGGCGCGCAGTGCGCGCGGCGGTCCCGGGCAGCGGGCCAGCGCCGTGCGCACCTCGTCCTCGGTGACCGGGGCGTCGCGGTCGACGCCTTGCTGCTCCGGGCCGCCGAGGAAGAGTCGGTGCACCCCGTCGCCGAGCGGGAGCAGGAAGGCGCTCCCCGCGGGGTCCGGGCTGAGGTCGGGGAGCCGCCAGGAGTCCCCCGAAGCACCCGACTCCCGCTCGTCATCACGGAGTTCGATGTCGGCGACGGCCATTCCGACCCGCGCGTCCCGCCCCGGGAACGGCATGCCCAGGGCGCGGCGGACCGTGCTGCGCCCACCGTCCGCGCCCACCAAGTACCGTGCCCGGAGGGTTCCTTCGGCGTCGTCGGGCCCGCGCAGGGTGACGGTGACGCCCTCCCCGTCCTGCCGGAACGACGTCAGCTCCCGCCCCCGCAGCACCGGGACGCCGTACCCGGCGAGGTGGTCCTCCAAGAACTCCTCGACCCTGGCCTGCGGGATGCCGACCTGATGGGGGAAGGCGGTGTCCAGCGCGCCGTAGTCCAGCGGAAGCCCGGCGAAGTGCCCGGCGGGCAGGAGCGTCAGCGCTCGGTCCAGGACCGGCTCCAGCCAGCCCCGGCAGTGCAGCACTTCCGCGGTGCGCGGCTGGAGGTTGAGCGCCTTGGACCAGCCCGTCCGGCGGGGCAGCCGCTCCACGACGGCGATCCGCACCCCGGCCAGGCCCAGTTCGTTGGCGAGCAGCAGGCCGGTCGGGCCCGCCCCCGCGATCAGCACCTCGAACTCGGTGTCCACGGCTCCCCCTACAGCTTCATGCCGTGCCGGGTGATGTACCAGTTGTGCCACGTGAGCAGTCCGCCGAGCATCGCCAGCCAGAGCAGGGTGCTGGTGAGCGCGAAGGCGTCCACCGGGATCGTGTAGGCCAGCACCACCCGCACGACCGCGTCCAGCAGGAAGACCGCGCCCCACACCGCCGTGACCAGCCGCAGGTGGTGACGGAACGTCGGCTCCGCGTCCCACCGCGCCTCCCATTCGACCAGGCCGGCCTCGCCGACCTTGGCGATGACGATGCCGCGCGAGGCGGTCATGATGAACGGACGCCGGGTGAGCAGCGTGCCGAGCACCCAGATCCCGATCGCCGCGGTCAACCAACTGTCCCGGACCAGCAGGACCCGCGGGCTGCCGGATATCAGGGACAGCAGCGTGCCGACCACCACCAGGCTCAGCGTGAACACCGCCATGGCCTCCACCCGGCGCTGCCGCACGACGCCGTAGACGATCCACGGCAGCAGCAACAGGCCGCCGACGACCATCGAGAGCCACTGGCCGACGCCGACCGCGCGCAGCCCGTAGTAGGAGCCGAGCGGCAGGGCCAGTTCGAAGAGCAACTGCGCGGCGAGCCGGCGGCGCAGTGCCCTGGTGCGGCGCCGGGCGTCGGCCGCGCCGGCCGGGTCCGTTGTGGTCTGTGGTGCCGAGTGCGTCGCCATGGTGCGTTCCCCCGTGTTCGTCATGGTCATGATGTGCTTCTGGTGGCGCGGTCGAACAGATCGGCCAGTTCCCGGCCGGCGGCCCGCACGTCGAGGGCGGGCTCGTGGGAGGCGCGGCGCACCACGTCGTCGATGGCGGCGCGGATCGCCCGCATCATCACCCAGGGGTCGAAGTCGCAGAACTCGCCGGCGCGCTGCGCCTTGCGGATCTGCTCCACCTGGATGGCGAGGTTCGCCTCCGTCGTCTCCAGGAAGGCGACCATGCCGGGGTCGCCGCCGCGGAGGTTGGAGAGGATTTCGGTGATCGCCGAGAGGTGGTTGGGGTACTCGGCGAACAGGTCGAGGTTGCCTTCGATGGAGGCGCGCAACCGGCCGGCGTAGCTCTCGTGGGCCTCGATGCGGGGCCGCACGTACCCCTCCGCCACCCGCATCACCTCGGCGACGACCTCGCGCATCAGGTCGTCCCGCCCGTCGAAGTGGTAGGAGATCATCCCCGTGCTGCTCAGCCCGGCGCGCTCCGCGATCTTCGCGAACGACGCCCGGTGGTACCCGACCTCGGCGATGACGTCGATCGCCGCGGCGACGATCTGAGCACGGCGCCCCGTCTCCGTGAACGAAGAACGGGCCCTGCTCCCCGTCTTTTGCTTACCCGTGCTGTTCTTTGCTTGCATGAGCAAGACGATAGCGGGGTTTGCTCACCCGAGCAAGACGGCGCGGCGGGACGGCATCGGGGACGGGGCGGACACCGGACTCCCGCAGGCGAGTAGCGGAGCGGGCCCGGACATCGGCCCGCGCGAGCACGCCGAAGGGCCGGCCGGCGTCGTCCGCCGACCGGCCCTTCCACTGCGCCCCGGGGCCGAGCCGCGGCGCGCCTTCCCGCGCGCGCCGATGGCAGGCCCGTCGACCAGCCGTCGTTGGGTCGACGACCGGCCGAGGGGTGCGTCAGCCGAGTCCGCCCATCAGGCCGCCGCCCCTGCCCAGTCCGCTGCTGTTGCCCAGGCCGCCCATCGGCCCGCTGCCGGTGCCGAGGCCGTCCATCACCCTGCCGCCGTTGCCGGCGCCACCGGAGAACCGGTCCCCCATGCCGGGCAGGCCGCTCAGGCTTCCCGCGCCCCCGAACATGCCGTCCTCCGGGCCGTCCGAGGGGCCGCCGACGGTCTGCTGAGCGGGAACGGGTGGGGCGGCGTGGGCCGGTGCGGCCGCTACCGCGAGCCCCACGGCGGGAAGCGCGGCCAGCAGCGCGGCCGCGGCGATGCGAGACGGGTTGAACATGGGTGGAGTCCCTTCGTGATCGACCAAGACACTGGAAGCCTGTCCACCCGCACCCGCGATCGCCCGGTACGGGACCGCGAATCACCTGATGAGCGGCTTCCCCCCACGGAGAGACGACCCGGATACGCGCGGAACCCGCCCCGTACCGGATCCCCGTCTACGCGAGGTCGAAGGGGGCCGGGTCGTGCCGCTCCCAGATCCGGCGGGACGCCTCTGCCGGGTAGGGCGAGGTCTTCGACTCGACGTCCAGGACGCGAGTCAGCCGTCGCCCGGGCCGGTGGGCGGGCCATCCGGGGTCGCCGGTCGTGGCGAAGCGGACCCATCCCTGCCGGAGTTCCCGGGACACCGCCACGACCTCCGGCGTCGGCCGGTCGCCGAAGAGGTGCCGACCGACGGGGCTGTCCAACGTGCCGAACGCCAGGGGCACGTCGAGGCTGTGACAGGCGCCCAGGACACCGCCGGACGCCGGAGCCGACAGGTGCAGCGCGAAGAGGAACGACGTGCCTCCGGCCGCATGGTTCGCCTGGGCCAGGCGCAGTGACGGCATGCGGAAGAGAGCGTCGGAGTGGACCAGTTCGAGCAGCTCTTCGGGGGTGGCCCGCGGGTAGGCGGCACGGTAGGCGTCGGCGCCGCCCGGTGCCGGGGCGAACAGGTCCAGGGCCGTACGGACCTCGTCCTCGGTGAAGGTGCCCAGCCGCCCCATCATGACGCTGAACAGCCGGAATTCATCGCGGGTGTGGCCGACGAGGAGCTCGATCCCGCCGGCACGGCCGCCGGCCAGCGCACTCCAGGGCGTTTCGGTGAGCACCGCGCCGTCGAGGACCGGGCACACGGGGACACCGGTCTGCGCGAGCCGACCCCACTTCGTACGGCGACCGGGAAGGTCGGCACCGAGGGCGGTGAGTTCGCCGGCCAGGCGCGCTGGGGCGATGCCGGACAGGGCTTCGGCGTCAGGTGCCGCACCGACCCGGCCGGCGAGTGCGGCGGTGACTTCTTCCGCCAGCGCGCGGGTGCACAGCGTTCCGGGCACCGAGTGCACGATGGCCCGGCGGAACGAGCCGCGCACCCGCTCCCTCGTCAGCAGGGCCGCGATCGACCCGGCCCCGGCGGACTGGCCCGCCACCGTGACCTGGTCGGGGTCTCCGCCGAACGCGGCGATGTTGCGCTGCACCCATTGCAGGGCCGCGATCTGGTCGAGGAGCCCGCGGTTGGCCGGTGCGCCGTCGATCAGGGCGAAACCCTCGACCGCCACGCGGTAGTTGATGCTCACCACGACCAGGCCCGCGCCGGTCAGGGCCGCCGGGTCGTACATCGGATCGCTGGAGGCCCCCGCGATGTAGGCGCCGCCGTGGATCCACACCAGCACGGGCAGCCCGGCTACCCCCAGGGCCGGGGTGCTGACGTTGAGCGTGAGCCAGTCGTTCCCGACCGAGCTCTCGGCCGTCGGTCCCGCCTGCGGAACCACCGGGCCGAACTCGGTCGCCCGCCTCGTCCCGCTCCACCCCTCGACCGGGGCGGGCGCCCGGAAGCGCAGCGGTCCGACCGGCGGCTGCGCGTAGGGGATGCCGCGGAAGACCGCGTGCCCTCCCCGCCAGCACCCCTCGACGAGTCCCTCCGCAGTCCGTGCTCTCGGTCGTTCGGACATGCCACATCCTTCCCCCGCGATCGGACTCCCAGCTTTTACCGGTCAGCTGTAATATGTCAACCGTATGAAATAAGGGGAGGCCGACCATGCCCAAGCAGGTGGATCACCGCGAACGCCGCGAGACCATCGCCCGAGCGCTGTGGCGCGTAGTGGAAGAACGCGGCATCGCGCAGGCGAGCGTCCGCGAGGTGGCCCAGGAAGCGGGCCTCTCCCACGGCGCGGTGCAGCACTACTTCGCCACCCGGGAAGAGATGGTGGTCTTCGCCATGGACTTCGCGTCCGCACAGACGTCGCTGCGCGTCGCCGAAGGCGTCAGCGGACTCGGCGACCCACCGCACCCCCGCGACCTGCTCCGCGTGATGCTCGTGGAGATGCTCCCCCTCCGTCCCGACGCACGCACGACGAGCCGGATGAGCGCCGCCTACGTCCTGGAGGCACTGCACGACGCGAACATCCGCACCCGCGCACGTGACGGGTTGGCGCACGGCCGCGACCTCGTCGAGCGGATCGTCCGCCAGGCCGTCACCGACGGCCACCTCAGCCCCGACCACGACCCGGCGACCGAGACCAACCTGCTCCTGGCGCTCACCGGCTTGACCCCACTCGTCGAACTGGGCGTGATCGAGCCCCAAGAGGCCCTGACCGCCGTCGACCAGCATCTCAACCGGCTTTTCGGCAAGGGAACTTGACCGTGCCCCAGCGCCTGCGGTGACGTCCCGGTACGGACGGCCCACGAGGCGGACGGAGCCCGAGCACGCCACTGCCCCGGACGGGCTGCTACCGCTCCTGCCGTCGCACGGCCTCGGGGGTGACGGGCGTGAAGAAGTTGATCAGATTTCCGTCCGGGTCCCGGAAGAGGAGGGAGCGGTTGCCCCACGGCATGGTCGTCGGCCGCTGGACGAACGTGCAGTCCAGCGACGTCAGGCGCGCGTACGCGGCATCGACGTCGGCGACGCGGAATTCGGTGATCACGGTGTGGTTGGCGGCCGGTCGGGCGGAGTCGGCGCCGAACAGCGCCACGGTGCGGTCACTGGCGATCGCCAGCGTGCACGCCTCCGTCACCAACTCGGCGAATTCCGGGGTGGACCACGTCGCGGGGACGGCGGTGACCCCTTCGTAGAACGCGACGAGACGGGCCACGTCGTGGGTGATCATGCGGAGGGAAACGAGGTTCACGAACGGCTCCTAGGGAGAGGCGACGCCGGATGCGGCGAACGGACGTCTGAACGTTAGAACCAATAGCGGACAGGATCCGCCCGGTATGGGCGGCAGACTTGTCCGGGTGACCACTACGACCACTCGGGTGCTCGCCCTGTTGGAGATCCTCCAGGGCGGCGGCATCCACCCCGTCCCCGACCTGGCCGCTCGCCTGGCGGTCGACGAACGCACCGTCCGCCGCTATGTGGGCCACCTGTTGGATCTCGACGTGCCCGTCGACGCGGTCCGCGGCCGCTACGGCGGCTACCGACTCGCCCCCGGCTACCGGATGCCGCCACTGATGCTCACCGACGAGGAGGCGCTGGCCGTCGTGCTCGGCCTCCTGGCCGCACAGTCGGCAGGACTGGTCACCACCTCGGCCGCGGCGAGCGAGAGCGCCGCGGCGAAGCTGCGGCGCGTGCTGCCCAAGCCCCTGGCGCGGCGCCTGGCAGCGCTGTTGGAGACGGCCGACGTCACCGCACGGCCGCGCCCCGGCGCCGCTCCGGAGACGGCCGTGCTGCTCGGCCTGGCGGAGGCCACCCACCAGCAACGGCCGGTGGCGCTCACCTACACCGATCGCAAGGGCCGCCGCACCGACCGCACCGTCCTGCCCTACGGCCTCGTGGCGCACGCCGGACGCTGGTACCTGGCCGGCGCGGATCCGGCCGCCGGCGGCGGGGACGGGGACGGCGACGGCGAGGGGGCCGTGCGAACCTTCCGGCTGGACCGGATCTCCGCCCTGAGCGTGCGCTCCGGCTCGTTCGTCGTCCCGGCGACGTTCGATCCGGTGACACGGGTGCTGACCGGCCTCGCGCGGACGCCCTGGGCCCACGAGGTGTCCGTGCGCGTCCGTGCCGACGTGCCGCACGTCCGCAGGCACCTCCCGGCCGACCTCGCGACAGTGTCCCCGATCGCCGCCGCGGCGGGGATCGACGACGCGGATCCGGCCGAACGCGACGGCGAACCCGACGGAACGCCCGAAGCGGACCGGGACGGTTGGGTGCGGGTCCGGATGCGCGCCGAGCGGCTGGACTGGATTCCGCCCGTACTGGCCGCACTGGACCGCCCGTTCGTCATCGAGCACCCCGCGGAACTGCGCGACCTCGTGCGTGCACTGGCCCGGCGCCTGGATGCCTGCGCGGATCAGTGAGGGCGTGGTCGGACCGGGGTGCGCCCGCCGGCGTCCGCGGGCCCCGGCGGCCCGGGTGGGGTCACTCCTGCACGGCGGTCGGGACGTTGTCGACGAGGGTGAAGTAGTCGGTCGTGCCGGTGACCTCGAAGAGGCGGCGCACCACCGGCTGGAAGGGGCCGGCCACCAGGAGCCTGCGGTGCCGGCGGTGGTGGGCCCGTTGCGCGCCGAGCAGGACGTGGAGGACGGTGGAGTCCGCGAAGTCGGTGAGGGAGAGGTCGACCACCGTCCTTCGGGCCGCGTGCGACTCCGCCAACGCACACGCCTCTTCCAGGAGAGCGGCACTCTCGTGGTCGAGGGAGCCGGTGACGCGGATGACGAACACCTGATCCTCAACTGCGTGGGTGACCACGGCCGGTGTGGGTGCGTGCATGGGTGACAGGATGTCACGGATGGTGGTCGCAGCACTCCCGGAGATCACGGGTCCGGCCGAAATGAGCGTGCACGTGACGCGTCCGTCCGGCCCGCGCCGGGGACCGCCGGCCGGCCCCCGCGGCGGGCGGCAGGGCCACCGGATGATCGGCACACGCAGCGGCGCGGAGGAATTGGCCGGGGGCGGATTGCGCGCGGAAGCCGGGCGGTGGAATGGTGGGCCGCAGCCCCCGCCGGCACGATCAGGAAAGGTGAGCGGCTCCGGACGGCCCCGGGGCCCGACACGTGGTGAACTCCGCAGAACGCTCGGCCGACAACGCCTGGAGCGACGCGGCGCTGCACGCTGCGCCCTACCCGGTCCTCGTGGCCGACCCCGTGGGAACGGTGCGTCGGGCCAACGAGGCGTTCGGCCTGCTGGTGCCCGACGCCGTCGAGGGCAGCGCACTGTGCGAGGTGCTGCCCGACTGGCTCCTGCTGGCCCACGACCGGCTGTCCGCGGCACCCGCACCGCATGCGCCGCCGCCGCGGGGCGAGGTGGCCGGCCGCAGCTTCGAGGCCCATGCGACCCGCCTGCCCGAGGGCGAGGTGGTGTGGTGGCTGACCGACGACACCGACGTCCGGCTGGCCGAACGCCGCCTGCTCCAGGAGCGCAACCGGACCGCGTTCCTGGCCAGGGCCTCCAACGAACTGCTGTCGTCGCTGAACTTGGACCGGTGCATGGAGGTGGCCGGCCGGTTGGCGGCCGCCCACCTCGCGGACGCGGCCGTCGTCATCGCTCCCCCGCGCGGCCGGGCGCTGTCGGTGGTGTCCGCCGACGGCACCGGGGCGCACAGCCGCCAACTGACCGGTGTCGCACCGGAGTCGGTGCCCGGCCTCGCCGAGGCGCTGCGCGGGTTCCCGCCGGTGCCGTCCCGCTGGATCGATCCTGCGGCGGCCCCGGAGTGGCTGGTGCCCGAGGACTTCGGTCCCGTGGGGGCGATGGTCGTCACCCCGCTGCCCGGCCACGGCGTGCCGGCCGGTGCGCTGGTGCTGCTGCGGCGGGCCCACCACGCCGCGTTCAGCGAGAGCGAGGAGTCCTTCGCGCGGCTCTTCGCGGCCCGGGCCGGCGCGGCGATGTCCGCGGCCCGGCTCTACGCGGAACAGGCGCAGATCACCGAGACGTTGATGCGCGAGCTGCTGCCGCCGCGCGTCGGCCAGGTCGGCGGCGTGGAGTTCGCGGCCCGCTACCGCGCGGCCAAGGACGGCGAGCGCGTCGGCGGCGACTTCTACGACATCCACCCGGCCGCGGCGCCGCAGGACGAGTCGCTGGTGGTGCTGGGCGACGTCTGTGGCAAGGGGCTGGACGCCGCGGTGCTCACCGGAAAGATCCGCAACACCCTGCACGCGCTGCTGCCGCTGTCCGGGGACCACGTGCGGATGCTCCGGCTGCTCAACGGCGCACTGCTCAGCTCCCACCACACCCGCTTCGCGACGCTCGTCATGGCCTCCGCACGCCGCCGGGCGGACCGGGTGGAACTGCGGGTGACGTGTGCCGGGCACCCCGCTCCGTTGGTCGTCCGGGCGGACGGCCGGGTGGCGGAGGTCGAGACCCACGGCAACCTCGTCGGCGTGCTGCCGGAGATCGATGCGGTGACCGCCCCGCTCATCCTCGCCCCCGGCGAGTCCCTGGTGCTCTTCACCGACGGCATCACCGAGTCCAAGGGCGGCCCGCTGGGCGACGAACTCTTCGGCGACGCACGGCTGCGACGGGCGCTCGCCCACTGCGCGGGGATGCCCGCCGAGGCAGTGGCGGAGCACGTCCAGATGCTGGCGACGGAGTGGGTCGGAGTCAACAAGCACGACGACATGGCCGTGGTGACCGTCACCGCGCCGCGGGGCTCTTCGCGCCGGGCGCCGGGCGGCACCCCGACGGAGGGACACGGTGCATGACGACGTCCTCGGCGCCCCCTGCCCCGCTCACCGCCGGGGACCAAGTCCCCTTCTACACAAGCCGGTTGTGGGAGGCGGTCCGTGCCGGTGACGAGTACGCCGCCGGCACCGGCGTCCGGGACGCGCTGACGGACGGCGTGCCGCCGGAGACCCTGCTGCTGGACGTCATCGGCGGCGTTCAGCGGAGGGTCGGCGCGGAGTGGGCGGCGAACCGGCTGAGCGTGGCGCAGGAGCACGCGGCCACCGCGATCAACGAGCGGGTCATCGCCCTGCTCGCGCAGCACCCGGACGTCCCGCCCGTACCGCCGGCGCGCGGCCGGATCACCGTGGCCTGCGTGGACGGCGAGTGGCACGCGCTGCCGGCCCGGCTGTTGGCCGAGGTGCTCCGGCTGCGCGGCTGGCGGGTGGACTACCTCGGCGCGCAGGTCCCGGCTCCGCACCTGATCGCCCACCTCCACCTCACCAACCCGGACCTGGTGGCGCTGTCGAGTTCCCTGGTCACCCGGCTGCCCGCCGCGCACGCCACGATCACCGCCTGCCAGGCCACCGGGGTACCGGTGCTGGTGGGCGGGGCGGCCTTCGGGAGTGACGGCCGTCACGCACGACAGTTGGGTGCCGATGCCTGGGCGCCGGACGCCCGCCAGGCGGCGGAGCGGCTGCGGCGCCCCCTGACCCGCCGGAAGGCGGACCACCAGGCGATCGACGACCTGCCGCACCTGGCGGACCAGGAGTACACGCTGGCCGCCAGGGGCTCCCGACAGTTGGTGCGGGAGGTGCTGGCCGGTCTGGAGAGCCGTTTCCCCACGCTGCTGGACTACGACGACGTACAACGGGACCACACCGCGCAGGACGTCGCGCACCTCGTGGAATTCCTCACCGCCGCCCTCTACACCGACGACACCGAGCTGTTCAGCGGTTTCCTGGTGTGGACGGCGGACGTCCTGCGCGCCCGAGCGGTGCCCCCGGAATCGCTGCTGCCCGCCCTGGACCTGCTGGAGCGCGCGCTGCGGGACTTCCCCCGGGCCGTGGGACTGATCACCCGCAGTCGGCAGGCGCTCTCCCGCGCCCTGCGCGCCTCCGGGCCGCCCGCCGCCCGACAGCTCGACCCCGGACAGCCCGCATGACCGATCCCTCCCCCGCGCGGATACTCCACCTCTCCTCGACGGCCGTCGGTCCCGACGTGCTGCGGATCACGGTGCGCGGCGAACTCGACGTCGACAGCGCCGCCGAGTTCCAGGACGCCGTGACCGAGCACCTCGCCGCACGCAGCGGCCTGCGGGCCCTGCGCGTGGACTGCGGCGGGCTGGTGCTGTGCGACTCCATGGGCCTGTCCGCGCTGCTGATGGTCCACCGTCGCACCACCGCGCTGGGGGTGTCGTTGCACCTGGAGGAGCGCCCACCCGCACTCGACCGGCTACTGGCCGTGACCGGCACGTTGGACCACCTGACGGCCCCGCCCGCTGCCGCCGCGTCCACTCCACCGTCGTCGTGAAGTGGGAACGGCCCGGGCGTGACCCGGCCGTGTGGCAGAGTGACCCTCTGATGCACGAATCGCAGTACGGCGGGTAGACGCACACCCGAGGCCGGACCCTGCACCACCAAGGAGGTGAACGGTGGCTCTCACCGCGGAACTGCCCGCTACCTCAGGCGAAGCGCGTGACCGCGTGCTCGCCCTGCTGCGCACCGGCCACCGGCAGGTCGACGACATCGTGGTGGCCGACGCCTTGTTGATCACCTCGGAACTGGTCACCAACGCCCTGCGGCACGCCGGTGGAGTCACCGGCTTCACCGCCCGCATCAGCGGCGATCGGCTCGAAGTGACCGTCGAAGACGCCAGCCCGGTCCACCCGTTCGTGCCGTCCGACACCCGTGACGGCCGGATCGGCGGCTACGGCTGGTCGCTGGTCGGTCGGCTCGCCACGTCGGTCGTGATCACCTCGACGGCGTTCGGCAAGGGCATCCACGTCACGCTGCGCCTGCGGTGA
Source organism: Streptomyces diastatochromogenes (assembly GCA_001418405.1). Classification (GTDB taxonomy): domain Bacteria; phylum Actinomycetota; class Actinomycetes; order Streptomycetales; family Streptomycetaceae; genus Streptomyces; species Streptomyces albulus_C. Next base: position 55,868 of record LIQL01000247.1, on the reverse strand, counting down.
GCAGCACCGGGGCGCGCGTCCGGGCATTTCGCGAACACCAGGAATAGCCGGAGATCATCGGGGCAGGCGACCCCTCGTCACGGATCAAGAACGAGGTCCGCCCGGAGCCGGCCGACGCCTGGCGCGGTCTGCCGGACCCGCTCCACTCGGGGCCGGCACGGACGGACTGCACGACCGGGTCTGCCCCGGTGACCTGCGCCTTCCGACGGCACGAGCCGCCCGGCGCACCGTCGGTCCACCACGGGGTCGATCCACGACAAGGGAGCCGACACATGTCGCATGCCGATCTGCTGAGCGTGGAAGTCACCGTCATCGACGAGCGGACGGCGGTGGCGGCCGTGTGCGGTGAGCTCGACACCGCCACCGGAACCGCCCTGCACCACCAGCTCGCCAACCAACTCGCCCACGGCCGACGCCATCTCGTGCTCGACCTGCGCGACGTGCCGTTCATGGATTCCTCGGGGCTGGGCGTCATCATCAGGGTGCACAACGACACCAAGAAGGTGGGCGGAAGCGTGCAACTGGCCGCCGCTTCCCCGGTGGTCCGGCGGCTGCTCGACCTGACGGGGATCAGTGTCAGCATGCCGGTCCAGGACACCCCCGAGGAGGCGCTGTTCGCGCTGGCCACCGCCTCCCTGCCGGGCCCGGCGTCGTCCTCCTGAGGCCCCCCGAGCGGCGCTCGCGGTGCCCGGACCCCGTTCCGGCCGGATTCCTCCGCGGCACGCATGCCTCGGCACGGACGGGGTAAGCGCCGGCAAGGGTGCCCGCGGGGGTCGGGCACGGAGGGAGACGTGATGACCATCGTCGTGAACGACACCGCGGATCCGGCGCAGACCACGGCACGCGACGACGGTCTCCCGGAGGTCAGGCGGCCGCGTGCCGTGGCGCCGCGGGACGCCCGCGCGCTCTCCAAGCAGTTCTTCGACCGGCTGCAGGAGCTCGAAGAGGGCACCCACGCGTACCAGTACGCACGGAACACGCTGATCGAGATGAACATGTCGATGGTGCGCTACGTCGCCCGTCGCTATCGCCATCGCGGCGACGACATGGAGGACATCGTCCAGGTCGGCACCATCGGCCTGATCAAGGCGATCGACCGCTTCGACCTCTCCCGCGAGGTGGAGTTCTCCACCTTCGCCGTCCCGTACATCCTCGGTGAGATCAAGCGGTTCTTCCGGGACACCGGCTGGGCCGTGCACGTGCCGCGCCGGTTGCAGGAGCTGCGCACCGAACTCGCCAAGGCCAAGGAGCAGTTGCACGCCGCGCTCGACCGCGACCCCACCGTCGCGGAGCTCGCGGGGCACCTGAAGCTGTCGGAGGAGGAGGTGATCGAGGGACTCGTCGCGGCCAACGGCTATTCCGCGGACTCCCTGGACACCCCGGCCGACCCCGACCCGGGCGACCAGCGGCGCGCGCTGACGGAGGTGCTGGGCGCCCACGACCCGGCCCTGGAGACCGTCGAGGACCTCCACACCCTCGCGCCGCTGCTGCGGCAACTCGACGCCCGCGAACGGCGCATCATCGAGCTCCGCTTCGGTCAGGAGATGACCCAGTCGCAGATCGGGGCCGAGCTCGGCGTGTCGCAGATGCACGTCTCCCGCCTGCTCAACCGCACGTTGAGCCGGCTGCGCACCGGCATGCTCAAGGACGGCGCGCCGGCCCCGTCGCCCGGCTCCTGAAGGCGGTGGCCGGTCCGCCCCACCGCCGTGGGACGGACCGGCCGGCCGCTCAGCGCAGGTACTCCTCGATCACCTCGACGCCGCGCACGGCGCCGCCGCTCTCCCGGACGACCTTCCGCATCCGGTCGAGGTTGGCGCGGACCGCGTCGTCGGACGCGACCCTGGCCACCGCGGCCCGCAGCGCCTCCGCGGTCACCGTGCGGGCGTCGAGCTGCTCGCCGAGCCCGAGCTCCTGCACCCGTCCGGCGTTGGCGGCCTGTTCGGGCATCTGCGGGACGGCGATCAGGCCGACGCCGTAGTACAGGGCCTCCATCGTGGAGTTCATGCCGGTGTGCGAGATGAAGGCGGTGGCCCGCTGGAGCACTGCCGGCTGCGGGAACCGCGCACGGACGTCGAACGACGCCGGGATCGGCCCCAGGGCGGCCGGGTCCAGCCCGCCCACCGACATCGCCACGTGGTAGGGCTCGTCGGCGAAGGCGTCGATGCAGGTGCGGTAGAACTCGGGGCGGTCGTTGAAGACCGTGCCCAGCGAGACGAACAGCACCGGGGCCTCGGGGTCCGGCGGCGACCACGGTTCGTCCGCGCGGCTGCCGAGCGAGGGACCTATGAAGTGGAACCGCTCGTCGAAGGAGTCGCCGGCGGGCTGGAACTCCCTTGGTATGAACACCAGGTTGAGTTTCTCGGTGGCGTCCAGCAGGTGCGCCGGGTCGAGCGCGACACCGTGTTCCGCGGCGAACTCCGCGCAGTCGGGGCCGATGGCCGCCGTGACCGGGTGCACCCCGTCGGTGCCGGTCATGAACTGGGCGAAGAGCGAATACGTCTCGTTCGAGGCGAAATTGGGGATCAGCCGGACGGCCGGCAGGTCCAGTTCCTCGGCGAGCACCCGGGCGGACCAGTTCATGGCGTCGTAGCAGATCGCGTCCACCGGCGTGGTGGCGCAGTGCTCCCGGAGCACCGGGTAGGCCGTGCGCATTCCGGCGAAGAGGTGGCGCATGAAGCGGCCGAAGGTCTCCGGGCCGAATTCGGTGGGCCGGTCGATCGGCGGGAGCGGCGGCAGCTCCACCCAGTGGGCCCCGGACCTGGTGACCGCCTCGGCGTGTTCCGCGCTGGTGGCGTAGTCCACGCGGTGGCCGCGGCGGACGAGTTCCTCGACCAGCGGAAGTGTGGGGTTGATGTGCCCGTGACCGAGCAGGGCCACGAATAACAGGTGTTTCGCCATGGCGAAAATCCTATCGATCGTGGATTCTCGCCTCCCGTCCGCCCCTCGCCCGGCACCCCGCCGGCACCGGCCGCGGTCAGTGTTCGGAGGGCATCCGGCGCCCGAGGTTCCGCGCCAAGTGCCGGGCGGCGTGCGACCCTTCGCCGTCGCCCGCCGCCAGCAGACGCAGCAGCTCGATCGCGGCCTGTGCCTCGCGCAAGGTGAGCAGGGGCAGTCGTTCCTCGTCCAGATCCACCACACCGTCGACGAGGCTGAGGAGGCGGTCGTTCATAGCGCTCATGGACGGGTTAACGGCCACTCACATCGCTGGTTACGGCGGGGGTCAGCGCAGGCCCAGGCAGGGCAGCCAGTCGCGGGCGCCGCCGGTGGCGGTGAGCACGGCGCTCAGGGTGCCGCCGGCGCCTCCCAGCAGGCCCATCCGTTCCTCCCCCAGCGCGCGGGTGCCGGCCCGGTGGGCGTCGAGGTGCGCCAGGAGGCGGGCGCGCAGTGCGGTGGCCGACGGCAGTCGAGCGTGCCGGTGCAGCGCGTCGGCGACGGCCAGCACCCCGGCGGCGCCGTGGCAGAGGCCGAGGCGGTCGCCGAGGTGGTCGCCGAAGAGGTGGAAGTCCTCGTCGTAGCCGGCGGCGAGGGTGTCGAAGGCGGCGCCGGCGAAGTCCCGGACCGCGGGGTCCCGGAGGGTGTCCCCGGCGTCCCACAGCGCCCAGCTGACGCCGGGGGCTCCGTAGCACCACGCCTGTCGGCGGCGGGCCCCGCCGGGCGGGGCGGCTTCCGGCCCCGCGCCGTCCCAGGAGCGAATGCCCCGCGCGTCGACGAACGACTGGCCTCGCAGCCAACGGCTCGTCCGGCGCAGGGCCGCGGCGAGTTCCGGGGCCGCGCTCGCATCGCCCTCCTCCGCCTGCCGGGCGGCCACCGCGAGGGCGGTCAGGACGCCGGCGACGCCGTGGCCCGTGCCCGTGTTGATCCGCCCGTCCAGCCAGCCCAGTTGCGGATGTTCCGGATAGTGGGTGCGCAGTCCGTCGAGCCCGTCGGCGGCGCAGAGCGCGGCCAGGCACCGGCCGAGGCGGACGAGCACGCGGTGCCGCTCCGGGGCGGCGGAGCTCAGTGCGAGGAGGGTGCCGGCGGGGCCGAGGATCAGGTCGTAGTCCCGGAAGGTGACCGCTCCGGGGGTGGTGCGTGCGGCGCCGGCCAGGATGCGTGCGGGGAGCCGGTCGGCGAGGCGGTCGGCGACCTGGTGCAGGGCCGGGTGGAGGGTGGCCGCCTGGCGCAGCCCGACGAGGGTTCCGGCGAGCCCGCCGTCGTAGAGGCCCGGGTGGCCCGCCCCGCGTCCGGCGGTGCGGGCCCACACGGCGGTGGCGCGGCTCGCCGCGGCCGTGGCCACGGGGTCGCCGCGGTCGGCGACCAGTCGGGCGAGGACCGGGACGCCCGGGTCCGAGGGGTGGCCGCCGGCGCCCGGTGCCTGGCCGGTGCCGGCCCGCTCGACGTACCGGTCGAGGAGCAGCACCGCGTCCTGGAGGGCGTGGGCCCGCCACCGGGCCTCCCGAGCGGGTGAGGGGCGCGGGTGCACGGCGGCGGTGTGTCCGGTGCGGGAGTGCAGGGGCATGGGTGCGGCGTCCTCCAGGGCAGGGAGCCGTCCGGCGGGATGCCGGACGGCTCGTTCAACCTCGTCTGCTGTGAACTGCGTTGACGGTCCGTCGCGCCGCGGTGCTCATCCGCGGCGGGTGGATCCTCCGGTCAGCAGACGACCCCGGAACAGAAGAGCACCGTGTCGCAGACGATGACCGTGCAGACGCCGGAGCAGCCGCCGGTGTACGCCTCGGCGCTGGGCAGTTCGGACTCGGTGATCCGGGCGTCCAGATCGCCGATGAGGTTGTCGAGGTCGGTCAGTTCGATGGTTGTGGGCATGACTGCCCTCCTTTTCTCGGTGTGCGGTTCCGCCCCGGGGGCCGTCCCTCTGGAGGGGCGTCCGGGGTGGTCTGGGGCCTCGGTCGAGGCGGGGGCGGTGCGGACCAGTGCCGCAGGGCCGCGGCGGCGCGGGCCGCCAACTCCTCGGGGTGGGCGTCGTACGGCGTCCGCAGCTGCACCTGGGCGGCGACGGGTGCCCCACCGTGCACGGCGTCGCGCACCGGCGAGCGGCCAGGTGCGGGCAGCGCCTCCTCGACGATCAACGCCCCGTCGGGCGCGGCGGCCCGCAGTCGTTCCAGGACGTGCAGGGTGGGCAGCGCCGCCAGGTCCACCGGTACCGGTTTGGCACCGGGCGCCGGGCGGGCGAAGCAGAAGCGCGGCAGCTGCCGGGTGCGCCGGAGGACGGCGAGGGACGTCACCTTGTCGGCCTCCCGGGCTCCGGGCTCCCACAGTTCCGCGACGGGCACCCGCCACGCGGCGGGGCTGACGACCAGGTCCCCGCCCACCGACAGCCGGGGCACCCGCCCGGCCGTGGGGAACGCCCCGATCAGGCCGCCCAGTTGGACCACGTGCTGGGTGGCCGGGTGGGCGGCCGCCATCAGCAGGCGGGTGAGCCGGTCGTAGGGCGGGGCGGGGTTCCGGGTGGCGTGGTGGACGGGGAAGACCCGCGCCCCGTCGACCTCGGCGACGAGCTGGCGGCCGTCGGAGCGGAGGGTGAGCCGGTCGAGGGGTAGGTGGTGGACGGGGCGGGGAGCCTTCCCGCCCGGCGGCCGGGGCGTCGCCGCGGCCGCCGCTCCGCATGCCTCGCCGTCGCCGTAACTCCCGTAATAGAGAGCCATGTTGGCATCTCCGGTGCACCAGTCGGTCAGCGCGGGACGCCGTACGGCGTTGGCGGCGCGGGCGTCCAACGGGGGGACCAGCACCTCGACGAAGCGGACGTCCGCGGCCCGTTCGAGGGCGGCGAGGAAGGCCCGGTAGGCGGCCGGTTGGGGGTAGCCGCCCCGACCGGCGTGCAGGGCGTGCAGGGCCTCGGCGAACCGGGCGTCGAGCACGCCGGCCGGGGAGACCGTCTCCAGGACGGCGACCGGCCCCTCGGCGTCGAGCGGGCGCAGCAGGCAGTCCGCCGGCCAGGCGGCCAGGAGTTCGGGGGCCTCGGGCGGGGCGTGGCAGGCGTCCAGCAGCGGGCCGTCGAGGTCGATCCGCGCGTCGTCGAGGTGGGCCGCGAGGTGGGCGAGCAGGTGGGCGTATCCGGAACCGGGCGTCCTGGCGGGGTGCCAGCCTTCGTAGCGGCGGCGCGTGGTGGCGGTGGTCGGGCGGTCCGGCTCGGCGGAGGGGTCGGCGGGCGGGGCGGTCAGGAGTTCGGCGACCGAGCGCGGTTCGGGGCCGATGTCCACCGGTCCCGGGTACGGCTGGGCGGTGGTACCGGTGGGGTTCGTGGGGGGACGGTCTTCGGCGCGCAGGGCGGCGAGCCGGGTGGCGAGCCGCAGGCCGCGGGTGATCCGGGCCAGGGCGAGGGCGTCGAGGCCGGCGTCGAGGGTGCGGTAGGAGTCGACGAACCACGTGGCGTCCTGGTGGGGCGGCGCGGCGTCGGTGGCGTGCGGGCCGGTGCCGTCGCGAGCGTCCGGGGCCGCTGCGGTCGCCGGGGCCGGGTGGTCGTCGAGGGCGTGGTGCGGCGGGTGGATCCGTGCGGCGGGGGTCCAGTGCGTGCGGCGTTGCGCCGGCGCGGCACAGAGTTGCAGGACGCCCAGCCGCAGGAGGTGCTGGAGGAACCCGCGGAGCGCGGTGACGGCCCGCCGCCGCCCTTCAGGGGTGCCGTTCGCCGGGGTGTTCAGGCGCGCCGCGATCAGGGCCTCGACCTCGGCGAACGGGCGGGGGCCGGGCGAGAGGAGCGCCAGGACCGCGTCCAGGACCGGTGTGCGGCGCAGTTCGATCCGGCGCAGCCGGGAGCCCCGGGAGCCGGTGTCGACGACCGCGCAGCGCAGCACGCCGGTGGGCATCGGGCAGTGCAGGGGCGTCAGGGCGAGGAGGCTGCCGGGGCCGGCGGCGGCCGGTCCGGCGTCCCGGAGCCGTTCCCACAGCAGGTGGACGTTCTCCATGCTGCTGGTGGCGCCGGCCCCGGCCCGGGCGGGCGGCACGACGAGGGAATCACCGGCCGCGGCGGCGCCGAGTGCGGGTGCGGGGAAGACGGGGACGGCGGCGAGTTGGCCGAGCCAGTCGCGCGGGGTGGTCTTGGCGGCGGCCCGGGCGGCCACCCGCCAGACGTAGCCGGTGTACTTGCGCAGCCGTTTGCCGTGCCAGGGTTCGCCGGCGGCCGCCCGGCGGGGGAAGTCCGCGGCGATCCGGGGTGCGGTGGCGCCGAGGTGGCCGCGCAGGACGGGGTCGTGGTGCAGCAGGTCGAGGGCCAGCCGGCCCACCCGTGCGCGGTCGGTGGCGACCGCGGCGGCGCATGCGGCCCGCGCCGCGGCCAGGTCCATGGCCCGGTCGGCCAGCTCCGTGAGGGCGTCGGCCAGGGGCGGGTCGACGCCGGCCACCGTCTCCAGGACGGGGAGGTCCGCGGGTCCGGGGGCGGTCCCGGCGTGCAGTCTGCGGCGCAGGGCGAGCACCGCGCCGCGGGCGGCGTCGGCCAGGCACGGGTGCGGCACGACGTCGATCCCGAGCCGGTCCCCCAGTGCCCTGGCCCGGGCGGTGTGGCGTGCGTCCCGCTCCGCCAGGTCGGCGGCCCAGGTGAAGAGCGGTTCGTTGCCGGCGGACGCCCAGAGCGTGCCCGGCAGTCCGGCGATGCGGACCAGTGCGGTCGGCCCGACGGTGCCGGGCGGGCGGGCCGCCGCGGCCGGTGGGCGGGCGCCGGCCGCGTCCGGCGCGCGGCGCGTCATCGGGCCTCCCCGTCATCGGCGAGCGCCTCGGCCAACAGGCACTGCCGGGCGAACGACATCCGCGCCCGGTTCCAGTGGAAGACCACCGCGTAGGCGGCGGCGCGCCGGGGGCCGGTGGTGGCGGCGCCCGACTCGAAGTAGCCGGTGCGCCACCGTCGGGCCGCCTCGCCCAGGGCCGCGGCACCCTCGGCGAGGGACGCCCGCTGTTCCTCGGGGAACGAAGCGAGCATCCGCTCGCCGGGCCGTGTCCAGAATTCCCGGATGCCCTCGGCGGCCCGCCGCCACGCCGCCCCTCCTCCGGGCCCGTGCCCGTCGCGGGCGGCGGTGGTGAGCCGGCGTCCGGTGTCCTCGCGTACGACGTCCCACACGCCCCGGTGCTCCCACCCGACCACTCCCAGCCCCGCGAACACCTCCCGCAGCATGAACAGCGAGCGCCGCCAGGCCGTGGCCTCCCCCTCGGGGCACGGATGGCGGGCGTGGTGGTCCAGCCAGGCCAACGAGTCGTGCGTGAACAGCCGGTGCACGTAGGGCATCGACGCCCGGCCGCCGAAGAGGTACTGCTCGGGTTCGTACACCACACCCGACGGCGGCTGCCGCCAACCGCCCCGTTCGACGCAGTGCCGCGCCAACTCCGCGCGCAGCGGCTCCCGTTCGCCGTCCGGCGCCTCGAACCGCACCCGCAGTCCGGGCTCCTTGTGCATGAAGAAGAAGTTGCGAGCGCGGCCGGTGTCGAGGAGTTCCCTGGCGACGGTGCCCAGCCAGTCGTACGCCCGGAGGTGACCGTCCGGCGCGGGCGCGAGGTTGAACTGGACCCAGGACGTCCCCGCGGTCCGCTGCCGCACGGCGGCCAGGCCGGCGGCCAGGAACGCGGTGCGGGCCTCGGGGAGTTCGGAAGCGTCCGCACAGGCGGGGAGGGCGGATATCTCCAGGGCTCCGGCGTTGCGGAGACAGTCCGCGAGCAGGTCCGTGACCATCAGCATGTACGTTCCTCCGGCACCGAGCACCGAAGCCCCGCCGGTCGGCCGGGGCACAGGAATGCGGGGCCCGAATCGCCCCGCCCAAACGCCTTCCCGGCCCGCTCACCGATAACGTCATTATCTGCATTCTTCATATATTGAGCAGTTGTGCGCCGGAGGTCCGAGGTCTCGCATCGCCGGCTTGCGCCGTGGTGCACGACGGCCCGGCACCGCAAGGCGCGTTCCCACCGGCGCCGACGCCGTTCCGCCCGCCGAGCGCTCCCGGGCGCGACGGACCTCCCGCCGGGTGCGCACGGCTCCCCCGCCACCGCCCGCACCTCCGGCCGTACCGCCCCTCGCGCCCCAGGGGTGGCTCCCGGCGCACGCGCGGGCGCAGGCGCCGGGAGCAACGGCCGTCTTGGGCGTCAACTCATCGTCACAGCAAAGGAGTTGCCAAGCCGACGGAACCCCTTCCGGGTCCGACGACCGGGAGTCATACTGCCCCCATAGCAACTCCGTCAACACCTCGCAACAGGGGACGAGTTCGATCACGGGGGTGCATGATCTTGTCCTTCCCCGAAAAACCAGCGACCGCTCCGTCGAACACTCCATCGCCGACGGACCCCTCCTCGCCATCCGACGGACCGCCCTCCGAACAGGGCCTCAGCGAAGCCACCCGCCTGCTGTGCGCGGGGGTCTACTTCGACGGACAGTTCCGTCGCCGCGTCATCCAGGAACTGGTCGAGCACGAGGAGCGCCCGATAGCGCCCTCGCTCGGTTTCGACGCCCTGCCGGTCCTCGCCCACGCGCTGTCGGCGCGCCGCCGGGAGGCGCAGACCGGGCTGTTGCTGTTGGCCGTCTGGGCCGTATTCATCGGGCTCGACCTGGCCGACGTCGGTGCGCAGTCGCTCCTCCCCGTGCCGTGGTTCGTGGCCTACGGGGCGGTCTGCGTCGTGTCCTGGCTCGTGCGTGGAACCAGGAGTTCCCTCTTCGCCCTCGGGCGCTCGGTGCTCAAGGAGGCCACCCGCGGCCGGCTGAAGGCAGTGCTGCCGGTACTGCCGTTCGTGGTGGCGGTGGTGTACGGGGCGGCCGTGCTCACCACCCTGTTCCGCGGCGGCGACGCCTGGATCGCCGTGGTGTTCCCGGTCCTGCTGGTGCCGCCGATCTGGGCGCACCGGGCGCACGTCGTCTCCGTCATGCGGCACCAACTCGGCCGCGAGACCTTCGCCGGGGGGCGGCGGGCGGCGCTGCCGGCCACCGCCCAGTACCGGCGCATCGGGGCGGCCATCGCCCGCGAACAGCACGCCCGGCTGGCCATCTACGACCCGTTCCGGCCCTTCGTCGGCGCCGGCACACCGTACAAGCCGTGGTCGGTCGCCATGGAACTGAAGCAGCAGAGTTGGGCCGACTCGCCGGAGCGGGAGGCGCCGGAGTCCCCGTCGCACCCGGCGCCGCCCTCCTTCACGAAGCGGCGGCCCGGGAGCGTCCCCGCCCCGCTCACCGGCCGGGAGGTGGTCGATCTGATCAAGCCCCGGCTGGAGGCGCTGCGCACCTCGGCCGCGGCCACCAGCCGGGACCGCCTGCGCTCCCTCGAAGTCGAGGAACTGGTCTACCTGCCGGTCGGGCTGGCGCGGGACGAGGTGGACTACGGGCCGGACGTCATCCGTGAGCACCTGGAACGGGCCGTCGGCGAGGGCGCCGAGGCCCGCCGCCACTTCCTGCGGGTGCGGGTCGGTGCCTGGGACGAGCAGGTGGCGATCTGCCTGTTGGTCCGCATCCACACCCAGGGCGGGATGCTGGTCCTGGAGGTCGCCCCGCACGTCCTGACGCCGGTGCGCCCGGAGTTCAAGTCGGTGGACGTGGTCGCGGCGCACGGCGGGGACGGCCCGCTGCGCGACGTGATCAGGAGCGTGCTGACCAGCCCCTCGGCGGGATGCGCCGCCGCGGTCTCGCTGTGCCAGACGGCGGTGTCCCTGATGCGCACGTGGCTGACGATGCCGGAACACGCCCTGCCGGACGCACCGGTCGCGTCCGTACGGGAGTTGGGGAGCGTGCCGGAACTCTCGCTGTTCCAGGAGATGGACATCAGCCGGTACGTGAAGACGCTCCAGGACCGGATCGCCAACGGGGTGCAGGAGGCCCTGCGCAACAAGGGCTACGAAACGGGTGTGTTCGACCAGTACATCATCAACGTGGGTGAGGGCGGGGTGTTCATCGGCGGGATGAGCGGCGGTGCGGTCGCCTCCGGCGAGCGCGCCCTGGCCAAGCACACGGACGCGTCGACGGAGACGGGGGGCGGTCGGGGATGACGGTTCAGGAGCCGGAGCCAGTGCACGGCCGGGAGGTCGGCGACGACGGGACGGACGCCGCCCCGCCCGGCGACGCGGCGGCGGGCGGCAACCGGGCCGGTGGCGGCATCAGCATCGGCGTACTGACCGGCGGCGCGGTCGCGGCCGGGGAGCGGGCCGCCGCCGAGGACCGCTCGGTGCGCGACGGCCGCTCGGCACCGGCGCTCCCGCCCGCGGACGGGCCCGAGGCGCCCGCCGTGCCGACGAGCGCCGCCGGCGGCATCAGCATCGGCGTGATGACCGGCGGTGCGGCGGCCGCGGGGGCGGACGCCCGGGCGCTGGACGCCTCGACGCAACCGGCGCTCGACGCGCCGCCCGAACTCCGGGCGGCACTGGGCACCCTGCGTCAGCACCTGCCGTTGCTCACCGCGACGGACGAGACGTCGGAGATCGATGCCCGACTGGCGGACGCCGAAGAGGAGATCGACGACACCGGGCGGGTGCGTCGGGACCGCCTGCAGTGGCTGCGCGACCGCCTCGACCTCGGCGCGACGGCCGTGGCGGGGCTCGCCTCGGCGACGGCGGTCGTCCAGCAGATCACCCAACTCCTCGGCGGCCAGGGCTAGGAGGTGCCGGCATGGACCAGTGGGACGAGGAAAAGCAGGACTGGCTGGAGCCGGCGCGACCGGTCGGTGGGCCGCCCGACGGCAGGTCCCGGCGCATGCTCATCGTGACGGGCTCCGCGGTCGTGCTCGTCGCGGCGGCCGTGGTCGGGCTGTGGCAACTGGCGCGCGACGGCCAACCGGACTCCCCGGGGTGGAGCGGCGCCCCGCCCTCCGCGCCCGGCGGCGGTTGGTCGAGCAGTCCCGGCGGCGGATCGGTCGCCTCGCCGGGTTCGGACGGTCTGGCCGCGGCTCCCGACCCGTGCGCGGCACTCGACGCGAACACGGCCGCGGCCTGGGGCCTGTCCGCGGGCCGCCCGAACAACCCCAGCGATCCGCAGGCCGGGCTGAAGGCGTGCAGTTGGAGCGGAACCGTAGGCGGCGCCGCCCTCACCTACACGCTGATCTACGCCAAGGACATCCCGGTGTCGCCGGAACCCACGCCGACCAGCGTCACCGGAGTTCCGTCCGCGTCGGTGCTCGGGAACGACCAGGGGTGCGCGATCGTCTGGCCCACCTCGTTCGGGAAGGTGTTCGTGCACGTCAAGGCGGACACCGGGACGCAACCGAACCTGTGCGACTCCGCCGCCACCTTCGCCACCCAGGTTGCCCCGAGGGTGCCGTCCTGACGGCCCCTCGCACGCCGGAGGCCGTGGCCGCCGCTCCGGGCAGGTATTCGAGGCGGTCCCGTGCCGGTGAATTCGCCCGCCCGGCGAAGGATCCGGGCGCCGGTCGGGGAATTCTCGTCTGGCATCGAACCGTCCGGACAGCCGGATGGATCGCGATCGGGAGGTCGGTCATGACACACCTGTCCCCGTTCCGCCGCGGCGCCGCCGTACTCGCCTGCGCCGGGTTCCTCTGCGGTGTCCTCGGCACCGGCACGGCCGCCGCCGCAAGTCCCGCGGCGGCCACCGCGGGTGGCGGCCTCGGCCCGTCCAAGGGCCGCGTGATCGCCAAGAACGGCCTGGAGCTGCGGGACGGCCCCGGGACCGCGTACCGGGCGGTGGGCTCGCTGCCGTACGGCACCGTCGTCACCATCCGCTGCAAGGTCAACGGCGAGAACGTGCATGGCAATCCGCGCTGGTACGAGGTCGGGGAGGGCCGGGTCACCTGGTTGTCGGCGCGCTACGTCGAGACCCTCGGCACCGCACCCCGCTGGTGCGCGGACCGGCACCGCTGATCCGACTGCGCGGTTCCGTCCCGGCCGCGTGCGGGCGGGACGGAACCGCGCCGCTCCGCCCGGCCGGGGCAACCGCCGTGCTCCGGAGCGCGGTTCAGGCGGTCTCGGTGCGCACGGCGATGAGCGCCACCGTCGCGTAGCCCATCGTGAAGCTGCCACCCCGCGCGTCGATGGCGGCCCCGACGCCCGCCAGCACGTCGCTCAGCGCGGCCGGCGGGATGCGGGTGAAGGCCCCCAGGGTGGGCATCTGGTCCAGCCAGGCGTCCCTGGTGTAGGTCCGCTCCCAGTCGTGGCGCCACTGTTGCGGCTCGTCGAAGCCGCCCGCGTCCCGGATGCCGTCGGCGGCCCGGGCGCACACCTGCCGGTAGGCGTCGAGGGCGCCCTTCGTCAGCGCGGTGACGTCGAACGGCGCGTCCGGCAGTGCCCGCCGGCAGGCCCCGACGACGGCGTCCGCCACGTCGTCGGGGAACCGGAAGACGTTCCAGAACGGCGCCAGGAGGCCGCCGGGGCGCAGGGCCCGTGCGGCCCGCTCGGCGCCGGCGACGGGGTCGATCCAGTGCCAGGCGGTGCCGGCGACCACGGCGTCGAAGGTGCGGCCGGCGGGGTCCCAGTCCTCGAACCGCGCGACGTCCACCTCCGTGCCGAGTGCGCGGGCCACGTCGGCCATCCGTGCGTCCGGTTCGACCCCGAGCACCCGGCAGCCGGCCGCGCGGAACTGCCGGGCGGCGATGCCCGTTCCGCAGCCGACGTCGAGGACCTCGGGGACGTCGGGGCCCGGGAGGCCGGCCGCGATCCGTCGCACGAGGGCGTCGGGGTAGCGGGGCCGGGCCCGGTCGTAGCGTGCGGCGTCGGTGCCGAACGACTCCGCCACCTGCCGGTGTTGACGCGCTTCGGGGAGCCCTGAGGGCGGCATAGTGGGCATACGCCCACTATGGTGGGCGCATGCCCACTCGTCAACCGGATGGGAGGATTGCGGGATCCGACCGAGGGAAGGGGCGCACCCGTGCCGACAGGAGTGGCCATCCGCGATGTGCGGGAGCAGCTGTTCGGCGCCGCCGAGCGGATCCTGCTGCAAGCCGGGCCGAACGCGCTGACCAGCCGCGCGGTCACCACGGAGGCGGGCTGCGCCAAGGGCGTCCTGCACCGGCACTTCGCCGACTTCGACGCCTTCCTCGCCGAGTTGGTGCGGGACCGGATCGGTCGGATCGAGGACCAGGCCACCGCGCTGCGCGCGGCCGCCGGGACCGGCGCCGTCGCCGACCGCCTCACCGCCGCGCTGCTCGACGTGTTCGGGCCGGTCGCCGTGGCGATCGTCTCGCTCGTGATCTCCCGCGACGGCCTGCGCGCCCAACTGCGAGCCGGCGGTTCGACCGGCGTCCCGCTCCTCGCCGAGGCCACCGCGATGCTGGCCTCGTACCTGACCGCCGAGCGCGCACTGGGCCGGGTCGCCGCGGACGCCGACGTCGACGTCCTCGCGCCCACCCTGATCGGCGCCGGCCACCTGCTGTTCGCGGACCGGGAGGGCACCACGCCGGACGCGCCGGCCGTTCACCGGGTCGTGACCGCGGTCATCGCCGGAGTGGTGCGCGAACCGTGACGCGGGCCCGGCGGAGGGTGCCGTAGCGCCTGGACGGGGGCTCGGGGCCGGACGGTCAGCGCCCGCGACATCACAGGGGGCGCTTGAGGTGCGCGGTGAGGAGTTGCCGCCAACCGTCCCTGGCCTGCGCCCACTCGTCGGGGCAGCCCTCGGCTCGCTCCGCGTCGAGCCGGGCGTCGCTCCCGACGAGGTCCTCGTGCCGATCCGGGTGCGCACCGTAGACGTAGCAGGCGTAGTTCGCCGCGCGCTGACCGTCGAGGCTGTGCTCGTCGCGCAGGTCGGTCGCGTCCAACGGGGTCTCCTCGGCGGCCAGGGCGTAGTCGTCCGCCGCGGCGCGGGCCTTGCGTTCGCCGGCCCGGCCCTGGCCGATCAGCAGCACCGCGGCGAACTGGTCGGCCACGTCCTCCTCCCGGCCGGTGAAGCGCAGGCCGAGGCGGTCGATCAGGGCGTGGGCGCCCTCGTGGTAGGCGGTCTCCTCCAGCACGGCGGCCACATGGGCGTCGGCCGCCGCCGTGCCGCCGGGTCGGTCGGCGCCCGGGCCGGCCTGCCGGAAGCGCTCGCGTATCTCGTCGACGTGCTCGGTGCAGAAGTCGATGGTGCCGGTCTCCGGGTCGTAGGCGGGTTCGGCCGCACCGCACGAGCGGACCACGAACGGGATGGGCTGCGGCACCTTGAGGGTGGCGTTCAACCGGTCGGCGGCCGCGTCCAGGATGCGGTGCGCGCGGAGGTAGCCGGTGGCGGTCGCCGCCCGGCCGCCGGTGCGGTACTGCACGACGAAGCCGTTCGAGCCGCCCTTGCCGTGGCTCCGGCGGCCCGCGCCGTCCGTCGGCTCGGCCGCGTCCCGCCCGGCCGTGCAGCCGGTCACCGCGGCCGCCAGGGCCAAGGCCAGCAACGCCCGTGTGGTGTGCCCCGTCCAGCGGCCCATCCGCCTGCTCCTCACTTGCCTGGGCCGCGCACCGCGGCGGTCCGTCCGAGCTGGGAAGAGGCGTGTGCGGAGCTGGCGGTTCCACGCCGGCGGCGGATCGGACGGGAATCACCACAGCGCGTCGATGTTCCCGGGGTGCAGCGCGATGCGGCTGTCGCGGAACGCGGCCCGGGCCTGCCGGGCGCGCGGCGAGAAGAAGTCCGCCATGGTGACCTTGTCGAACCCGGGCCGGTCGCTGGGGAAGGGCGCCTGCGGGGTTCCGCCGACGAGGACGGTGCCCGGGAGGTGGTGCCAGCCGGCGCTCTCGTAGAAGGCGCGCAACGGTCGGTCGCAGGTGAACAACCCCACGTCGTAACCCCCGGTGGCCAGCGCCTCCCGAGCCGCGGTCACCAGCCGCCGGCCGTGCCCCCGGCCGCGCGCCTCC
Source organism: Streptomyces diastatochromogenes (assembly GCA_001418405.1). Classification (GTDB taxonomy): domain Bacteria; phylum Actinomycetota; class Actinomycetes; order Streptomycetales; family Streptomycetaceae; genus Streptomyces; species Streptomyces albulus_C. The sequence continues at coordinate 40,163 of LIQL01000247.1, read as the reverse complement.
AGGCGCGTCACGACCGTGCTCAGGCCACCGGCGGTGTAGTCGCAGCAGGCGTGCCGGATCTCCTTGGCAAGGACGTCCAGCGCGGCGAGGACGGTCCCGTCGTCGACCAGCAGCATCGACCGCGGCCGCAGCGCGGGGTCGTGGACCGGCTCGGTGGGCCCGGGGGCCGTGCCCCGCTCCGACGGCCACGCCTGTTCCTGGAGCTCCCGCACCTGGGTCCGGAGTTCGGCGGGGGTGGCGGCTTCGGGGAACGCGAGGATCTGCACCCGCCGATTGTGTACCAGCGGGGTGCGGGCGGCACAACGGATCGTCCCGGGTGACCCGGGCCGGCCCGCCGGCGAGGGGCCGGCGGCCGCTCGGGCCCGCGCGTGTCCGTCCGCGGCGGGGCCGGACGTCCGGGAAAGGATGCGGGCATGTCCGCCGTCCTCCACGCGCTGTCCCTCACCGGCTCGATGACCTGGGAGATCACCTGGGCGCTGATCCTGGGCTTCGGCCTGTCCGCGGTGGTCCAGGCGGTGGTCCGCAAGTCCACCGTGGTCGCGGCGCTCGGTGACGACCGCCCGCGCACCCTGGCACTCGCCGCCGGGCTGGGTGCGGCCTCGTCCTCGTGCTCCTACGCCGCGGTGGCGCTGGCCCGTTCGCTGTTCCGCAAGGGGGCGGACTTCACCGCCGCGATGGCGTTCCAGATCGCCTCCACCAATCTGGTCGTGGAACTGGGGATCATCCTGGCGCTGCTGATGGGGTGGCAGTTCACCGCCGCCGAGTTCGTGGGCGGGCCGGTCATGATCGTGGTGCTGGCGTTGCTGCTGCGGGCCTTCCTGACGCCGGCGTTGCTGCGCGCGGCCCGGGCGCAGGCCGACCGCGGTCTGGCAGGTTCGATGGAGGGGCACGCCGCGATGGACATGTCCGTCCGGCGCGACGGCTCCTTCCTGCGCCGGCTGTGCTCGCCCGAGGGCGTCACGGCCACCGCGCACGTCTTCGTCATGGAGTGGGCGGCGATCCTGCGGGACCTGATGGCCGGTCTGCTCGTCGCCGGTGCCATCGCGGCGTGGGTGCCCGACGCCTTCTGGCGGTCCTTCTTCTTCGACGGCCATCCGCTCGCCGCCAAGTTCTGGGGGCCGCTCGTCGGTCCCCTGGTCGCGATGGCGTCGTTCGTCTGCTCCATCGGCAACGTGCCGCTCGCGGTGGTGTTGTGGAAGGGCGGGATCAGCTTCGGCGGGGTGGTGGCGTTCGTCTTCGCGGACCTGCTGATCCTGCCGATCCTCGGCATCTACCGGAAGTACTACGGCCCCAGGATGGCGCTGCTGCTGCTCGGCACCTTCTACGTCGCGAGCGCGGTCGCCGGGTACGTCGTCGAGTTCGTCTTCGGCGGGCTCGGCCTCGTCCCGGACCAGGCCCGGGCGCGGATCCCGCAGGAGGGCGTCACCCTGAACTACACCACCTGGCTCAACGTGGCCTTCCTCGCCCTGGCCGCGGCCCTGTTGGTGCGGTTCTTCCGCACCGGTGGCCGGGAGATGCTCCGCACGATGGGCGGCGCCCCCGCCGGTGGGCGCGACGACGGGCACGGGGACCCAGCGGGTCGGCGCGGACCGTGACAGGGCGTTTCACCGGCCGCTCGTCGTGCGCGCCGTCGGGCCCGTCGCACCGGCGGCCGGTACCGCTCCGACCGACGGTGCGTCAGGGGCACGGCCACCGCCGTGACGCTCCCGAGCCGAAGCCCACCTGAAGCTACCTGAAGAGCCCTTCAGGAACGTTCTGGCAGTCTGACGTCATGCGCTTGTTGATCGTGGAGGACGAAAAACGCCTCGCCACCACCCTGGCCAAGGGGCTGGCGGCGGAGGGCTTCGCCGTGGACGTGGCACACGACGGCCGGGAGGGGCTGCACCTGGCCACCACCCAGGGCTACGACCTGCTCATCCTGGACATCATGCTGCCCGGGATGAACGGCTACCGCGTCTGCGCGGCCCTGCGCGCGGCCGGTGACGAAACCCCGATCCTCATGCTGACCGCCAAGGACGGCGAGTACGACGAGGCGGAGGGGCTGGACACCGGCGCCGACGACTACCTCACCAAGCCGTTCTCCTACGTGGTCCTGCTGGCCCGCGTCCGGGCGCTGCTGCGCCGCCGGACGCGCGGCGGCAGCCCCGTCCTGCGCCTCGGTGACCTGGTGGTGGACCCGAACGGGCACCGTTGCGCCCGCGGCGAGGAGGAGATCCCGCTCACCGCCAAGGAGTTCGCGGTACTGGAGTACCTGGCGTCGCGATCCGGACATGTCGTCTCCAAAGCAGAGATACTGGAGCACGTCTGGGACTTCGCCTACGACGGCGACCCGAACATCATCGAGGTCTACATCAGCGCCCTGCGACGGAAGATCGACGCCCCGTTCGGCCGGCGCTCGATCACCACCGTGCGCGGCGCCGGTTACCGGCTGGCGGCCGACCGTGGCTGAGCAGACCGCCGCGGCGCCGTCGCAGCCGCGTCAGCCCCGCTGGTGGGGGTCCGTCCGGGCCCGCACCACCTTGGCCTCCACCCTGGTGGTGGCGCTGGCCCTGGTCGCCGCCGGGGCCGCGGTCCTCTGGGTGCTCCAGCGCAACCTCGTCGACAGCGCCGGCCTCCAGGCTGAGGTGGTCGCCCGCGAGGTCGCCACCCAGGTCGCGGTCGGCACGCCCTTCGACCACCTCAACATGCCCGACGAGGACGACCGGCCGGTGCAGGTGGTCGACGCCGACCGCAAGGTGCTGGCCGCCGGCGACGACCTCCACCACGCCCCGCCGCTGGCCGACTTCGCCCGCGCGCCGCACCGGCCGGACGGCCACGACGACCACGACGACGATGACGACGACACCCCTGCGCGAGGCTCCGCCAGCGAGCACGCCGCGTTCCGCACGGTCACGTTGAAGCTGCACGACGACCACTCCGACCAGGACTTCCAGGTCGCCGGGCTGCTCGCCACCTCCCCGACCGGACAGACCGTCACCGTCTACGCCGGCGCCTCCCTCGACACCGAGCAGCAGGCGGTGGACGGGGTGCGCGACGCGATGCTGATCGGCCTGCCGGCGCTCCTGCTGGTGGTGGCCGCGGTGACCTGGTTGGTGACCCGCCGGGCCCTGCGCCCGGTCGAGGGCATCCGGGCCGAACTCGCCGAGATCATGGGCGGCGACCTGTCCCGACGGGTCCCCCAGCCCGCCTCGCGCGACGAGGTCGCCCGCCTCGCACAGACCACCAACGCCACGCTCGCCGCCCTGGAGAAGTCGACGGAACGCCAACGGCAGTTCGTCGCCGACGCCTCGCACGAGCTGCGCAGCCCGATCGCCAGTCTCCGCACCCAGTTGGAAGTGGCCCGGGCCCATCCGCACCTGCTCGAACTGGACGGCCTGATCGAGGACACCGTCCGCCTGGAACGCGTCGCGACCGACCTGCTGCTCCTGGCTCGCCTGGACGCCGGCGAACGGCCCCGCGCCGAGCGCCTGGACCTGCCCGAACTCGTCCGGGACGAACTGGCGCACCGCTCCGGCGACCGCCTCCCGATCACCGCCGACCTGCCCGACGCACCACTCCCGGTCAGCGCCAGCCGCACCCAGCTCACCCGGGTGCTGGGCAACCTCCTCGACAACGCCCAGCGCCACGCCGGCTCGGTCGTCCGCGTCGCGGTGCGCCGGGGCTCGGCGGACAGCGTCGTCCTGGACGTCACCGACGACGGTCCGGGCGTCCCCCCGGCCGACCGGGAACGCATCTTCACCCGCTTCATCCGCCTCGACGACGCCCGCACCCGGGACGAGGGCGGGGCCGGGCTGGGCCTGGCCATCGTCCGCGACGTGGTCCACCGGCACGACGGCCGCATCGAGGTCGGCGACGCCGACGGGGGCGGCGCGCGCTTCACGGTCACCCTGCCCGCGGCGCCCCGCCCCACCGAGCCCGTCCCGGCCGCTCCCTAGGGGAACTCCACCCCGCTCCCTGCCACCTCAACCCATCGGAGGTCCATCATGCGCACCCTCATCCACTCCGCCCGCACCCTCTCCCCCGCCCCGGCAGACTCCCGTGCGGTCGACGACCGCACCGCCGACGGCCGGGCGGCCGTCGAGGCGCCGGCGCCCGGAGCGACGCCCCGGGCGCTGTTCATCACCTGCTCCGACTCCCGGGTCGTGCCCACGCTGCTCACCGGCACCGCACCGGGTGAACTGCACGAACTGCGCACTGCGGGGCACGTCGTCCCCCGCTACCGCTCGGACGCCCACTGCGCGATCGCCGCGACCCTCGAATTCGCGCTCGGCACGCTGCAGGTCCCGGACGTCATCCTGTGCGGGCACACCGACTGCACCGCCCTCAAGGCCCTCCAGGACGACCCGCCCCCGGCCGAACTGCCGCTCGCACGCAACTGGTTCACCCGCGCCGCCCACCGCCCGGGCCCCGACCACGACCACCGGTCCACCGGCGGCGGCCACACGCCCGAGCAGCGCCACCTGCTGGCCCAGCTCCACCACCTGCGCACCTACCCGTGCGTCTCCCGGCGCCTGGCCACCCGCCGGCTGCGCGTGCACGCCTGGCAGTACGACGACCGGAGCGGTCAGACCCTCGGCTGGGACGCCGCGTCCCGCACCTTCCGCCCGCTCCGTCCCGCCCTGCCGGCGGCACTGGCGTCGACCGCCTGACGCGCCGGGTCAGGAGTCGCGGCGGCTCTTGATCTGCAGTCCGGGGCGGCGACGGTGGACCGTGAGGTACGCCAGGCCGCCCCGGCCCGCGGTCAGGCTCCGGCGGGACCCTCGGGGCAGCCACAGCACGCCGCCCTCGGTGAGCGGCCGTCGCTCCTGCGCGGTGTCCACGACGCCGTCGCCGGACACGACGTACAGGAGCACGTCGAGGTCGGGCTCGACGTGCTCCTCGACGCGTCCCTCGGGCGGCAGTCGGACCAGGTTGGCGTCGAGCTGCCGGCCGGCCTCGGCCAGCCGCCACAGCGCTCCGGCCCGGGCCGGGTCGTCCGCGGCGAGCTCCCGGGCGTCGCAGAGCAGCCGCGGCACCGGGTCGGCGGCGGGCTCGGGGGCGCCGGCGCCCCCGGTGTGCGGGGTGTCAGCCATCAAGGGTCACCGTCCGATGCGTGGTCACGCGGTTGTTGCGGGTCGTGCTGGGCCTTGCGGGTCCATTCCTACTCCTGTGTCCGGCCGCGGGCTCGGGACTCGCCCTCTTGAATACCGAACCACCCCCTGAATGCGAACCTAGCATGCACATTTGATATCGTCGTGGCGTGCGGTTGACGAAGTTCACTGACCTGGCGCTGCGCGCCGTCATGCGGCTGGCCGTCGCGGAGCAGGGTGCCTCCCTGACGACGCGCGAGGTGGCCGAGGTGATGGACGTGCCGTACACCCACATGGCGAAGGCGATCAGCAGGCTCCAGCACCTCGGCGTGGTCGAGGCCCGGCGCGGACGCGGTGGCGGACTCGAACTGACCGGACTGGGACACCGGGCATCGGTCGGCTGGCTGGTGCGCGAACTGGAGGGCGAGGACGAGGTCGTCGCCTGCGAAGGCGATCCGCCCTGCCCGCTGCGGGCCGCCTGCCGACTGCGTCGCGCCCTGCGCGAGGCGCAGGAGGCGTTCTACGCCACGCTCGATCCGCTCACCGTGTCCGACGTGGTGGCCGCGCCCACCGGCCCGGTACTGCTCAGCCTCACCGGCCCGATCGGCCGGACCTCCGACTGACCCACCGCCCCCCGGCACCTCGCCCACCCACGGCGGGGCGCCGCCCGAAGATCCACCACACCCTTAAATTGGTAGATCATTTACGAGTTATTGGAGCTGATCCGTGCTCTCCGAGCAGTCCACACCCGTCGTCCGCGCCACCCTGCCCGCCGTGGGCGCCGCCATCGACGAGATCGCCACCGTCTTCTACCGCAAGCTCTTCGCCGCCCACCCGGACCTCCTGCGCGACCTCTTCAACCGCGCCAACCAGGCCAACGGCGAGCAGCGGCAGGCCCTGGCCGGCTCGATCGCGGCCTTCGCCGGCATGCTGCTGGACCACCCCGACGCCCGCCCCGACGCGATGCTCGCCCGCATCGCGCACAAGCACGCCTCGCTCGGCATCACCGCGGACCAGTACAAGATCGTCAACGAGCACCTCCTCGCGGCGATCTCCGACGTCCTCGGCGAGGCCGTCACCCCGCAGGTCGCGGACGCCTGGGACGAGGTCTACTGGCTGATGGCCAACGCCCTGATCGCCCTCGAAGCCCGCCTCTACGAGCAGCACGGCACCCCGGAGGGCGGCACATGGCGGCCGATGACCGTCGTCGCCCGGCACGAGGAGACCCCCGACGCCCTCGCGCTCACCCTGCGCCCGGCCGACGGCACCCCCGCCCCCGCCTTCCGCCCCGGCCAGTACGTCAGCGTGCAGGTCGAACTCCCCGACGGCGCACGACAGATCCGCCAGTACAGCCTCTCCTCCGCACCCGGCCGCCCCGAGTGGCGGATCACCGTCAAGCGCGTCCGCGCGGGGGACGGACCGGCGGGCGAGGTGTCCTCCTGGCTGCACGAACAGACACGCGTCGGCGACGTGCTCACCGCTTCCGCCCCGTTCGGCGACCTGACCCTGCCCGACGGCGACGGACCGCTGCTGCTGGCCTCCGCCGGCATCGGCGGCACCCCCATGCTCGCCATGCTCAACCACCTGGTCGACAGCGGATCGTCCCGCCCGGTCGTCGTCGTCCACGCCGACCGCACCCCCACCGACCACGCCCACCGCGACGAACTCCACGCACTGGTCGACGAACTGCCACAGGCCGCGCTCCACCTCTGGTACGAGGACCCGGGGCACGCCGCGCCCGCGCCGGCCCCGTCCTCACCGTCCGCACGGGTAACGGTCTCAGCCGGCCGGGCGGACGTCAGCGCGCTCCCGCTCCCCTCCGACGTCACCACCTACCTCTGCGGCCCCCTGCCGTTCATGCGTACGCTCCGCGGAGCGCTGCTCGGCCGCGGCCTGCCGCCGCAGGCGATCCACTACGAGGTGTTCGGCCCCGACCTCTGGCTCGGCCAGTCGTAACCGGTCCCCTCGGACAGCACGGACGTACCCCCGACGAAAGGACCCCAGGCCCGTGAACCACCTCCACGGCACCGGCACCGCGGCCGCCTTCGCCATCGCCGTCACCTTCGTGTGGCTCGGGATGGTGCTGGCGATCTCGTTCCTGGAGGCGCCACTGAAGTTCCGCGCCCCGGGAGTCACCCTCCCGCTGGGGCTCGGCATCGGCCGCATCGTCTTCCGGGCGCTGAACGCGGTGGAGGCGGTGCTGGCCATGGCGCTCGTCACCGCGGTCGCGCTCGCCTCCCCGACCGTGCCGGTCATCGTCCTGACAGTACTCGTGGTGCTCCTCCTGGCCGTCCAACTCGCCGCCGTGCGACCCGTGTTGAACCGCCGCTCCGACCGCGTCCTAGCCGGCGAACAGCTTCCCCAGTCCCGCGCCCACCTGTACTACGTCGCCTGCGAGCTCGCCAAGGTCGTCGCCCTGCTCGCGCTCGGGGTCACGGTGTTGGGCTCGGGCGCCTAGGATCCGCCGACCGATCGGGGCACGGCCGCGCGCAGGCAGGCCGACGCCGTGCTCTGCTACGGTGCCCGCATGTTCCTCCCTCGTGCATAGGAGCCGGTGCCGACCGCGCCCACCGGGCGCGGCCCTCGCTGCCCCTGCACGTTGGAGCGCCCTCAGCACGGCGCTGTCTCCGAGGAACACGAACATGCCTGTGTCTTCTTCCATGGCCCCTTCGTATGCGGCCGTGTTGCGCACCCGCTACGCCTGCCGCACGTTCGGTGCGGCGCTGTTGGGCCGACTCTCCTACGGAATGGTCTCCTTGTCGCTGGTGCTGGCGGTCAAGGAGACCACCCGCTCCTATGCCGTGGCCGGCACCGTCATGGCCCTCTTCGGCCTGACCAGTGTTCTCCTTTCGCCGACCCGTGCCGGTCTGATCGACCGTCACGGGCCGCGCCGGGCCCTGCTCCCCATGGCCGCCGCCTACGCACTGCTGCTGACCGCACTGGCCTTCGCGACCGCGCAGCCAGGCACGTCAGGGATTCTGCTGGGCGTCTTGGCGGTGCCCGCCGGCGCCTGTACGCCACCGCTCGGCCCGGTGATGCGGACGCTGTGGAGCGACCTGGTTCCCCACCGGCGGCTGCTGCAGCGCGCCTACAGTCTGGACACGGTCGCCGAGGAACTCCTCTTCGTCACCGGACCGTTGCTGGTGGGCCTGCTGGTGCAAGTCGCCGCACCATCGGTCGGTATCGCAACGAGCGCCGCACTCGTATCGACCGGCTCACTCGCCCTGGTCTCGTCTCCGGCGGTCCACGGCTGGGTGGGGCGCAGGAAGGCTCCCGCCGGGTCGGCGCCGCCAGATGGGGTCGTCTCCGATCTCCCACCTGCCCCGCTGAGCCGGCGGCTGCTGTACGGCGCCCCCGGACTGCGTCAGGCGATCGCCGTCTCCGCCGCGGCGGGCATGTGTCTGGGAGCGTTCGACCTCCTCGTGATCGCCTTCGCCGACGCGTTCGACGAGCCTGAGGCGGTCGCCTGGATCCTTGCCACGCTGTCCGGTGGCAGCGCGATCGGCGGCCTGGTCTACGGCGCCGTCCCCTGGCGCGCCTCAAGCAGACTGCGGTTGGCGTTCCTCGCGGCGGCCATGGGACTGACCCTGGCCGTTTCGGGGCTTTCCCCCCATCCCTACGTGCTCGTCGTGTGGGCGGCGCTCGGCGGACTGTTCGTCGCCCCGGCCCTCACCACCGCCTACCTGATCGCCGATGAGTGCGCCGGTCCGGCCACCCGCACCACAGCGGGCGCGTGGGTCAACACGGCCTACAACGCCGGTTCAGCGGGGGCGACGGCCGCCACCGGACTGCTGGTGGGCCGCCTCCCCCTGCCGGTGTGCTTCGCCCTGGTCGCGGCCCCGGCCGTGTCGTCCGCGGCGACGGCCCTGCGCCGGCCCCGCCGCCCCGCTCCCGACGCCGCCGCACTGCACGAGCGCGAGGTTGGGCGCGCGTCGGGCCGTGAGCGCTGAGCACCGCGGTTTCCGGGGCGAGTGCCCCTCGCCACCGCGGCCCCAACGTCCCAACGTCCCGGCGCCCCAATGCGGTCAGAGCGCCTAGAGTTGCGAAGCCCCTCCGTCGACAGGGAACTCGGTTCCCGTCGAGAAGGTCGCGTCGAACGCCAAGTACGCCACCGCGGCGGCCACCTCCTCGGAAGTGCCCAGACGCTGCATCGGGTTGGTGCTCCGGTAGGTGTCCTTCATCGTCTCGACGACGTCGGCGGGCACGGAGCGGTCCAGGATTCCCGTGTCGATGGGGCCGGGGCTCACGGCGTTGACGCGCACCTTCCGCGGCAGCAGTTCGCGGGCCAGGGTGCGCGTCATCGACCGCAGGGCTGCCTTGCTCGCCGAGTAGACACTGAGTGCGTCCAGGCCCAGGACGTTCACCACCGACGTGGTGAGGACCACGCCGCTGCCCTCCCGCAACAGCGGCGCCAACGCCTGCACCGTGAAGTACGGGCCCTTGGCGTTGATGTCGAACAGCGCGTCGTACAGCTCCTCCGTCGTCGAGTCGAACGACGCGGCGGCAGTGACACCGGCGTTGACGAACAGCGCGTCCACCGCGCCGAACCGCTCCTGGACGGTGCCGGCCAGTGCCTGGATGTCCTTCAGGGACGCGGCGTCGCTGCGGACGGCGACAGCCCGGTCCCCCAACTGCTCCAGCGCGGCGTCCAGGGCGGATTGGTTGCGGCCGGTGATCAGTACGTGCGCCCCGCCGGCCGCGAACAACCGGGCCGTCGTCAGGCCGATTCCGCGGCTTCCGCCCGTGATCACGATCTTCTTGCCGTCATAAGTGGTCATGCCCGCAAGCCAAACGCCCACCCGCATCCCCTGTCCAAGACCTGTTCCGCATGCCGCCATGTCCCAGGCGTATGACGACACGCGACGTACCCTGAGCGGATGGACGTCGATCTGCGGCTCGTGCGCTATTTCACGGTCGTGGCGGAGTACGGCAATTTCGGCCGGGCCGCCACCAGGCTGCACCTGGCGCAGCCGTCACTGAGCCGCCAGATCCAACGGCTGGAGGCTCAGCTCGGTGTCCGGCTCTTCGACCGCTCGCCGCAGGGCAGCAGCCTCACCGGCGCCGGCGAGGCATTCCTTCCCAGGGCCCGGACACTGCTGCAAGAGGCCGAGCAAGCCGCTCGCACGGCCAGAGCCGCCGTCCGGCCCCCTGCCGTCACCGTCGGCTGCGCCGGAGGACTGGTCATCACCGCCTGTGTGCAGGAACTGCGCCGCCGGCACCCCGACGGCCAGGTCCGCACCCGGCACCTGGACTGGCGGGACACGCGCGCCCTCGCCGAGGGGCGAGTCGACGCCCTCGTCGTGTACAGGCCCCTGGCCTTCCCCACGGAGGGCCTCCGGGTGACCAAGCTCCATGAGGAATCGCGGGTGCTCGTCATGTCGGCGCGTCATCATCTGGCGCACGAGAAAGCCGTCAGCCTGCGGGCCCTGTCGGATGAGGAGTGGGTGGCCTGTGCCAGCACTCCGGTTGTCTGGAGCACGCCCAAGCCGGTCGGCGACCTTCCCGCACCGCCCCCGCCCGCGATCGACGACAGTTACGAGGACAAGCTGGAACTCATCGCCACCGGCCACTGCGTCGCGCTCTTCCCTGCCGGCGATCGTCGCGCTGCCGTGCGCGACGACATCGCCGTGGTGCCCGTCATCGACGTCGATCCCTGCGAGCTCGTGCTCGTCACGCGCGCCGACGACCCCAACCCGCTGCTCGGATCACTGGAAGGCATCGCACGTACGGTGTTCGGCACGGCCTCCCGACGGGAGAACGACGAACGGGCCGTCGACTGACTCCCTTTGACTCCGTTGCCACTGCGAGGTCCGGCAGTCGTACCTCGTCACGCCGCACGGACGCGCACGTGCGCCACCGGGAGGACGGGGAGTGATCAGCCCCGGCTGAAGGGGAGCTTCACGGTCAGCCAGGTGACCAGCTCGTTGGGGTTGCGGCTCTGGGTCCACAGTCGGCCGGGGCCGGTGAACTCGAAGACGAGGCCCTCACCTGACTTGAGGGTCTGCATCAGCCCCTTGGTCACCTTGCGGGTCGTGTAGGAGACCCCGTCGCCGAACGCGACCAGGTGCCCGGAGTCGAGGACCATCTGCTCGCCGGACGCCAACTCGACCTCGTCCAGCGCCCCGTAACAGGCGGCGAGCACCTGGCCCCGGCCCTCGGCCCGCACCAGGAAGCCGCCCTCGCCGCCGGCCAGGTTCTTGAACCCGCCCCACTTGGTGTCCAGGTCGATGCCCTCCGACGAGCACAGCCAGGCACCGCGGGCGAGGTTGACGCCGCCGTCGACGTCGATGGCGGTCACATCGCCGGGCAACTGCGCCGCGAGGTCGACCCAGCCGCCGGCCGGGCCCGCGCTGAACCGCGTGATGAAGAGGGACTCGCCGCCCAGGACGCTGCGCTTGAGCCCCTTGAACAGGCCGCCTTCGGCCTTCGCCTCGACACCGATGCCCGCGGAGGTGGCCATCATCGCCCCGGACTCGGCACGGACCACCTCGCCCGCGCCCAGCTGCACCCTGGCCACCGCGAACGACGGGGCGTGCCGGACTTCGATCTGCATCTTCGGCCTTCTCTCGACGGGACGTTCCCAACGGGTCGATGCTACGGGGGCCGGGATGCGCGGCTTTGCACCTGCTGTTCCCCGCACACGTGCGGTGTCGGCCCCCGGCCCGCAAACGCGATTGACGAACGCGGGCGCCCGGGATTTCCTTCGGTGATGTCCACCCTGCACTTCACCCGGCCGGTCACCGAGGCCGAACTCGGCGACTGGCAACACGTCCACAACACCATCATCCCCACCCACGTCCTGTCCCTGGAGGACGTGGCGGACCGGTCCCGGCGCCACCACCTGGAGGTCGCCCACCTCGACGGCGCGTTGGTGGGTTGCAGCACCGTGCGCCCGCCGGCCGACGACACCGGCACCGCGACCGTGATCGCCCGGGTGTTCCCCGCCCACCGCGGGCAGGGGTTCGGGACCGAGCTCTACGCGCGCGGCCTGGACCGGGCCCGCGCGCTGGGTGCCCGGGTGATCGAGACGGTCGTGCTGTCGTCGAACGGAGACGGCCTGCGGTTCGCCGAACGGCGCGGGTTCGTCGAGTGCGAGCGCTACGTGCTGCCCGGCGAGACCGTCCCGTGGATCGACCTGCGGCTGCGCTGACCACGGGCCGCGCGTGCTCCGGCGCGGGCCGCGGCGCCGCGGCCCGCGCCGGAGCACGCGCAGTTTCCTCCCGCCGCCTACCGTCCCCCGACCAGCACCACTGCCAGCGCGCCGGCGGCCACGGCGTAACCGGGGAGGAACCAGCAGAGGAAGACCCGCGTCGAGCGGGCGGCGCCCGACGGCCGCCCCCGTGCCGGGGGCCGCAGACGCAGGGCGACCCAGGTCCGCCGGGTCGCCCGCTCCTCGTGGCCGCGGCGGGCGCGGGCGAGGGCGGCCAGCAGCACCGCGGCGCCGGTGCCGACGGCGGTGACCGCGCCGAGCGTGGTCCAGGAGGCGGCGGCCAGCAGCAGCGGGGCCGACAGCGCCACCGTGGCCCAGACGGTCAGGCAGGCGGCGGCCGCGAGCCGTCGGGAGACGGGGCGGTCGGCGCCGGCCCGCAGGTCGGCCGCGGCGGGCAGGTACCAGACGCAGCCGGAGGCGCAGAGCGCGGTCGTCCCGAGGGCGAGGACGGCGGGAGACGGCATGACCGCTCCTTCCTCAGTGGTCGGCGGTGGGCCGGGCCTCGGCGAGGGCGGCGACCGTGGGGTGGTGGAGGTCGAAGGCGGGCGATTCGCTGCGGATCCGGGGCAGCGAGGCGAAGTTGTGGCGCGGTGGCGGGCAGGAGGTGGCCCACTCCAGGGACCGGCCGTAGCCCCAGGGGTCGTCGCAGCGGACCTCGGCGCCGTATTTGGCGGTCTTCCAGACGTTGTAGAAGAACGGGAGGAAGGAGAGGCCGAGGAGGAAGGAGCCGATGGTGGAGAGGGTGTTGAGGGTGGTGAAGCCGTCGGCGGCGAGGTAGTCGGCGTACCGGCGGGGCATGCCGGCGGCGCCGAGCCAGTGTTGGACGAGGAAGGTGAGGTTGAAGCCCACGGTGAGCGTCCAGAAGGTGATCTTGCCGAGGCGTTCGTCGAGCATCTTGCCGGTGAACTTGGGCCACCAGAAGTGGAATCCGGCGAACATCGCGTAGACCACGGTGCCGAACAGCGTGTAGTGGAAGTGCGCCACAACGAAGTACGTGTCGGAGACGTGGAAGTCCAGCGGCGGGGAGGCCAGGATGACGCCGGTCAGGCCGCCGAAGACGAAGGTCACCAGGAAGCCGGTCGCCCACAGCATCGGGGTCTCGAAGGACAGCGAGCCGCGCCACATGGTGCCGATCCAGTTGAAGAACTTCACCCCGGTGGGCACCGCGATGAGGAACGTCATGAAGGCGAAGAACGGCAGCAGCACGCCGCCGGTGACGTACATGTGGTGCGCCCAGACCGTCACCGACAGGCCGGCGATCGAGATGGTCGCGGCGATCAGGCCGACGTAGCCGAACATCGGCTTGCGGGCGAAGACCGGGATGACCTCGGAGACGATGCCGAAGAACGGCAGGGCCAGGACGTAGACCTCGGGGTGGCCGAAGAACCAGAAGAGGTGCTGCCACAGCAGGGCGCCGCCGTTGGCCGCGTCGAAGACGTGGGAGCCGAACTTGCGGTCCATCTCCAGGGCGAACAGTGCGGCGGCGAGGACCGGGAAGACCATGAGGATCAGCACCGCGGTCAGCAGGACGTTCCAGGTGAAGATCGGCATCCGGAACATCGTCAGGCCGGGGGCGCGCATGCAGATGATGGTGGTGATGAAGTTGACGGCGCCCAGGATGGAGCCGAAGCCGGAGAACGCCACCCCCATGATCCACATGTCGGCGCCGACCCCGGGCGAGTGGACGGCGTCGGACAGCGGTGCGTAGGCGAACCAGCCGAAGTCCGCGGCGCCCTGCGGGGTGAGGAAGCCGGCCGCGGCGATCAGCGAGCCGAACAGGAACAGCCAGAAGGCGAGCATGTTCAGCCGGGGGAAGGCGACGTCGGGGGCGCCGATCTGGAGCGGCATCAACCAGTTGGCGAAGCCGGTGAACAGCGGCATGGCGAAGAGCAGCAGCATCACCGAGCCGTGCATGGTGAACGCCTGGTTGAACTGCTCGTTGGAGAGGATCTGCGTGCCCGGACGGGCCAGTTCGGCCCGCATCAGCAGGGCCATCAGCCCGCCGATCAGGAAGAAGACGAACGCCGAGACGAGGTAGAGCGTTCCGATCTGTTTGTGGTCGGTGGTCGTCAGCCACTGCACCGCCTTGTTGCGGCGTGGCGGCCGGGCCGGGGCCCGGCCGCGCACCGGTTCCCTGACCGCCGTTGTCCGTACTTCCCAACCATCCACGGTGCTGTGTCCTCCACCTCGGAAACGTGAACTGGGCCGGGAAGCGGCCAGGACCGGGAAGAGCCATCGGCACGGGGGAGACCGGCCCTTCCCGGCGGCATCCATCGTCGGCCGGCGGGAGGTGCGGTCCGCAGGGCCGAACAGCCCTTCCCCGGACCGCGAGCGGCCCCTTCCTGCGGGGACGGCCGGCCCGGCGCCGGCCCGTTGCGGATGGCCGGACGGCACCGGTACCCGCCGGTGTCCGGGCGGTGATCACGTACGCTGCCGAGCAGACGTACGGGATCTTTGGGAGCAGCACGGTCATGTCCGAATCGCAGCAGTACGCACCGACCGCGAACGGTGTCCACGGGCCGCAGCTCCACGAGCCGGACCGGGTGCGCGGCCTGCTCGACGCGGTGATGGGCCTGGGCCGGGACCTCGAACTCCCGCAGGTGCTGCGGGGCATCGTGGAGGCGGCGGTCACCCTCACCGACGCGGAGTACGGCGCGCTCGGCGTCGTCGGCGACGGGCAGTTGTCGCAGTTCCTGCCCGTCGGCATGTCCGACGAGCTGATCGGGCTGATCGGCCGGACGCCGTGCGGCCACGGCATCCTCGGGGAGCTGATCCGCAACCCGGAGCCGCTGCGGCTGACCGACCTGACCCGGCATCCGCACAGCTATGGCTTTCCGGCCAACCATCCGCCGATGCGGACCTTCCTGGGGGTACCGGTCCGGGTCCGCGACGAGGTGTTCGGCAACCTCTACCTCACCGAGAAGCGGGGCGGCGGCTCGTTCGACGCGGACGACGAGGCGGTGCTGACCACGTTGTCCACCGCGGCTGGCGTGGCGATCGACAACGCCCGCATGTACCACGAGAGCCGCCGCCGGGAGCGCTGGCTGGAGGCGCTCGGCGAGATCACCCGCAGCCTGCTGTCGGGGACGGACGCGCAGGAGGTGCTGCGGCTGATCGCGGACCGCGCGCGGGAGGTGGCCGGCGCGGACTGTGCGGCGGTGCTGCTGCCGTCGGCCTCGTCCCCGGACCAGTTGACGGTGACGGTGGCGTGCGGGACGGGCGCGAGCCGGATCACCGGGTTGCGCGTACCGGCGGACGCTTCGCTGCCCGGCATGGCCGTCCGCAGCGGCCGGCCGGTGGTCAGCGCCGACCTGCGGGCCGATCCGCGGGCGTATCCGCTCGGACCGGACGGTGCCGCCGCGGTGCCCGGGGAGACGGTGGACGGTGCCGCGCCGGGCGGGGAGGCCGGGGAGGCGTACGGGCCGGCGGTGGCCGTGCCGCTCCAGGTGGACACCGGCTGCGGTGCGCTGCGGTTGATCCGCCTGGCCGGGCGGCCGGCGTTCGACGACGCCGAGGTGCGGCTCATATCGGGCTTCGCCGACCAGGCGGTGATCGCCCTGGAACTGGCCCGTCGGCGGGCCGAGTCGGAGGAGCTGACGGTCCTTCACGACCGCGACCGGATTGCCCGGGACCTGCACGACCTCGCCATCCAGCGGCTGTTCGCCACCGGCATCACGTTGCAGAGCGCGACCCGGTTGATCGAGCGCCCGGAGGCCGTCGAGCGGGTCGGCCGCGCGGTCAACGACCTGGACACCACCATCAAGATCATCCGGTCCACCATCTTCGGCCTGCGCACCACCGGCGACGGCAAGGACGGGCGGGGGCTGCGCCGGGACCTCACCGAGGCGGTGCAGCGGGCGGCCGGTTCCCTCGGCTTCGCCCCGGCGTTGCAGATCGACGGCCCGGTGGACGCCGCGGTCCCCGACGAGGTGGCCCAGCACCTCGTGGCGGTGACCGCCGAGGCGCTCAGCAACGCCGCCCGCCACGCCGGCGCCCGCCGTCTGGACGTGGCGCTGTCGGTGACCGCGGCCGCGGTGACGCTGACGGTGGCGGACGACGGGGTCGGGGTCGGGGCCGCACCGCACACCGGGGGCCTGGCCAACATGCGGGCCCGGGCGGAGATGCTCGGCGGCCGACTCGGCGTCGGTGCGCCGGAGGGCGGCGGCACCCGCATCGTCTGGTGCGTGCCGCTGCCCGCCTGAGCCGGCCCGGTCCCGGGGCGGTGAGCCGGTGCGTGGCCGCGGGGGCGTCGGGCGCTCCGGGCCGCGGCGCCGTGCGCCCGCTGACCGGTCCGGGCGCGGCGGATCAGGCCCGCCGTGCGCCCGGTGTCCCGCTCACGGCCGCGGCTGCCCCTTGAGGCGTTCGACGACCATCGCCGCCTGGACCCGGCGGCCGACCCCCAACTTCGCCAGGATCGCGGACACCCGGTTCTTGACCGTCTTCTCGGCGAGGAACAACCGGTCCGCGATCTGACGGTTCGTCAGCCCCTCGCCGATCAGGTCCAGCACCTCGCGTTCGCGCGGCGAGAGCCGGTCGAGTTCGGACGGTTCGTCCACCGCCTCGTCCCGGCCGGGGCCGCGCAGCCGCTCCATCACCCGCGTCGCGGTGCGCGGGTCCAGCGTCGACTGCCCCGCCGCGACGGTGCGCACCGCGTTGACCAGCGCCGTGCCGTCGATCTGCTTGAGCACGTAACCGGCCGCCCCGGCCATGATCGCGTCGAACAGCGCCTCGTCGTCGTCGAAGGACGTCAGCATCAGGCAGCCGAGCTCCGGCACCCGGGCCCGCAACTCCCGGCAGACCTCAATGCCTTCGTGGTCGTCGTCGGCGCCGCCCAACCGGACGTCGAGGATCGCCACGTCGGGCCGGACCGCCGGCACCCGGGCGAGGGCCTGCCGGGCGTCCCCCGCCTCCCCCACGACCTCGATGTCCTCCTCCGCCTCCAGGAGGTCCCGCACGCCGCGGCGGACCACCTCGTGGTCGTCGAGGATGAAGACGCGCAGCGGCGTGTCCGGGGCGGCGGCGGGCGGGGTGGCGGCAGGGGGGACGGACTGCTGGTTCATGCACTCTCGCTCTGTGGTTCTGCGCGGATCGGCCGGGGCACGAGGGGCCCGCCCCCGAGGTTCGCCGCCCCGAAAGCCCTGCGCAAGGGCCGAACGGCCCTGGGGGATCGGGGCCCTTCGGGCACGGGGCCGCGTTGCGATACTGGCGCCCCCGTCAGGAGGTCGATCCCCATGCAACAGCCCCGCCAGTTCACCCGGACCACGTCGCCCGAGCAGTCCCTGCCGTCCGGACGGTCCGCCGCGGGGACCGTCGGCGGCGAGTACCACGCCCTGCTCGCCCGGCACGACGCCATGCGCCTGCGTCGGCGCATCCTGGGCCAAGGCCGGGCCCCGGCGCCGGACTTAACGCCGGAAACCTACGACGGCGCCGCGGACCAGCGGCTGATCACCCAGTACCTGGACCTGGTCACGCCGTTCGGCGACCTGATCGCCCACCTCTACGACGAGATGTTCGCCCGCTGGCCCTACCTGCGGTCGCTGTTCCCCGCGTCCATGGACTTCCAGCGCGCGCACCTCGCCCGCGCCTTCTGGTACCTGATCGAGAACCTGCACCGCCCCGCCGAGGTGGCCGCCTACTTCCGGCAGCTGGGCCACGACCACCGCAAGCTCGGAGTGCGCCCGGCGCACTACGAGGCGTTCGAGGCCGCCCTGTGCGCGGCGCTGCGGCGCACCGCCGGGCCCCGCTGGGCCGAGGCGGTGGAGCAGGCATGGGTGCGGATGCTGCGGTTCGCGGTGGCGTCGATGGTCGAGGGGGCCGACGCCGCGCTCGCCGAACCGCCGTGCTGGCAGGGCACGGTGACCGCCCACGAGCGCCGCCGCCCCGACCTCGCGGTGCTCCGGGTCCGGGTGCACGAGCCGTACCCGTACCGGGCCGGCCAGTACGCGGCGGTCGAGTCGCCGCTGATGCCCCAGGCGTGGCGGCACTACTCCCTGGCGTCCGCGCCGCGGCCCGAGGGCGAGGTGACCTTCCACGTCCGGCAGACCGGGCCCCGCGGCGTCAGCGAGGCGCTGGTGCGGGGCACCGGCGTCGGCGACACCCTGCGGCTGGGTCCCGCGCACGGCACGATGACGCTCCCCGACGAGGACCCGTCCCGTGATCTGCTGATGGTGGCGGGCGGCACGGGCTGGGCGCCCGTCAAGGCGCTGCTGGAGGAGTGGACCGCCCGGCGTCGCGGCACCGCCGGAATGCCGCTGCGCCACACCGGCCGGGTGCACCTCTTCATCGGCGCCCGCAGCCGGAACGAGCTGTACGACGCGCGGGCGCTGGCCCAGTTGGCGGCGCGCCACGACCGGCTGCGGGTCGTACGGGTGCTGGACGACGACTCCACCGCGGCGGGCGACCGGCGGCACACCGAGTACGGGCCGCTGGCCGAGGCGGTGGCCGGGGCCGGGCCCTGGTCCGACCACCTCGCCTTCGTCAGCGGTCCGGCGGCCATGGTCGGTGCCACGGTCGCGCGGCTGACCGCGGCCGGGATGTCGGCCGACCACATCCGCCACGACCCGGTGCCGGACCCGCTCGCTGCGCCGGCCGGCCGCCCGGCGGGGTGCCCGGCGGACGGGCCGGTGACCGGAGCGGTCCGCTGACCCCGGTCCGACCGTGCGGGGAGCGTTCCCCGCACGGCGGGCCGAACGGCCCTGGCGGGCGACCCGCGGGGCCCGTCTACTGGCCCGCAGCACAGTGCGTCAGCAGCCTCGACAGGACAGGGAGCACGCCGTGAACGACATCCCGGCCCGGCACGCCGCCGGCACCGCCACCGATCCATTGGTGGACTGGGCCGACCGTGAGGCGTCCCGCCGCAGCAGCGAACTGGACCGCACCGAGGCCCTCCGGCTACTGGGCAGCGTGTCGTTGGGCCGGATCGTCTTCACCCAGGACGCGCTGCCGGCCATCCGCCCGGTGAACCACCTGCTGCACCGCGGCGAGGTGATCATCCGCACCCATGAGGGCGCGGCACTGACCACCCTCACCGAACACGCCGAGGACGAGGGGGTGGTCGTCGCCTACGAGGCCGACGCCATCGACCCGGCCACGCACTGCGGCTGGAGCGTGGTGGTCACCGGCTACTGCCACCTGATCACCGACCCCGACGACCTGGCGCACTACCAGACGTTGCTGCACCCCTGGACCGACCACCGGATGGCCCACGCCCTGCGGATCCGCCCCGACCTGGTCACCGGGTTGCGGCTGTCGCACTAGGACGTGTCCGGAGTTGTGCTCACGTGGTGGCGAAAAGGGCTGGCCGGGACGACGATCGGGTTGCTAGCTTTCAGCCGACCGCGACACCGTCCGAGGAGGTGAGACCCATGAACGCAGTATCCATGTGGGTGCTCCCCATTTCGTCACGGTCGGGCGATTGACGTAGGTGTCGCCGGGAGCGCCTCGACAACAAGGCACTCCCGAAAGGCAACACCCCATGCACTCTTTGCAGTTCACCGCCGACTCGTCGTCGGACGGCGTGATCGAACGCGACTTCACCGTGGGCGGCGTCCCCGGCGTCCTCTGGTCGCCGGCCTCCCACCCGGCCGATCGCGCACCCTTGATCCTGATGGCCCACGGCGGCGGCAACCACAAGAAGCACCCGGCGATGTCCGGCCGTGCCCGCCTCCTCGTGACCGGCTGCGGCTTCCACGTCGCCGTCATCGACGCACCCGGTCACGGCGACCGGCCGCGCACGGCGCACGACGAGGCAGAAATCGCCGAGCTGTTCCGGGCGAGGGCGGCGGGCGAGCCGGAAGGCCCGATCGTCGTCCGCTACAACGACCACCTGGCCGAGCTCGCTGTGCCCGAATACCAGGCGACCCTCGACGCCCTCCAGGAACTTCCCGAGATCGGCACCGAAGGGCCGGTCGGCTTCTGGGGCATCAACATGGGCACCGCGATCGGCGTACCGTTCGCGGCGATCGAACCCAGGATCACGGCCGCGGTCTTCGGCCAGCACTGGCCCGATGCCCTGGCCGAGAAGGCGCGGCAGATCACCGTCCCGATCGAGTTCGACCTCCAGTGGGACGACGAGCACATCTCGCGCGAGGAGGGTCTCGCGCTCTTCGACGCCTTCGCTTCGAAGGAGAAGTCGTTGCACGTGAACTCGGGCAAGCACAAGGAGCTGCCCCGCTTCGAGGCCGACAGCGCGGTCCGGTTCTTCGCCCGGCACTTCGGCCGAGCGGTCACCTCACGGGCCTGACGTGAGCGGTTGCGGCGTCCGGCTTGCCGGCCGGGCGCCACTACCGCGGGCCCGGGTTGCCCCGGTGCCGTGGGAAAGGGCCCCTCGAGTGCGGAACAGGCCGCATTGATCACGACTCCGGACAGGCCCTAGCGGCTCGGCCGGCGGCGGACCCGCTTCACCTCGCGGTCGACGGCCCACGCGTCCGCGACCGGGCCGAGGTGACCGAGCTTGTCGGGGTTGATCACCGCGCGGACCGCCTGGACCTGCCCGTCGAGCACGTCGAGGGCCAGGATGTGCAGCACCTTCCCGTCCCGGTCGCGGACGAGCGCGCCGGGTTGACCGTTGACCTCGTGCGGCTCGAAGGTGATGGCGATCCGGCCCATCAAGGGGAACACCGTGCCCAGCACGCGGGCCACGTTCTCCGCGCCCGTGACGGCGTGCGCCAGCTGCGGGGCCTTGCCACCGCCGTCGCCGAGCAGTTGCACGTCGGCGGCCAGCAGCTCCCGCAGTGCGTCCACGTCGCCGCTGCGCAGCGCGTCGAAGAACCGCGTGGCCAGTTCCTGCCGCTCCTGCCGGTCCGCCACGAACCGCGGGCGGTCGGCCCGCACGTGCCGGCGCGCCCGCACCAGCAGTTGCCGACACGCCGCCTCCGAGCGCCCCACCGCGGCGGCGACCTCGTCGAACCCGAAGCCGAACACCTCCCGCAGCACGAACACCGCCCGCTCCAGCGGACTGAGCCGCTCCAGCAACAGCAGGGCCGCCATCGACACCGAGTCGGCCAACTCGGCCGCCCGGGCCGGGTCCTGGTACGGATCGCTCAGCAGCGGCTCCGGAAACCACGGGCCCACATACGCCTCGCGTCGCACCCGCGCGGACCGGAGCACGTCGATGGCGATCCGGGTCACCGTGGCGGACAGGAAGGACTTGGTCGACGCGGGCCGGGTCGCGGAGCCGTCGAAGCGCAGCCACGTCTCCTGCACGGCGTCCTCGGCCTCCCCCACGCTGCCCAGGATCCGGTAGGCGATCGAGAACAGCAGCGGCCGCAGTTCCTCGAACTCCTCGACCTTGCTCACGCCGGGCTCCCTTCCCATGACGTCGGCCCGGCGGTCCGGTACCGATCCGCGGTGCGCGGTTGACGAAGTCGCCTTCTCGTCCGGCGTGTTCGCTCCGCCGCCCGTCAGTGGGCCCGTCCGACCTCGTAGCTGCCGGCCGGCTGCCGGGTGACGACGTTCAGCCGGTTCACCGCGTTCATGAAGGAGACCAGGACCACCAGGGCGGTGAGCTGGTCCTCGTCATAGTGCTCGGCGGCGTGCGCCCACACCTCGTCGCTGACCCCGTGGCCGGCGTCGGCGAGCCGGGTGGCCTCCTCCGCCACGGCCAGTGCGGCACGCTCGGCGCCGGTGAAGACCGTGGCCTCCCGCCAGGCCACCAGCAGGTTCAGTCGCACCGGGGTCTCGCCGGCCGCGGCGGCCTCCTTGGTGTGCATGTCGATGCAGGCGGCGCAGCCGTTGATCTGGCTCACGCGCAACGCCACCAGTTCCTGCGTCGCGGCCGGCAGCGCCGATTCCTTCAGCGCCCGGCCGGCCGACATGAAGTGCTTGAGTGCCTTGCCGGCGGTCGGGCTGGCGAAGTAGTCCAGTCGCGCGTCCATGGTGTGCTCCTCCGTGGTGTCCGGTGCTTGCGCTCCCGAGACGGGACAGCCCGGTCCCCCGTGACACGCTCGCGTGTGACCTGCGTCTCCCGGTCGCCGGTGCGCAGCTGGCGGGCCTGCCGCCCTCCCGGGGGGAGCGCCGGTCACCGCCCCGTGGCCCCCGCGCGCAGGCCGTCCATCACGAGGTCGAGGAGGCGTCCGGCGCGGGCGGGCCCGTCGGCGTGCGGGTCGAGTTGCCAGAGGCCGGCGATGGCGAGGAGGAAGTCCTCGGCGCCGACGTCGGGGCGGATGGTGCCGGCCTCCTCGTTCGCCGTCAGCAGGAGGGTGACGACGGCGGTGAGCGGGCCGCGGGACACGCCGACGAGGGTGCCGGGGGTGGTGGTGACCTTGCACAGCGCCGCGGACAGTCCGGCCTTGGTCATGGCGTACCGGGCGAGGCGGTCCATCCAGCCGCGCAGCGCCCGGTCGGGCGGTTCGACGGCCAGGAGGTGGGTCGCGGCGTCGCAGACCTGTTGGACCTCGTGCCGGTAGACCTCCAGCACGAGGGCCTCGCGGTTGGGGAAGTTGCGGTAGAAGGTGCCCTGGCCGACGCCGGCCTTCTTGGCGATCGCGCTCAGCGGGACGTCGGCGGCGCGCGTCAGCTCGACCAGGGCCACTTCCAGGATGCGGTCGCGATTGCGTCGGGCGTCGGAGCGCAGGGGCGCGTCCTCGGGGTGTGGCACGCGTCCTCCTCCCGCACTGCGTCGATGAGTTGGGCCGTCCGACGGGTCTCGCCTGGCGAACAAACGGCCTTGCTAAGCGGACAGCTGTCCGTTAAGTTTCAACGGTAGCGGACAACTGTCCGCTTGAGGACCACCATAGCGGCCGACGAGCGGGGGACGGGACCCGGCACGGAGCGTCCGACGGCCACCGCGACCGGACGCCACCGCACCCGGACCTCCCGCACTGCTCGACCACCTCTTCCGACGCCGCGACGGACCGCACCACCCACCGCCCGGACCTCCCGACTCCGCCCGGCCGTCGCCGGCCGGCGGCCTCGACCGGGACACCACCGAGCCCCTCTACGTGTGAGACCTGAAAGAAGGCTGAGCCCATGGCCCCATCGACGGCCGGCGCCATCACCTTGACCATCAACGGCGAGAAGCACACGCTGCCCGTCGACAACCGCACGACCCTGCTGGACGCGCTGCGCGAACGGCTCGGCCTGACGGGCACCAAGAAGGGCTGCGACCAGGGACAGTGCGGTGCCTGCACGGTGCTCCTGGAAGGGCGCCGGGTGGTGTCCTGTCTCCAACTGGCGGTCGCCGCCGAGGGCCGGGAGGTCACCACCATCGAGGGCGTCGCGGACGGGGACCGGCTGCACCCGGTGCAGCAGGCGTTCCTCGACCTCGACGGCTACCAGTGCGGGTACTGCACGCCCGGGCAGATATGTTCGGCCATCGCGGCGATCGAGGAGCACGCCGCCGGCTGGCCCAGCGCGGTCACCACCGACGTCCGACCGGAAGCGGGCGTGGCGCCGCTGACCCCGGAGGAGATCCGGGAGCGGATGAGCGGCAACCTCTGCCGCTGCGGTGCCTACGTGTCGATCGTGCAGGCGGTCGCCCGCGCGGCAGAGGAAACCGCACAGAACACCAGCGGGGCGAACGAGATGAACGTGGCGGGTGCGGCATGAGGGAATTCGACTACCGGCGGGCGTCCGACGTGCCGGGCGCGGTGGCGCTGCTCGGCGCCGAACCCGAGGCGCACTACCTCGGCGGCGGCACCAACCTCGTCGACCTGATGAAGAGCGGGGTCGAGCGGCCCGCACTCCTCGTCGACGTGCGGGAGTTGCCGCTCGACCGGATCGAGGTCACCGACGACGGCGGACTGCACGTCGGTGCCACGGTCACCAACAGCGACCTGGCCGCCCACCCCGAAGTCCGCCGACGCTACCCGGCGTTGACGCAGGCGGTGCTGGCCGGCGCCTCGGGACAGCTGCGCAACATGGCCACCGTGGGCGGCAACCTCCTCCAGCGGACCCGCTGCGCGTACTTCACCGACGTCAGCAAGCCCTGCAACAAGCGGGTGCCCGGCAGCGGTTGCCCGGCCATCGCGGGCGAGCACCACAACCACGCGATCCTGGGCGCCTCCCCGCACTGCGTGGCCGTCCACCCCTCGGACATGGGCGTCGCTCTGACCGCCTTCGACGCCGTGGTGCACTACGTCACGGCGGAGGGGCCGCACGAGGTGCCGCTCGCGGAGTTCTACCTCCCGGTCGGCGCCACCCCGCACCGCGAGACCGCCCTGCCGGCCGGCGCACTGATCACCGGCATCACCCTGCCGCCCGCCCCCGACGCCGCCGCGTCCTGCTACCGCAAGGTCCGCGAGCGCGCCTCGTACGCCTTCGCCATCGGGTCGGTGGCCGCCGCCCTCGACGTCCGGGACGGCACGGTCCGCGCCGCGCGGCTGGCGTTCGGGGCGGTCGCGTCCCGGCCGTGGCGGGCGCACGCGGCCGAGCGGGCGCTGATCGGCGGACCGGCGACCGCCGAGGCGTTCGCCGCCGCCGCGGACGCCGAACTCGCCGCCGCCGAGCCGCTGCCCGGCAACGCCTACAAGGTGACGCTGATCCGCAATCTCGTCGTCGCCGTGCTGACCGAGCTGGCCGCGGAGTGCCGGCGGACCGAGGAGGCCACCCGATGACCACTGCCACCACTCCAACCGCTCCGGTCGTCGGGGCCGTCGGCACCGCGCACACCCGCGTGGAGGGCCGCGACAAGGTCACCGGCGCGGCCCGCTACGCCGCCGAGATCCCGTTCGCCGAACTCGCCCACGGCTGGCTGGTGGTGTCCACCGTCACCCGCGGTCGGATCCGCTCGATCGACGCGGCGCCCGTCCTGGCCATGCCGGGCGTGCTGACCGTCCTGCACCACGGCAACGCCCAGCCGCTGGAGACGCAGTACACCGGCCCGATGGGCGCCCCCGACCCGACGCTGCAGATCTTCCAGCACGACCGGGTGCCGCACGCCGGGTGGCCGGTGGCGCTGGTGGTCGCCGAGACCTCCGAACAGGCCAGGGAGGCCGCCGAGTCGCTGGTGGTCGAGTACGACCTCGAACCGCACGACGTGGCGTTCGCCGACGGGCACCCCGGGACCTACGTCCCGGAGAGCACGCCGCGGGCCGCGGCGGAGCGGACGAAGGGCGACCTGGCGGCCGAACTCGATGCGTCCGCGGTCGTGGTGGACGCGGAGTACACCACTCCGGAAGAGCACCACCACCCCATGGAGCCGCACGCGGCGACCGCGTACTGGGACAGCGGCCGACTCGAAGTCGTCGACACCAACCAGGGCAGCATCTACGTCGCGCAGGAGCTCGCGCAGCTGTTCTCGCTGGACGCGTCCGCGGTCCGGGTGCGCTCCGAGCACGTCGGCGGCGGCTTCGGCGCCAAGGGCACCCGCGCGCACCAGGTCGCTGCGGCCATGGCGGCGACGGTGCTGCACCGCCCGGTCCGGGTCGTGCTGACCCGACGTCAGATGTTCTCCCTGATCGGCTACCGCAGCCCCACCGCGCAGCGGGTGCGGCTCGGCGCCGATGCCGACGGACGGCTGCGGGCGCTGCACCACCAGGGGCTCAACCAGACCTCCACGGTGTACGAGTTCGTCGAGCGGAGCGCCGACGTGGCCCGGGCGATGTACGACGCCGACGCCCACCACACCGTCAACCGCGTGGTCCGACTCGACGTGCCGTCGCCCACCTACATGCGCGCACCGGGCGAGGCGCCGGGCTCGTTCGCGCTGGAGTGCGCGCTCGACGAGCTCGCCGAGCGGTGCGGCGTCGACCCGATCGTCCTGCGCGCCCGCAACGAACCCGCGGTGGGCCCGGTCTCCGGGCTGCCCTACAGCAGTCGCAAGCTGCTCGACTGCTTCGAGGTGGGCGCCGGCAGGTTCGGCTGGGCCGAGCGCGACCCGCGCCCCGGGCTGCGCCGCGACGGCCGCTGGCTGCTCGGGACCGGCACCGCGGCCGCCTCGTTCCCCACCCTGGCCGGGCCGTCCACGGCCGCGGTCACGGCCGAGGCGGACGGCACCTTCACGGTGCGGATCACCGCTGCGGACGTCGGCACCGGGGCGCGGACCGCGCTGACCCTGGTCGCCGCGGACGCCCTGGAGGTTTCGCCGGACCGGGTGACGGTGCGGATCGGCGACAGCGACTTCGGCCAGGCGATGCTCGCCGGCGGCTCGGCGGGCACCCGTTCGTGGTCGTGGGCGGTCACCCTGGCCGCCCACGACCTGCGCGAACAGCTGGCACTGGGCGGCCACGTCCCGCCGGAGGGGATCACCGCCCGCTCGGACACCACGGCGGCCATCGGCGCCCTGCCGCCCCGTGAACGGCACGCGTACGGCGCGCAGTTCGCCGAGGTGGCGGTGGACGTCACCACCGGCGAGGTCAGGGTCCGACGGATGCTCGGCGTCTTCGCAGCCGGCCGGATCGTCAACCCGCTCACCGCGCGCAACCAGTTCGTCGGCGGCATGATCTGGGGCCTGTCGATGGCCCTGCACGAGGAGGCGGTCCGGGACGGGGCCACCGGCACCCACGTCGCCCCCGATCTCGCCGGCTACCACGTCGCCGCCAACGCCGACGTGCCGCTCGTCGAAGCCGACTGGGTGGACGATCCGGACGACGAGGACCCGGTGGGCATCAAGGGCATCGGCGAGGTCGGCATCGTGGGCGCGGCGGCGGCGATCGCCAACGCGGTCTGGCACGCCACCGGCGTCCGTCACCGGCACCTGCCGATCCGCCCGGACCGGGTGCTCGCGCCCTGGGACGAGGCCCTGCCGCGGCCGTCCGAGGACCGCGACTAGGTACCCTCCCCCGTCGCCGTCGCCGTCCCGTCCGGAAGGGGGCGGCGACGCGGCGGAACGCGGTCTGACGGGCGACGGCCGTTGCCGATCGCCCGTCAGATCGCCTGCTCACTGCGGTGGTTGGTGCGTGTTCGTGCTCCTCGTCGGCGTGCCCGTGGGGCGCGCCGGGAGGTACGGTCGCTGGTCCGGAGGGACGGGCCGATCGGGTGTGGGAGGGGCCCCGCCGTCGTTCCGTCCTCCGGGAGGCAGCAAGAACCGCAAGCACAGAACCAGGAGCACAACGATGAGGCAACGGCTGACTACCGGGACGCGTGCGCCGGCAGTGCCCACCCCTCGCTCACGCCGCTGGATGCTGACCGTTCTGGCCGGGGCACCGCTGATCGCGAGTTGCGGCGGGAAGGAGCCCGGCGGCGCCGCCGGGCCGCAGGACGGGCCGGGCGGGAAGGGCCGCGACAGCGTTGCGGACGGCCCCGCGGGCGTCCTGGGCGCGAACTTCAACGAAGACCCCTCCGACGTGACGTTCCCCGCGCTGGAAGCACTCTCCGCCAGCTGGCTGCGCGGGTTCGTCCCGATGTCCGACATCGACGGCGCGGTGTCCGCCCAACCGGCCGTCCGGACCCTCCTGGCGGCGCGGGCAAAGGGGTACGGAACGGTCCTGTCGATGAAGTTCCAGAACGTGCACCGCCCCATACCGTCGCCGGGAAGCCAGGCGATGAGCGATGAACTAGCGCGGATGGAACGGCTGTTGGACGTCGTGATGGGAAAGGTGAACATCCTCACCATCGGCAACGAGCCGTTCCTCGAAACCAGGGAGGCGGACCGGAACGCACGGCTGAACGCCTTCTACGAGAAGGCCGCGGAGCACGTGATCGCCTACCGCCGGAAGAAGTTCCCCTCCGGTTGCACGACGCGCCTGTACATGGGCGCGCTGAACCACCTCGACCGGCCGGGCGGACAGACGGCCGCCACCGAACGCTGGATGGCCTTCGTCAAGCAGACCCGCGAGATCGAGGGGGTGGACATCCATCCGCACGTGGACTCGGCGGAAGCCGCCCAGAAGTACGTCGACTACGTGCTCCCCCGGCTCCGCGCCGACCAGCGGTTCCTCGTCACCGAGTTCTCCCTGGTGCTGCTCTGGGAGAAGCACATGGGCGGTACCGTCCCCGCGCCGTTCGCCCGCCGGTACGGCCTGCCCGCGGACCTGAAGGTGTGGCAGTTGCTGAAGCAGGCGGTCGCGCACCCGGTCCCCGCACAGCAGTGGCGGGACTTCCTCACGATGAGCCCCTGGTACGCGAGCCACCAGCACTTCCTGCGGAACCAGGTGGACAGGTTCCGCAGCACCGGTCGACTGGCCGTCGCCACGTACGGCGTCGCCCAGGCGGCGGCGATGGTGCGGGACCTGGGGCCCGAGAAGCAGCCGTGGCTCCTGAACAGCCTGTACGCCAACCGCACCGTCCAGCACTCCGGTTCCGGTGAACTTCCGCACAACTACCCGGTGTTCGACGACTTCCGGGCCTTGCAGCGTTCGGTGGACCACCGTCCGGTACGCCTGGGCAAGACCTCCACATAAGCACGGAACGCGACCTTCGGGCCCGCCCGCCAAGGGGCGGGCCGGGCAACGGGCGGCCGCCGCTCCCGCACGGGGGGGGGCGGCGACCGCCTTCAGCGGACCGGATCCGCCCTCCTTCGTCGTGCGCACCCGGTGGCCGGCGCCGACCACCGGGTGGCCCCGTTCAGCGCCGGGTCAGCGCACGTGGACGGTCCGCACGGCGGTGTGGAAGTCCGCCTGCGGGTGGCCGCCGTGCGGTCCGTCGACGCCGAACAGCACGCCGCGGAACTGCAGGACGCCACGGTGCGTGGCCTTGGCCTTCGCGTCGACCGTGGCCTCGCCGCCGTCCATCGACACGACCTTGCCGCACTTGACGGTGTGCCAGGCACCGCTGGTGCCGACGCGCTGCTGGGCACAGAACTCGCCGTACCGGAGCGCGTCGCTGTCGCCGTGCCCGGTGAGGTGCACGTTCTGGCCAACCTTGACGGTGCCGGGTGACGCGTTGAGGGTGGCGCTCCCCTTGGCGAACGCCGGGGTCACGGCCAGAACGGCCACGGCTGCGCCCATGGCGCCCACCGTGGCGAAGCGGCCGACGCCACGACGCCCGAAGATCCCCCGCGCCGCGCGCCCGTTCCCGCTCTTCTGCACTTGCTCGGTCATTCTTTCCTCCCCTTGTTTAAAGGTCGTTGTGACGACCCACCACACAAGAGGCGGATATTGGGGGTTACGTTCCCGGGCAACAGCAGTGGATGCCCCGCGCCCCGCCCGCCTGGGGGACAACCCCACCCCGACTCCACCGGCCAGCAGCATGTCCCACCAGCCCCGATCGTCCCTACCGTGGCCCCATGCCAATGACCGTGCACGTCCCGAAATCCAGCTCCCGGCGTGCCCCACGGGCGGCCGGACGGCGCCTGCCCGGCCGGGCGACCGCCGCGCTCCTCACCGCCACCGTCCTCCTGGCCGGGCTCGCCCCCGCCGCCCGGGCGGGCACCCCGGAGCGCACCGTCCACCCGTCCCCCTCCCGGCTCCAACGGGACGCCGACGCGGTGCGCGACGCCGGTGTCACCGGCGTCCAGGTCCGACTGACCGCGGACCGCGGCACGCGCACCGTCCGCAGCGGCACCGGCGACCTGTCCACCGGGCGGCCCGTACCGCGGGACGGCTACATCCGGATCGGCAGCAACACCAAGACGTTCGTGGCGACGGTGGCCCTCCAACTCGTGGGCGAGGGGCGGCTGTCGCTCGACGACACCCTCGACAGGTGGCTGCCCGGCGTGGTGCGCGGTCACGGCAACGACGGGCGACGCATCACGATGCGCCAGCTGCTCCAGCACACCAGCGGGCTGCCCGACTACATCGGTGAGGTGGCCCCGCACCCCAGCGCCGCCGAGTACCACCGCAACCGCTGGACGCCGTACTCCTCCGCACGACGCGTCGCGCTCGCGCTGCGCCACCCGCCCGCCTTCGCACCCGGGACCCGCTGGCAGTACTCCAACACCAACTACGTCCTGGCCGGCATGGTGATCCGGGCGGTCACCGGCCGCTCCTGGGAGCAGGAGGTGCGCAGCCGCATCCTGCTCCCGCTGCGCCTCGCGCACACCGTCGCACCGGGCGACGACCCGTACCTCCCGCGCCCGCACGCCAACGACTACCAGCAGTTCGCCCCCGGCGCCCCGCTGATCGACACCACCGTGGCGTACCTGCCGTTCGACGGGGACGCCGACGGTGCGCTGATCAGCTCGACCGCGGACACCACCGCGTTCTTCGCGGCGCTGGCCCGGGGCCGGCTGCTCGCCCCGGCCCAGCTCGCCGAGATGCGCCGGACGGTGGCGGTGCCCGGCGACCCGGGCACACCACCGGGCAGCCGTTACGGGCTCGGCCTCTCCTGGACCCCGCTGACCTGCGGCGGCGGCTACTGGGGCCATGGCGGGGACGGGTACGGCTCCATGGTGTGGCCCGCCACCACCGCCGACGGCCGCACCACCGTCACCGTCTCCCTGCACAGCCGTCCCGGCGACCCCGACACCGCCGACCGCCAGATCCGGGCGACGACCAGGCTGATCGACCACGCCCTGTGCGACGCGAGGGACTCGGCAAACGGGGCGGTGCGGGGCTGACTCCCGGTGCGATCCGGGGTATTCGTGCCGGTGGCGGCGCGAGCGCCGGGCCCGGGCCGCCTGGGAAGGGAGCTGTTGTGGTGGAACGGACGACGTGCTGTGTGGTGGGCGGCGGACCGGCTGGCATGGTGCTCGGCCTGCTGCTGGCGCGGGCCGGGGTGGCCGTGACGGTCCTGGAGAAGCACGGGGACTTCCTGCGCGACTTCCGAGGGGACACCGTGCACCCCTCCACGCTGGCGCTGCTGGACGAGTTGGGGCTGAGCGACCGCTTCGCCCAGTTGCCGCAGCGGCGGGTGACGGCCGTTCAGCTGCCGCTCGGCCCGGACGGCTCGCTGACGACCGTGGGGAACATCGCCGCACTGGGCGGCCGGTTCAACTACGTCGCGATGGTGCCGCAGTGGGACCTGCTCGACCTCCTGGTGGACGAGGCGCGACGCGAACCGTCGTTCTCCGTGCGGATGAGCACCGAGGTGACGTCGTTCGTCGAGGAGCGCGGCCGGGTGGCGGGGGTCCGGTACCGCACGGCCGACGGCCGGAGGGGCGAACTGCGCGCCACGCTCACCGTGGCCTGCGACGGCCGGGGTTCGCTGGCCCGGTCCCTGCCCGAACTCGGGCTGCGGGCCTTCCCTTGCCCGATGGACGCCTGGTGGTTCCGGCTGCCGCGGCACGACGGCGACCCGCACGGGCTGGTGGGCGGCGTCGGCGACCGGCTGCTCGCCGCGCTGATCGACCGCGGGGAGTACTGGCAGTGCGCCGCGCTGATCCCCAAGGGCACGGACCGGGCACGGCGGGCCGCGGGCCTGGAGGCGTTCATGGTGAACTACGCCTCGGCCGCACCCTGGCTCGGCGACCGGATCCGGGCGCTGGGCTCCTGGGACGAGGTGAAGCTGCTCGACGTGCGGCTGGACCGGCTGCGGCGCTGGCACCGCCCGGGGCTGCTGTGCATCGGCGACGCGGCGCACGCGATGTCGCCGGTCTTCGGGATCGGCATCAACCTCGCGGTGGAGGACGCGGTGGCGGCCGCCCGGCACCTGGTCGGTCCGCTGCGGGCCGGCGCGGTCGGCCTGGCGGACGTCCGTGCCGTGCAGCGCCGCCGCTGGCCGACCGCGGCGTTGACGCAGGCCCTGCAGCGGTTCGCGCACTCCCGGGTGATCGCCCCGGTGCTGGCGGGCCGGCCGCCGTTCGACGACCCGCGGCGGGCCCGGTGGGTGGCCGAGCGGCTCACCACGTCCCGGTGGCTGAGCAAGGTCCCGGCGTACTTCCTGGCCTACGGTGCGGTGCGCGAGCGCCCGCCGGCCGAGTCGGTGCGGTGACGGGGCGTGCGTCGCCCCGTCCCGGCTGCGTCACGCGGGCCGCTCCCTCATTCCGTCACCTCGGCCAGCCGGAAGGGGCCGGCCGCTCCTGGTGCGTACATCACGGGCAGGCTGCGGCCGAGCGGGACGACCACGATCGGCTCCTCGCGGTACTCCCGCAGGAAGTGCTCCAGCGGCTCCCAGATCATGCTCCGGTATCCGGCTTCGGTCCGCTGGCGCTCGAAGGACAAGGTCAGCGCGGACTCCTCCACGGTGACGCTCACCGCGTCCACCTCCAGCCATTCCCCGCCGATCCACGCTTCGAGTCGTACGTATGACATGACGTAAGAGTGCCCCGTATCCCACTGGGCTGGCAATCAGCGGGATACGGGGCAGGGTGGCGCGGGCCGGGTGCCGGGCGGGGCGGCAGGTGCGCGCGTGCCGGATGAGGCATCCGTCACGCCGCCCGGCCGCCCCGTTGCGACGTCACAGGGACGGTCGCTGCGTTCCCACGCGACAATTGTCGGCGACGGAATTCTGCCGGGCGGCCGACCCCGTTCCGCCGGTATCGGATTCCGAGGCGACCTGGCTCTTGGAATTCCTCCGCATTTCCTGGAGACCCTTTTGGATGCCGTTGCGCAGCCATTTACTCAGGGGCCTTTCCACCAGCCGGTGAACGACGTAGGAAACGATCAGCATGAACGCGACGATGGAGAGCAGCAGGACGGGCGCCGGCATCTTGTTGCGCAGCAGGTCGATGAGGGTGAATCCGATGTACATGTGCAGGAGGTACAGCGGGTACGTCAATGAGCCGGCGGTCGTCAGCCAGCGCCACTGCACCTTGTTGAATACCCCGAGGGCGATGGCCGCCATGACGGCGAAGGCCAGGATGACGCCCACCCGGGCCGGCCAGCCGTGCGCCATGTCCGCCTTGGCTCCGACGTTCATCACCAAGCGTCCGCGGACGTAGTGCTGGGCCAGCAGGAATTCGACCGCGACGATCGCCCAGAGGAGCAGCGTGGGCTTGAAGCGGTACATCAGATAGAAGGCGATGCCCGCGATGAAGTACGGCGAGTAAGGAGCGATCGCCCACACCGAAAGGAAGTTGCTGTTGGCCTTGAGCGCGACGACTCCGGCCACCGTCCACAATCCGCAGAAGAGCACGCACCGGCGATAGGTGACGCCGCGGTACACGACGAGGGCGAACAGCAGGTAGAACTTCAGCTCGACGAAGAGCGACCAGTAGACGTCATCGAGGTCGGAAACCCCCACGCCCTGTTGGAGCATGGTGAGGTTTGTCAGGACTGTTTCCAGGTTGTCCGCACTGCGGACCCGTGGCCAGATCATCAACACGGCCGCGGTGAGCAGGACGCCGACCCAGTACGCCGGATACAGGCGGGAGACGCGGGATTTCACGAAGTCGCCGAGCGAACGCCCCCAGGCGCTCATGCAGATGACGAATCCACTGATCAGGAAGAAGACTTCGACGCCGAGCCAGCCGAATTGCGAGAGATGGTAGATCGTCGGCGAGATCGCATGCGGATCATTACCCCAGCCATCACGGAGGGTGATGTAGTGATACGCCAGGACCATCAGCGCCGCAACGAGGCGCAGTCCGTCCAGGACATAGAGTCTGGATTGCCCCTGCCCCTTCCCTGGTGCGGCCAGAGTTCCAGGCAGAGCGAAGGGCATCCCGTGTTTCCTCACAGTTCGTAGGGCAGCGTTCCACTCCATCCCATCTCACACTCGGGACGGAGGAGGCAAGTTCGATTGAAATGATCGCAAAGATTTTGTCCACGTTGCACATCGAGCGCCTCAGGAATGACGTTTCGACCGATGCAGGATGTCACGGGCGAATACGGGTCAATTCGGATACCCGATACTCGCCGACCAACTGCCTCGCCCGGCCGGAACGCCGGGGGAACGCTATCCGGAACTTACAGTTCCGCCGCCGTGCACCCGCCCCGGCACTACCGTTCGCCGATACTTCGCTCTTCGGAAACCTTCCCACCGTCCCGTATTCCCATGCTGCGCCATAAGGGTTCGCCGCACATTTGACCCGGCGCACGAAATCCCGCCGCGGCGGCCGGCGATTCCGACGGGGCCGGCGACGGAGCCCCCGACGGGACCCCGGACCGGCCGCGGCGCGCCCCGCACCACCGGGCGTCCCGGCCCCACCACCGTTCACTCCCCGTGCACACCCCTCCGGCCCAGCACCGCCCGCGCCGCCCGCCGCGGGCAAGTAGGACGGAGGGGACGGCTCGCGCGGAGGAACGGTGCGGACATGCAGATCGTGGTCGACCTCAACCGGTGCCAGGGGTACGCACAGTGCGTGTTCCTCGCGCCACGGGTGTTCGAGCTGCACGGCGAGGAGGCCCTGCTGTACGCCCCGACTCCCCCGGACGACCAGGCGGAACGCGTGCGGCGGGCGGCGGCGGCCTGCCCGGTGCAGGCCATCCTCGTCGGCGAACGGGCCGGAGCGGGGGCGGGCACCGATGTCCGATGACCTCAAGAGCGGACGGATCGTCATCGTCGGCGCGTCCCTGGCCGGACTGCGCGCGGCCGAGACCCTGCGGGACGAGGGGTTCACCGGGGACCTCACCCTGGTCGGCGACGAACCGCATCCGCCCTACGACCGCCCGCCGCTGTCGAAGCAGGTGCTGCTGGGCCGGGTGCCCGCGGCGGACGTCGGACTGCCGGCCCGTCGCCCGGTCGACGCCCGGTGGAAGCTGGGCGTACGGGCCAGCGGTCTCGATCCGGCCACGAAGGAAGTGCTGCTGAGGAACGGCGAACGGCTCCCGTTCGACCGTCTGCTGATCGCCACGGGAACCCGGGCCCGCCCCTGGCCACACCCCGAAGAGGCCCGCCTGGACGGGGTGCTGACGGTACGGACCGTCGACGACGCACACCGGCTCGCCGAGCGCCTGGACGCCGGACCGCGCCGCGTCCTGGTCATCGGGGCCGGGTTCACCGGCTCGGAGATCGCCTCCGCCTGCCGGGAACGCGGTCTGGCGGTGACGGTCGCCGAGCGCGGACCGGCGCCACTGGTCGGGGCGCTCGGGGGCACGCTGGGGGCGTTCGCCGCACGGTTGCAGCGCGCGCACGGCGTCGATCTGCGCTGCGGGGTGACGGTCACCTCGCTCACCGGCGACGCCGGACGGCTGACCGGCGCCGAACTGTCCGACGGCAGCCGGATCGACGCCGACGTCGCGGTGGTCGCCCTGGGCGCCGTCCGCAACACCGAGTGGCTGGCCGACACCGGCCTCGCCGCGGGTCCACGGGGCGTGGCCTGTGACGCCGGATGCCGGGCCTTCGACATGTACGGGATCGTCACCGACGACGTGTTCGTCGCCGGCGACGTGGCCCGCTTTCCGCATCCGCTCTTCGAGTACCAGATGCTCGCGCTGGAGCACTGGGGCAACGCCGTGGAGCAGGCCGAGGTGGCGGCGCACAACATGGTCAACCCGGGACCCCGGCGCCGCCCGCACCTGGCGGTGCCGGCCTTCTGGTCCAGCCAGTTCGGGCTGAACATCAAGTCAGTCGGCGTCCCGACCTTCTCCGACCAGGTGACCGTCGCCCAGGGCTCGGTCGAGGAGGGCCGGCTGGTCGTGGTCTACGGCTACCGCGGCCGGATCACCGCCGCGGTCAGCGTCAACCGCGCCAAGTGGCTGGAGCACTACCGGCATCTGATCGAGACCGCGGCGCCGTTCCCGCCCGAGCCGGGCGCCGCCGACCGGCCCGCGTCGCCGAAGGTCGTCCCGTCCGACGTCCCGGACCCCAGGGTGCTCTCGCACGGCCCGACCGTCGCCCTCACCGGTCATCTGCCGGACCGCCGCCTCGCCGTGGTGCGTCCGATGGCCTGACCGCCGTTCCGGGCCCGGTCCGCCCGCCGCTTCGCCCCCGCCCTCGACGAGGAGAGCCGCGCTGATGTCCACGGAGACCCTGCTGGAGCGGATCAACGCCTACGCCAGCCGCCCCGACCCCTATCCCCTCTACACCGAGCTCCGCGAGCACGGTGTGGCCCGACAGGACGACGGCAGCTACCTGGTCGGCACGTACCACGAGATCGCCGCGCTGCTGCACGATCCGCGGATCAGCTCGGACGTGCGCCACCGCACCCACCCCGACCTGCGGGACCGGCCCGAGGACCTGCCGCCGTCCTTCATCGCCGTCGACGATCCCGAACACGACCGGCTCCGCCGGTTGGCGATGCGCCACTTCGGCCCGCCCCACTCCCCCGGCCGGATCGACGCGCTGCACGACGACATCGTGGACGTCGCCCGGGAACTGGTCGACGGTCTCCGGGGCCGGGACCGGATCGACCTGGTGGACGACTTCGCCTATCCGTTGCCGGTCACCGTGATCTGTCGGCTGCTGGGCGTCCCCAGGGAGGACATGCCCGAGATCCGCGGCTGGACCAACACCATCATCGCCTCCCTGGACCGCTCCCCCGACGAGGATCCGGACGGCAGGCTCCGCGCGGCCGCGCAGGCCCGGGTCTCGATGGCCGGGTATTTGGGCGCGCTGGCCCAGCGCCGGCGGGAGCGTCCGGCCGACGACATGATCTCGGCGCTGGTGCACGACGATGGGCCCGAAGGCCGCCTCACCGAGCCGGAGTTGACGACGACGCTGACCCTGCTGACGATCGCGGGGCACGAGACGACGGTCAATCTCATCACCAACGGCATGCTCACCCTGCTGCGCCGTCCGGAGGCGCTGGAGCGGTTGCGCCGGGAGCCGGAGCTGATGCCGTCGGCCGTGGAGGAACTGTTGCGGTACGAGCCGCCGGTGCAGATGCTGCCGCAGCGCACGCCGCTGACCGACGTCGAGGTGGGCGGGGTGACCATCCCTCAGGGCGTGCCGCTGTTCCTCGTCCTGGCGTCCGGCAACCGGGATCCGCTGCGGTTCGAGGACGCCGACCACTTCGACCCCGCCCGCCGGGACAACCAGCACTTCGGCTTCGGCAGTGGCGTCCACAACTGCTTCGGCGCCCCGCTGGCCCGCCTCGAAACGCAGGTCGCGCTGACCGCGTTGCTGCACGGCCTGGACGCCCCGCATCTGGTGGAGGACCCACCGCCCTACCGGCACAGCCCCATCCTCCGCGGGCCGCGACACCTGCTGGTCACCGGCGACGTCGCAGCCGGCGCGGGCGCGTAGGGCCCGTCAGGAGGCCCGGGCCCGCGGGGCTCCAGGAGGGCCGGCACGCGCCTCCCCCTGCCGCCACCAAATAGAGTGCCGCCCTCACTGCGACGATGTAATGTGCACTAACGTTGTGCACCACTTACTTGGGGAGGGTTCGATGGTTCCGGAACTCGTCAGGATCTGGGCGGCCGGTTGGGTCGTCTCGCGTCAGCGCCCCCGGGCGGTCGAACACCCCTGGGGGCTCTACATCGACGTCGGGCTTCCGGAGCAGACGGGCCGCCACGTCCTGCCCGATCCCGACGAGGGCGCGGTGCGGGCGGCCACCGCGTCGGCGACCGCCCCGTACACCTGGCTGAAGCTCCCCGTGGAGACCGAGACCGCGGAGCCGTGGCTTCCGACGGGCTGGGTGGTGGACAAGGAGGAGACGGGCCATCTGATGGCCACGGACCTGCGGACCACGCGCCCGGCGGCACCCGACGGCTACCGCGCGACCGTGGAGACCGCGGACGGCGTCACGTACGTCCGGGTGCACGACGCGCACGGCGAGTTCGCCGCGCAGGGACAGATGGCCGTCCTCGGCCCGGCCACCGTCGTCGACCGGGTGCAGACCCAGGAGGCGCACCGCCGGCGCGGCTTGGGCGGCTTCGTGATGCGCACGCTCGCCGACCGCGCCGTGGCCCAGGGTGCGACGCTCGGCGTCCTGGGCGCGACCGACGAGGGCCGCGCCCTGTACGAAGCGCTCGGCTGGCAGCGACGCGCGGGGCTCGCGGCCTGCGTCCACCGCCCCTAGCCAGTGCCCCGCGCCACCCGTGTCCGGGCTCGCTTCCGGACCGCACTTGACCTTCACATCAATGTGAGGGTTCGACGATGCGGATGCGGCTGCGGAAGTACCGCACCCCTACGGGCACGAGGTGACTCCCATGGACAACCAGCTCTACGACTACAGCCCGATCACCGAACGGGACCCGATCGCCTGGCCCGGCGGCGCCCGGATCGCCTTCTACGTCGGGCTGAACGTCGAGCACTACCAGGTCGACCGCCCGTCGACGAGCATCTTCCCCGGCACCGCCGGGCTCGCCCCGGATCCGCTCAACTACGGCTGGCGCGACTACGGTCCGCGGGTGGGCATCTGGCGACTGATCGAGAGCCTCGACCGGCACGGGATGCGCGCCAGCGTGATGCTCAACTCCGACGTCGGCGACCGCCACCCGCAGATCGTCGAGGCCGGCCGGGCCCGGAACTGGGCCTGGATCGCCCACGGGAAGAACAACTCCCTCTTCCAGGCCGACATGTCGCCCGACGAGGAGCGCGCCTACCTGGCCGAGGTCGTCGGCACCATCGAGCGGACCACCGGCCACCGCCCCCGCGGCTGGCTCGGCCCCGCCCTCACCGAGACGTTCCGGACCCCGGAACTCCTCGCCGAACTGGGCCTGGACTACGTCCTGGACTGGAGCAACGACGACCAGCCCTACCGCCTCAACGTCCCGGGCATGCTCAGCGTCCCGTACTCGATCGAGGTCAACGACATCAGTCTGTTCGTCGGCAAGAGCCTGAGCGGCCCGGACTTCGTGCAGATCGTCAAGGACCAGTTGGACCAGCTCCACGAGGACGCGGCGGGCAGCGGCCGGGTGATGTCGTTGGTGCTGCACCCGTTCGTCATCAACCAGCCGTTCCGCCACAAGTACCTGGACCAGGCGCTGGAGTACGTCGCCCAGCACCCCGGGGTGTGGCTGACGACCAGCGACGAGATCGCCGAGCACTACGCCCGGACCGCCACCGGGGGATCGGCCTGATCGCCTCCCCACCGGGCCGCCGGTCGCGGTAGCGCCCTGAGGAGCGGGAACTAGGCCGGCGGTTCGGGCCCGAGCAGGCCGGCGAGCACCCGTCGGACCATCCGTTCGAAGGGGTCCCCGGCCGGGCTTTCGGTACCGGGCCGGCCGGCGCCCGCCGCTCCCCCCGCCAACGCCGCTGCCAGCAACGGATGTCCGCCTCGTGCGACCACGGCGTCCAGATAGGCGGACTGGGCCGACTGGCGGCCCGTGGGGGACCGGCGGGTGCGGAGTTCGACCGCGGACAACATGGCGACCAGGGCGTTCAACACGGCCACCGCCTCCAGTTTGCCGGGCCCGGTCAGCGCCGCCACCGGTTCCAACGCGCGCAGCGCGTACTCCAGGTAGTCCACCCCCCGCGGCCCGGTCCGCAGGGCTTCCGGTGCCACCTCCAACAGCCACGGATGCCGCAGGTGGACCTGCTGCGTCCGGGCGGCCAACCCGACCAGGTCCGCCACCGGATCTCCCGTCAGCTCGACGTCGAGGTCGACCTCCGCGGTGGCGGCGTCCACCATGAGGTCCACCAGGTCGTCGCGTCCGGCCACGTACCGGTAGAGCGAAGCGGGTCCGGTGCCCAGTTCCCTGGCCACCTGCCGGACGGAGACCGCGGCCAGCCCGCCGGCGTCCGCCAGCCCGACCGCGGCCGCGGTGAGCTGCTCGCGGCTCCGCTCCGGCGCAGGCCCACGGGCACCCCGTTCGGGGCGTTCCCAGACCACCACGGCCTCCGTCGCCCGATCCGCCTTGTCGGCCACCGAACCTCACCCGCCCCTTCCGTAACCCGGTCCTCTGCTGATAATTATCACTCCATAACCGAGAACAGTGTTCGCAGTATCGGTGTCCTTGCACCACGCGATCGAGGACGGAGGGACCGTGACCCCGCACGACACCACCGCACGACGAGCGGTTGCCGCGGCCAAGAGGGCCGAGGAGCCCGCGACGGAAGGAGGGAAGGCGATGAGCCGCCACGCGACGTCGCCCGCATGGAGCCCGACCCGGTGGGCGTCCAACGGTGAAGTCCGGCTCGGATACGACCGGTTGACGCCCGAGGACACGAGTGGCGAACCGCTCCTGTTGGTGACCGGCCTGGGCGTCGCCCGACACTGGTGGCCCACCGGGTTGGCCCGGGCACTGGCCGCCCGAGGGTTCGCGGTCGCCCGCTACGACCAACGGGACGGGGGCGAGTCGACGCACCTGCCGCCGACCGCCAGCGCCGGTCCGATCGGCGCGCTGCTGCGCAAGCGCGGC
>LIQL01000246.1 GCA_001418405.1 Streptomyces diastatochromogenes | reverse complement strand
GGCCCGGGAGCGGCTGTCCGACCTCCTGGAAATGAGGAACTGACGTCCGCCACAACTCCGTTGGGCATGTCCCACCGCTATTTCTTGGCCTTCCTGCCCGCTCCGAACAGGGCGAACAGTGCCTCCGCCCCGCCGACGAACGCCAGCACCAGCCCGACCTTGTGCAGCGAGACCACCGGCGTCTGCACCTCCTTGGTGGTGAGCCACAGGATGACGCCGACGACCGCCAGGATGACGCCGACCGCAATGCCCTTCATGAATTCCCACGTCCTCGTCGCTGGTGCGGAACCGGTTGACCGCACCAGCGTCCCGCCCGGCCCGGGCGCAGGGATCGTCCGCAGGTAGGCACTTCCCCCGGCGACGACTGTCACTTTCTCTGTACGCCGGGTCCTACCGGCGGCTCGGTCGCGACAGTCACATTGCGTTATTTGTCAGCCATGTCTTGATCCGAGTTTCCTGCGCTATAGGTGGATTCCACGCCCCTTCACAAGTCATGACGGGGAATCGGCCGGGTGGCGGTGGCCGCGCGTCCCGTGACTCGGCACGTCCACGCGCGCGGGCGCGCACCCGTGGACCGACGGTGGCGGACGCCGGGGCGCCGTGGCCCAACGGCGCCTGGAGAGCCCGGGTTGGCGACCGCACGGGTGAAAATCCCTTCCCCTGGCGTACCCAGACCTGCCGCCCGACCTGACGGCGGGTTACCTGGTGCCTGCCCCTCAGCCGTGGCGAGCACGATGCCGCGACCCCGCTGGAGCATGCAGGAGGAAGTACGCCATGTCGTCGCCGCTCGCCGGCCGCACCGCCGGACCGATCCCCTCCGCCGTGCGCGCCCTGCTCCCCGTGCTGTTACTCCTGGGCGCCGCGGTCGCCACCGCGGACCCCGCGGCCGCCGCGCCACCACCGTCCTCGGGCACCGACTGGGACCAGATCGCCGCCTGCGAGAGCAGCGGCAACTGGCACACCAACACCGGCAACGGCTACCACGGCGGCCTCCAGATCGCCCCGTCCACGTGGCGCGCCTACGGCGGCGGCCGCTACGCCCCGCGCGCCGACCTCGCCAGCCGCGCCGAGCAGATCGCCATCGGCGAGCGCATCGCCCAGGACCGCGGCCTCTCCCCCTGGCCCAACTGCGGCGTGCAGGGCGCCGCGACCAGCGACCGCGCCGCGTCCCGCCGGGGCCCCGCACCCCCCTCCGCCGAGGCCCACCGCACGACGCCCCGGCGCGGCACCTACACCGTCCGTCCCGGCGACTGCCTCTCCGACATCGCCCACCACACGGACGCCCCCGGCGGCACCAGCAACCTCTACGCCCTCAACAGGGCGCGCCTACGAAACGGCCCGGACCGGATTTACCCGGGGCAGCGGCTGCGGTTGACGTGAGCTCGGCCGCGGGCGACGCGCCCGCGGCGGCCCGGACCGGCTTGTGCGGGACGAGGTACGGCATGCAGACGTCGGTGATGACGACGCCGAAGCCGACGACGGCGAGTGCGGTCATCACGATGCCGACACGTGCCATGGGGGAGTTCTCCTTGGAGGGGTGGGTCGAGCCGCGGGCAGGCCGAATTAGCGGCTCATGGCCAGCGAGAATGAAGGAAGCAGAACCCGAATTCGGGCTTCCGCGGCAAGTTAAACGAAGATCAGTCGCCCGTGCAAATCTCAATACAAGGGCGCGACGGCCCTTATTGGGAGATGCGGATTTTTCGCGCATGGAAAATTCATTTGGCATATGCCAATTGCGCCCACGGCATGGACGGGCGGAGCAAAAAGCGAAGGTTTAGCCCGTCTGTCGCTTTTGCTTGGCTATCCCTCCGGGGCTATTTCCCCGCGGCGCCGCAGCCGGTCCAGGGCTCGTTCGGAACGGGATTCCTCCGCGCGTGCGCCGATGCGTCGATAGATGGTGAGGCTCTCCTCCAGGTGGGCGGCGGCCTGTCGGACGCAGCCGATCCGTTGTTCGGCGCAGCTGAGGTCGTACAGGACGGTCGCCTCCTCGCCGGTGGCGCCGATGCGGCGGGCGGTCGAGAGGGCCGCCACGTGTTGCGGGATCGCCTCCTCGACCCGGCCGACCGCCTGTAGGGCCTTGCCGATGCCGTTCAGTGCGATGGCCTCGCCGCGCTGGTCGCCGACGCTGCGCAGGGTCGGCAGGGCGGTCTCGTACAGGCCGAGTGCCTCGGGGGCCTTGCCCGTGGTGGTGAGGATGCCCGCCAGGTTCACCTGGAGCGTCGCGAGGTCGCCCCGGCTGCCCATGTCCCGG
This sequence comes from Streptomyces diastatochromogenes, assembly GCA_001418405.1. GTDB lineage: Bacteria > Actinomycetota > Actinomycetes > Streptomycetales > Streptomycetaceae > Streptomyces > Streptomyces albulus_C. The sequence goes on along the minus strand of LIQL01000246.1, from coordinate 13,154 downwards.
TGGGTCTCCAGGGCTTCCCGATAGGCGTTTTCCGCGGATTCGTAATTTCCGTTCCGCTTCTGCAATTCGGCGATATTGTTCAAGGTACGGTAACGGCCCCGCTGGTCCCCGACATCGGTGAATCCCGAGAGTGCTCGACGTAGGCACGCGAGGGACTTTTCCTTCTCGTCCAAGTGGAGATAGGAGATCCCTAGGAGGTTGTAGCTCCGTGCTACCTGTAACTGGTTCGATGTTTGCAGTCGCAGATTCAGTGACAGTTCCTGGAGGTCGCGGGCCAGTGCGTATTGCCCGGTGTGCCACAGGGGGATGGTCAGTTGGTGGAGGCATTCGCCTTCCAGCCCCGGGTCCTTCAGCGTGCGGGCCAGGTCGAGGGCCTCCCGCGCCGTGCGGTGCGCCTCCTCGTACTGACCGCTGTGCGCGCACACCGTACTGAGGTCGAGGAGGGCGCGGGCCCGGGCCGCGGCGTGGCCGGCGGCCTGCCAGTGCGCGAGGGCGCGCCGCAGCAGGGGTTCGGCCGTGGCGAGGTACCCCTCCACGTCCAGGAATCCGGCGAGGACGTGGGTGAGCAGCGCCAGTCGGCCGGCCGGCCCGTGGGTGCGCACGTGGTCCAGGGCGGCCAGCAGGTTGGCGCCCTCGGTGATGAACCACTCCTCGGCGTCGTGGGCGGTGGCCGGTTGCGGTCCGTTCGCCGTCGGCAGCACCGTGCCGTCCGGGGTCACCGCGAGCCGGGCCCGGAAGGGGAAGGCCAGCCGGTCCGCCCGGTCCGCGACGTACAGGTAGTGGTCGGTCAGGCGGCGCAGGGCCAGCCGGGCCTCGTCCGGCGGGTCGACGTCGAGTGCGGCGGGGGCCGCGTCGGCGACCAGCGAGCGGGCGTACTCGCGCAGCAGGTCGTGCATCCGGAAGCGGTGCGGGGACGGTTCGGTGACGAGGTGGTACGCGAGGAGGCGTTCCAGTGCGCGGGCGGTGACGTCGGGCGGGAGTCCGGTCAGCGCGGTCGCGGCGGGAACGCCGAACTCGCTCCCGGTGTGCAGCCCGATCCGTCGGAAGACCAGCCGTTCCAACGGGGGCAGGGTGCGGTACGAGACCTCCAGGACCGTGGACAGCCGCCCTTCGTGGTCGTCGATGGCGGAGAGTCGGCTGGCGGCGTCGTTGAGCAGGCGCAGCAGGTCGGCGGTGGTCCAGGAGGGATGGGAGAGCAGCCGGCTCGCCATGAGTTCGATGGCGAGGGGCACGTAGCCGCAGAGCCGGACGAGGTGCGCGACGTCCGCCCGGTGGGGGGCGGCGTGCGGTCCCAGCCGGTTCTCGAAGAGGGCGATCGCGTCCTCGCGCGGCAGCACGTCGAGGGAGAGCGGGCGGACGCCGGGCAGGCCGGTGAGGCGCTGGCGGCTGGTGACGATCACCACCGTGGGGGAGGCGCCGGGGAGCAGCGGGCGGACCTGCGCGGGGCCGGCGGCGTCGTCGAGGACCATCACCATGCGGCGGTTGCGCACCGCGCTCCGCCACAGCGCGGCCAACTCGGCCTCGTCCTGGGGCAACGGCCCGGGGACGGTGCCCAGCATGCGGATCAGGATGGTCAGTGCGTGGGCCACGCCCAGGGGCGGCTGGTCGGGTGCGTGGCCCCGCAGGTTCAGGTAGAGCCGGCCGTCGGGGAAGTGGTGGCGCATCTGGTGGGCGACGTGCACGGCCAGCGAGGTCTTGCCGACGCCGCCCATGCCGCCGATCGCCTGGAGGGCGACGACCGGGGCGGCGGCGGCGCCCTCGGAGAGCGCCGCGCCCAACTGCCGGAGTTCGGCGCGGCGTCCGACCCACGGGACGTCGCCCGGCAGGTTGTCCGGGACGTCGGGGGTGCGGGGCGCGGTGGTGGTCGTGGTGGCCGGTAGGAGCGCGGCCAGGGGGGCCGAGGCGAGGATGCCCTGTTGGACGCGGTCCAGCCGGGGGCTGGCGTCGGTGCCGAGGTCGTGCACGATGCGGCGCTGGGTGCGGTGCAGGAGGCGGGTGGCGTCGGCGGTGCGGCCGCAGCCGTGCAGGGCGAGGGCGAGCCGTTCGACGAGCCCCTCGTCGACGGGGCGGTCCGCCACGAACGGCAGCAGGACCGGGACCGCCTCCCCGAACCGGCCGGCTTCGAGCAGGATCTCGGCCCGCAACATCGCCGCGGCGAGGCTCTTCTCCCCTACGGCGGACCGCAGTTCACCGGCCCAGTAGGCGGAGATGCCGGCCAGGGGTTCGCCGCACCACAGCGTCTCCGCGCGGTCGAGCAGCTGGAGCGCGTCGGCCGCGCTGTTGCTCTCCTTCAGGGAGCGCGCCTGGTTGACCAGGCTGACGTAGCGGCGCAGGTCGACGCGGTCCGGATCGACGTCCATGACGTAGGAGTTGGCCTGGGTGCGGACCGTGGGCGCCGGCTGCCCGTCGATCTCCAGCGCCTTGCGGATGCGGGTGACGTGTACGTACAGGGCGGCCCGGGGCTTCGCCGGCGGGTGGTCGTCCCAGATGCGGTGTACGAGCGTGTCCATGCTCACGGTGCGGCTCGCGTCCCAGGCCAGTGCGGCGAGCGCCAGACGGGTCTGTCTGGGGCCGGGATCGCGGCGCCGGCCGGCCGCCCGCACCTCGACCGATCCGGAAAGTCGAATTTCGATCTCCACCAGCGCCCCCTCCCGCCGGTCTGTCCCGCTTATCGAGGATGACACGCATGGCCTGACCAGTGCCATATCGGATTGATTGAAGTCCAAATCTGACTTCACGATGAACGGCTTTGTTCGGGGAGTGGAAAAGCCGGGGCGAGATGCCAACTGCGTTCCAGCATGGCGGCATTGACAATGCATATGCCCGTGACAATCGAGTGCATCGCGAGGAGGAGGTTGCGGACGTGCCGACTCCGGAATTGGACGGGTGGGAAGAGCTGCTTTCAGCCATGGTCGGCTTTGGCGCACCCGCGGAATCCGACCATGGCGGAAATTCGCCCGCATCGCCGGCACGGCCGCGCCCACCTCCACCACCAGGCCGCGCCCACCGTTGCACGACCCCGGCAACTTGCCCCGGTACGCGCACGGTTGGTCGGCCGGAAGCTCGATCTGCGGACGCTGGACCGGCTCCGTGCCGACCGGGGCGGCGCGGCCCGCTCCTCGGCGGTCGTGAGCGGTTCGCCGGTGCGAGGAATTCCGTCGTGGAGGGCCGACACGGTGAATCCGGTGGGCGGTCAGGGTGAACGGGACGGATCGACCGCTCTGCCGGCTTGGTCGAACTGCCCACTGCCGGTAGCAAGACTCCGGGGATTTCCAACCGTGAGGGGCAGGATCGCACTGTGAAGAGAGCACGCCGCATGAAGAGGGTGATGGTGGGCCTTTCCGGCCTGCTCCTGGTGGGCGCCGGGGCGTCGCCGGCGGTGGCCGGAGGGGACGGGCCGTTCGGGGCGAGCGGCGACACCTTCGTCCGGTTCTTCGCCGGATTCCGGTGCGAGGGGCGGGCGCGCTACTGCATCAACGGCTCTGTCAACAGCGGCAATACGAAGAACGCCGGGAACGTCAACCTGACCGGGAATCCCAGCAACAGCGGAAGCCCCGTGAACAGCAGCGGATCCAACAACAGCGGGTCCACCAGCACGGGGACCGCGTCGGGCAGTGCCAACCACATGCAGCAGATCGGGCAGGGCACCGGCAGCCTGCACCTGTAGACCGCCGGCGGCGACCACCACGCGGTGCAGAACCGGGAATACGGGTTCTGCACCGCGTTTCGGCTATCGGACCGCTCGGGTCGCTCGGGCTCTCCGGCGTGGTCCGGCTCAGTGGAGGACCTTGAGGATCCGGGAGATGTTGTTGTTGCTGTCCTTCTGAGCCCCGTAGACCGTGTTGAGGCTGTTGGTCGAGCCGCTGGCCGTCTCGATGTTCCCGCTGTCCACGGGGTTTCCGTGGTTGAGGAAGTTGTTGCTGTTCTTGCTGTTCCCGCTGTGAACCGGGCCGTTGACGCAGGGGTGCGGCGATTTGGTCGCCGGCGACTGGTAATTGAAATCAGCGAGGCGGTTGTCGCAGACCACACCGGAGACCATGCCGGTGACGGTGCCGACGTCGGCGCCCGCCACCGCGGAGAGCAAGGAATCGCCCGGATCGGTCTGCGCCCGTGCGACGCCGGTGCCGAACAGCACCAGTCCGCACGCCCCGACGACGGTCCCCGTCTGCATGAGTTTCTTCACGGCTCTCCTTGCCCGATCGGCCTGCTGATGCCAGACGTATCGTGCTGCGGTTGTCCGTCCGCGGTGTTCAGAACCCGCAGGGAGCCAAACGCTCGCGGGCCATATTCAGCCGGGTGGCCCAACGGCCGCGCGCCCCTCGCGGCCGGCCGGATCGGGGGAAAACCCCACCACGAGCGGGCGGTCCGCCGGATGGGCCGCCGGGCACGGGACAACGAACCTTGAAACATGACGAGTTGCAGGGGGATCAAGGTCCGCAGGGCGTTGTTGCTGGGGCTGTCGGGCGCGTTGACCGCGGCGACGCTGGGCGTCGCCGCGCCGTTCGCCCGGGCGGTGGACGGAGCGCGCGGCGAGGCCGGGGGGCCGGCACCCCGGCTGGCCTGGCGGGCCTGCGAGCGCGCCGGCGGGCCGGCGGGGCAGGAGTGCGCCGACCTTCCGGTGCCGCTGGACTACCGGGACCCGACGGGACCGCAGGTCTCGCTGGCGGTGAGCCGGGTGCGCAGCGACCGGCCGGCCGCCCGGCGCGGCACGCTGCTGGTGGTCCCGGGCGGTCCGGGCGGTTCCGGGGTCGACCGGCTGACGCAGCGGGCCCCGGCGCTGCAACGGCAGCTGGCGGGCGCGTACGACCTGGTCGGCTTCGATCCGCGCGGGGTGGGCGGCAGCACGAAGGGCGGCTGTGGACTGGACCCCGCCGACCGGGAGTTGGTGACGCTGCGGTCCTGGCCGACGCCGGACGGCCGGATCGCGGAGAACACCGCCCGGTCGCGCCGGATCGCGCGGTCCTGCGCACGCCACGGCGGCGCGCTGGTGCGCAGCATGAGCACGGCGAACGAGGTGCGCGACATCGAACGGCTGCGCGCGGCGCTGGGCGAACGGAAGCTGTCCGCCTGGGCCGTGTCGTACGGGACGTACGTGGCGGCGGCGTACGCCCAGGCGCACCCGGACCGCACCGACCGGTGGGTGCTGGACAGCAGCGGCGATCCCGATCCGACGCGGGTGGCGCGGGGCTGGCTGGCGAACATGGCACAGGGGGCGGACGACCGGTTCCCCGACTTCGCGGCCTGGGCGGCGGACCCGGCACGGCCGGCGGACGGGCTGCGGCTGGCCGAACGCGCCGACGAGGTAAGGCCGTTGTTCCTCGCCGTCGCCGCGGAGCTGGACCGGCGGCCGAAGCCGTCGAACGTGCCGGGGGCACCGCTGACCGGCAACCGGCTGCGGCAGGCGATGCAGACCGCGCTCTACGGCGACGAGACCGCCTTCGCCCGGCTGGCCGCGCTGGTCAAGGCGGCCCAGGACCCCGCCGCGACCCCGCAGTTGCCGGCCGACGTGGCCGGTCCGCTGCCCGACGCGGACGCCGCCGTGACGATCGCGACGATCTGCAACGACGTGGCGTGGCCACGGGATCCGGACGCCTACCGGCGGGCGGTGGCCGTCGACCGGGTGCGCCACCCGCTCACCGCCGGCATGCCGGCGAACGTCACGCCCTGCGCGTTCTGGCCGGACCGGCCGGCCGACCCGCCGGTCCGGATCACCGACCGGGGCCCCGCCAACGTGCTGATGGTGCAGAACCTCCGCGACCCCGCGACGCCGTACTTCGGGGCGTTGAAGATGCGGGCGGCGCTCGGGGCGCGGGCCCGGCTGGTGACCGTCGACCACGGCGGACACGGCGTCTACCTGGCGAACGGGAACGCCTGCGCGGACCGGACCGTGACCGGGTACCTGCGGGACGGCCGGCGGCCCGCGCAGGACGCGTACTGCACGGGGTGAGGCCGACGGCCGGGCTGTCTGGTGGCGGCCCGGCCCTCGCCCCGGCCCGCGCCGGCGGGGCGCCGGGCGGGCCCGGACCCGCCGCACCACGGCACGGCGCCGCGTTTCACGTGAAACACCGCTCCGGAGCCACCCGTCCGCCCTGCCGCCCGCCCCCTAACCTGGGAGGAGGAAGCCGGTGCGTGCCGATGACCGCTGATCCCGTCACCCTCGCACTCTGCGGCGACGTGATGCTCGGCCGCGGGGTCGATCAGATCCTGCCGTGCCCCGGCGACCCGGAACTGCGCGAACCGTACGTCCAGGACGCCCGGATCTACGTGGGCCTGGCCGAGGCCGTCAACGGCCCCGTCCCCCGCCCCGTCGACGTCCGCTACCCCTGGGGCGCCGCCCTGGACGCCCTCGACGCCGCCGCGCCCGCCGCCCGCGTGCTGAACCTGGAGACCTCCGTCACCCGGCGGGGCGCCTTCGCCCCCGGCCGGCAGATCCACTACCGGATGCACCCGGCGAACCTGCCCTGCCTGGCCGCCGCCCGCCCCGACGTCTGCGTCCTGGCCAACAACCACGTCCTGGACTTCGGCCGCGAGGGACTGACCGAGACTCTGCGGGCTCTGGCCGCCGAGGGGCTGCGCACGGCGGGCGCCGGCGACGACGCCGAGGCGGCCCGCCGCCCCGCGATCGTCCCCCTGCCCGGAGGGCACCGGTTGCTCGTCCTCGCCCTCGGCATGCCGTCCAGCGGCATCCCCCGCACCTGGGCCGCGACCGCCCGGCATGGCGGCGTGCACTGGGCGGACGGCCCCTCGCCGGCGACCGCCGCCGCGGCGGCCGCCCTGCTCCGCAGCCGCAGGCGGACCGGCGACCTGACCCTGGTCTCGGTGCACTGGGGGTCCAACTGGGGCTACGGCGTCCCCCGCGCCCAGACCGCCTGCGCGCACGCCCTCGTCGACGCCGGCGTGGACCTCGTCCACGGCCACTCCGCGCACCATCCGCGCCCCGTGGAGGTGTACGCGGGAAAGCTCATCCTCCACGGGTGCGGCGACTTCATCGACGACTACGAAGGCATCACCGGCTACGAGCGCTACCGCGACGACCTGCGCCCGCTCTACCTCGCCACGCTGGAGCCCGGCACCGGACGCCTGCGGGAACTGCGGATCGTCCCCTTCCAGGCCCACCGGATGCGGCTGCGGCACGCCTCCGCCGCGGACGCCCGCTGGCTCGGCGCCCTCTTCGACCGCCTCGCCCGCGGGTTCGCCCCCGCCGTCCTCACCACCGACCCCGCGCCGGCGCTGACCCTGCACCCGGCGCGTGCGCCGGGGCCCGTACGGTAGCGCCGCCGGTGGCGCCGCCGGTCCGGTTACCGGCCGGCGTCCGCCACCGCCGCGGCCAGCGCCAGCACCCGCCGCGCCTCCTCCACGTGGAGGTTCTCCACCATCCGGCCGTCCACGGTGACCACCCCGCGGCCCTCGCGGTCCGCGGCCTCGAACGCCTCGATGATCCTCAGGGCCCGCGCCACCTCCTCCTCGGCCGGCGCGAACGCCCGGTTGCACGGCTCGATCTGCGACGGGTGGATCAACGTCTTCCCATCGAACCCGAACTGCCGCCCCTGGACGCACTCGGCCTCGAACCCGGCCGGGTCCTTGACGTCGTTGAACACCCCGTCCAGGATCGCCTTCCCCGCCTCACGGGCCGCGAGCAGCGCCAGCGACAGCCCCGTCAACAGCGGTGCCCGACCGGGCACGTGGGCGGCGTGCAGCTCCTTCGCGAGGTCGTTGGTGCCCATCACCAGCACCGTCAACCGCTCGCTCGCACCGGCCACCGCGCGGGCGTCCAGCATCGCCCGCGGGGTCTCCACCATCGCCCAGATCGCCGTGCGGTCCGGGGCGCCGGCCGCCTCCAGGTGCCGCTCCACCTCGTGCACGGTCCGTGCCGACTCCACCTTCGGCACCACCACCGCATCCGGTCCGGCCTGCGCCGCGGCCCGCAGGTCGTCCGCGAACCACCGCGTGCCCGGCCCGTTGACCCGGATGGTGACCTCCCGGCGGCCGTACCCGCCGGCGGCCACCGCCGCCGCGACCCGCTCCCGGGCCGCCTCCTTGGCGTCCGGGGCGACCGCGTCCTCCAGGTCGAGGATCAGCCCGTCCGCCGGCAGCGACGCCGCCTTCTGAAGCGCCCGCGCGTTGGCGCCCGGCATGTACAGCACCGACCGGCGCGCCCGCACGCCCTCCTGCGCCTCGTCCGTCGCAGCCATGGCCCCTACTCCGTTCCCTCGTCGCTCGCCGCCGCGTACGCCGCCCGCAGTGCGGGATCGCGCGTCACCAGCGCGTCGGCGAGCTCCACCACCACCCGGCACTGCTTGACCGTGGCGTCGTCCTGCATCTTCCCGTCGATCATGACCGCACCGGTCCCGTCGCCCATCGCCGCGATGACCCGGCGCGCCCAGGCGACGTCGGCCGGCGCCGGCGAGAACACCTTCTTCGCGATGCCGATCTGCACCGGGTGCAGGCTCCAGGCCCCCACGCACCCCAGGAGGAACGCGTTGCGGAACTGGTCCTCGCACGCCACGGTGTCCTTGATGTCGCCGAACGGACCGTAGTACGGCAGGATCCCGTGCGCCGCGCAGGCGTCCACCATCCGCGCGATCGTGTAGTGCCACAGGTCCTGCTGGAACACCGCGCGCGGCGCGTCGGCCGCACCCGGCCGCGGGTCCTGGCGCACCAGGTAGTCGGGGTGCCCGCCGCCGACCCGGGTGGTCTTCATCCGCCGGCTCGCCGCCAGGTCCGCCGGTCCCAGCGACATGCCCTGCATCCGCGGGCTGGCCCCGGCGATCTCCTCGACGCTCGCGACCCCGCGCGGCGTCTCCAGGATGGCGTGCAGCAGGATCGGCCGCCGCACCCCGGCCTTCGCCTCCAACTGCGCCACCAGCCGGTCGACGTAGTGGATGTCCTCGGCGCCCTCCACCTTCGGCACCATGATCACGTCGAGCTGGTCGCCGACCTCGGTGACCAGCGTCAGCAGGTCGTCCAACGCCCATGGCGAGTCGAGGCTGTTGATCCGCGTCCACAACTGCGTCTCGCCGAAGTCGGTCCCGCGGGCGATCTCCACCAGCCCGGCCCGGGCCGCCTCCTTGCGGTCCGCGGCGACCGCGTCCTCCAGATTGCCGAGCAGCACGTCGACGTCCGGCGCGATGTCGGGCACCTTCGCCGCCATCCGCGGATTGCCCGGATCGAAGAAGTGGATCATCCGTGACGGTCGGAACGGCACCTCCCGCACCGGCTCCGGAGCCCCCACGGCCAACGGACGGAAAAAGTCCTTCGGAGTACGCACCCTGCCTCCCACCTCGCACCGAACGCCCCGGCCCGGAGCCGGCCACCGGCGCACACTCTAGGCCCGCCACACCTCCCTTGTTACCGGGCAGTACGTGTGCCGTTGATCACGGAAAGCGAGGGGTGGTCGGGTCGCCCGCGGTTGAACAGGAGGAACGTGCGCAATGCACCGGGCCCAGGCAGCCGGCCTGGGTCCGAACTGCCCGGCGGGCGAGGGGAATTGCCGTTGCGGGTCGCTCAGGGGAGTGGCGGTGCGCCCCAACGGCCCTGCGCAACGGCCTATTTGGGGCGCCCTAGCACGTTCCGCCGCACGGCAGTGTATTTAGGGGCGCTCATTACCTGTTGTTTAACGACCCTGTCACAAGGCAAGTGGGCCTTGAACCGCTCCCCGGCCGGACGCGTGACCTACGAGTGACACCTGTACGCCGCACGTTTCGGGGAGATTCATGAAGCGCAGATGGTCGCTCATCACCGCGATCGCCGTCCTGACCGTCGCGCTGGCCTTCGTCGTCGTGCAACTGGTGCGCGGCCAGGGGGCCGGCGACCAACCGGCCGCAGCGAAGCCGGTCGCGTCCGCTCCGGGCACCGACCCCGGCGCGCTGCGCGGCGTCGCGTGGTGGCCGCTGCACCAGTCCGGCACCGCGAAGGCGGGGGAGCGCGACGCGGAGGCCCTCGGGCGCACGCAGTGGGTCGACGGTCCCACGGGCGGTGCCCTGCAGTTCGACGGGCTCAGCGGCTACGCCGAGACCGGCACCCGGCTCGACACCAAGGGCCAGGACTACTCGGTCGCCGCACGGGTGCGGCTCACCGCCGACGACATGAACGGCTTCCACACCGCCCTGTCCCAGGACGGCGACCAGATCAGCGCGTTCTTCCTCCAGTACTCCGGGCAGGACCAGAACTTCGCGTTCAGCTTCTCCGGCGCCCGAACCGTCGCGGAGAAGACCGAGAAGCCGCAGGCCGGCCGCTGGTACCACCTCACGGGCACGTACAGCCAGAAGGACCACCGCATGCAGCTCTACGTCGACGGTCGGCTGGCGGGGAGCAGGATCGCCACCAGCAGCGTGGACCCGACCGGTGAAGTGGTGCTCGGACGCGCCAAGTTCAACGGGGAGACGGTCGACTTCTGGCAGGGCGACATCGCCGACGTGCACCTCTACGACCGGGAACTGACGCCCCGTGAGGTCGAGTCGCTGTCGGCCCGCGAACCGGACTGACCGTGGCACCGGGGCGGGCCCACCGCCGACGCAGGCCGGCGGACACACCGCACGGAGCGCACGCACGACCGCTCGCGGCAGTGCCCGCCGGCCTCCCGCAGCCGGCTGACCCGTCTCGCCCACAGATGACCGGAGAGGAAAAGGCCCTTGTCGGCCAGCGCTTCGACCGAAGACCGCATACCGGACCCCGCCACGCGGGAGTCCCGCCCGGACGAGTTCCTCAGGGCCCTCTACCACTCCCACGGCAGCGCGTTGCTGCAGTTCGCCGCACGGCGCCTGGAGGGCGACTGGCACCGTGCCGAGGACGTCCTCCAGGAGGTCGCGATCCGCGCCTGGCGGCACGCCGAGGAGCTCGACCCGACCGCGGAATCGGTGCGGCCGTGGCTGTTCACCGTGCTGCGCAACCTCGTCATCGACGGGCACCGGGCCCGCCAGGCCAGGCCGCCGGAGAGCGGTGACCCGGAACTCGCCCACCTGACGGTCCCGGACGACGTGGACCAGGTCCTGACCTCCCAGGTGCTCGTCGAGGCGCTGCGCGACCTGCGGCCTTCGCAGCGCGAGGTCCTGCTGCACGTGCACTACCTGGGGCGCAGCGTCAACCAGACGGCCCAGGTCCTCGGCGTTCCGCCGGGCACCGTCAAGTCGCGGACGCACTACGCCGCGCGCGCCCTGCGCGAGGCGCTGCACAGTCGCGGACTGCACGTGGACGGCCAGGAGCGCGAAGCCGGCTGAGGCTCACGCGAAACGCCCCACGTGCCGGGTGATCTCCAGGCCGAGCGGTCCGGTGTCGAGCGTGCCGCCGGCACCGGCCCGCCAGCGCCACCCCGCGGGCGCCTCGCCGACCACCAGCAGCGCGTCCCCGCGCCCCAGGGCGTCCAACGCCCCCTGCCGCCGCGGAAGTTGCGAGGCGTCCACCACGAACAGGTGCGGGGCCGCGCCCTGGACGGCGATCCGGCTGCTGCCCTCGATCAGCCGGAAGATCTGGGTGACGTCGGAGACTCCGGGCTGCGGCTGTCCCGGCGCCCCCGAAGCGGCCCGGGCGAACGCCTCCTCCAAGGTGGCCGCGGTGTGCAGCCGCGAGCTGTGCGGCCCATCGCCGGTCACGAGTCCCGCGCCTGTCAGGGATCCCACCAGGGTGACCTCGGCGAGGGCGCCCACCGGGCTGGAGAGCGTCTCGGCGATGACGGCCCGCACGAGGCTGTGCACCTCCTCGTCCGGGCCCGTCACGGACACCGGTCCGGTCGCCCGGGAGAGGTCGACCAGCACCCGGTCGGGGCCGTCCAGCCCCACCGTCACCGTCAGCGCGTACGGCAGAGCCGGCTCGCCCTCCGGACCGGGGCGGTGCAAGGCGTCGAGCGAGGCCGTCCAGCGCTCGCCGTCCTCCTCGGCGGTCCACGGCGCGGGGGCGGTCTCCTCCGCGCCGGCCAGCAGCAGTCCGAGCCGCTCCTCGGAGTAGACGACGGCGTACAGGTCGGGCAGCGACCGGCCGGAGCGCAGGCACTCGCCCGTCAGCCGGCGCAGGCCCGCGTTGACCGCGTCCAGCGCCTCCCGTCCCACGACGGCGGCCGAGGCGGCGACGGGCTTCGGCGGGCGGGCCCGCCACTCGGTGACGACCAGCGCGGCCACCGCCCCGATCAGCGCCAGCCCCAGCACCGCGGCCAGGACGTACCAGATCATCTTCTGACTCCTTGTCGGGACGCCCCGGCGGCGGAGCCGGGACGGTCGAAAGCGGGGCGGCACCGCGGCGGCGTCGCGGCGCCGTGCCTCCCAAGGCGACTACGGCGCCGGCCCCCGGATGGTTCACGAGCGCGCCGGGTGAACCAATCGCCGGCCCGCGCCGTAGCTCACGTCAGTGGTACGGAGCCGTCGAACACGGCTTCCGAGGCCCCCCATTCGCGCCGGCTGGAGGACGTTTCGTGTCGTTGATGTTGACCGTGGTCGAGGGGGACGGTGACGCGTTCGACGTCCACCTCGACGCCGACCCCGACACGCCCGTGGGCGCCGTCGCGGAGGCGCTGGCCGGGGCGGGCGGCGTCCACCGGCCCCCGGAGGGCCTCGGCCTGTACGCCGGCGACCGCCTGCTGCCCGCGGACCTGCGGCTGCGGGACTCGCCGCTGCACCACGCGGCCGTCGTCGGCCTGGGCCGCCCGGCGGGCACCTCGTCGGCCGAACCGGACGGGTTGGTGGAGATCCGTGCGGTCGGCGGGACCGCGGCGGGCGCGGTGCACCGCCTCGACATCGGCGAGTACCGGATCGGCCTGGCGCACGACGGGATGGCCCAGGTGCTGCGCGCCATGCCGGACCGGCCGTTCGCCATCTTGACGGTGGGCCCCGGAGGGCGCTGCCGGGTGGCGCCGGACGCGGACGCGCCGGCCGGCGACCCGCCGCAACTGGACCGCGAGGACCTCGCCGAGCCCACCGCCTGGCCGGCCGGCGCGCAGCTCCTCGTCGGCGGCTGCCTGCTCGAACTCGCCCTGCCGCAGCGGCCGGACGCGGCCGTGCAGCCCTCGGAGGACGGCGCCGGCTGGGACTACAACCGGCCGCCGCGGCTGCGGCCGGCCGAGAGCGCCACCCGCTTCACGCTGCCCTCCCCGCCCGCCTCGCCCGCCGCCCGCCCGCTGCCGTGGATCACCGCGCTCGCCCCGCTGGTGATGGCGGTGGCCGGCGCGC
>LIQL01000245.1 GCA_001418405.1 Streptomyces diastatochromogenes | reverse complement strand
GGTTTCCCGCGCCTTCGCCGCCGCCGCGGACCGCCTCCCGTACGTCGCGGCGGACCACCCCCTCGGCGGCGAGATCACCACTGCCGAACACCTCCTGGCGGAGCTGGCGACGTACTGACGCGGACCGGCGCCCGGTGCCGGCGAGGTTTTGCCCAACGGTCGACCAACGGCGCGCCGCGGTGTCGTACCGTCACGACATCCCTTGATCACGAACGCGGAGCCCCCGGCGGCCTGGACGGTCTCCTGCGGAGCGGCCCGCCAGGAGGCAAGCCATGAACGTCGTCGATATCCGCCACACGGCCGCGGAACTGCCGGACGCCTGGAGTTCGCACCTGCTCGGGCGGGTCGGGAGCACCGGGGTGAAGGTGCTGCGGATGGACGGCCGCGCCTCGGCGCCGGAATCCCACGACGTGGCGGAGGCGCTGCTGGTGATGGACGGCACGCTGCGCCTGGTCGCCGACGGCGGCGAGGTCGAGGTGCGTGCCGGGGAGGCGTACGTCGTCGAGGCGGGCGTCGTGCACGCCGTGCGTCCCGGCAGCACCGGCACGCTCGTCATCGTCGAACACCTCGCGCCGCCGGCCTGAGGCGCCGGCGGCCGGCCAGCTCCGACGGCGCCGGTGGGGACGCGACCCGCGGTTCCCCACCGGCACCGGCGACGCCCGTGGACCGGGCGCCGACGGGCCCGGCCGGCCGTTCACGCCCCCGGGATGGTCGCCTGGAACTTCTTCGTCAGATCGGCGCCGCGGATCACCCCGCCCTGGTGGTACTTCAGGCCCCAGGCGTCGATCAGCGAGCCGTCGGCGAACGTGCAGGTGGAGGTCGCCTTGGACGGGTCGGTCTCGTTCTTGGCGCCCCAACCGCCGCCGTCCGTCGGCTTGTTGCCGAACATGGCGGTGCCGTTGATGCCCTGGCAGTAGGCGATGGACGGGTTGCCCGGGCTGCTCGGGCCGTCGGGCTTGCGGACGTAGGCGAGCGCGGCCAGGGTCGGCTTGTCCGCGGCCAGGGTGTCCGCGGCGATCATGATCTTGCTGCCGTCGGCGGCCGCGAAGACGCACATCTCACGCTCGCCGCCCAGCGGGGTGAGCTTGTTGCCGGTGCCCGTGTAGTACGGGACGCGCGTCTCCGCCGTACCGCCCTGCTTCGCGCACCAGGCCGCCGCCGCGGAGCGGGCATGGGGTGCGGGAGCGGCGGCCGGACCGGCGGCGTTGGCCGCCACGGCGGTACCGGACACCAGGACGAGAACGGACACGGCAAGGGCAGGGGAGCGCTTCACGCTTCCTCCTCAGGGACGTGGGATGGGAACGGCGCCGTCGGCCGGGCGCTGCGCACCCGCTCATCCCAGCAACCGCCCGTCACACCGTCAACGCACGTCACCCGGGATCCCGGCCGCCCCGACGACATTGGCGCGTTCCCACCGACCGGAGCCCGACCGACGTGCCCCGACCGGCGACCGGATCCGGCCAGTAACGCCGGTGTAACTCCGCGGTCCACCAGAGCCGTTCGGAACCGATTAGAGTGACCGGCCGATGCCTCCCCCCATGCTGCGCATTCGACTGCTCGGCGGGTTCCGGCTGGTCCGCGAGGACGGGGCCCCGCCCGTGGAACGCTGGTCCCGCCCCGGCGCCCGGACGCTCGTCAAGCTGCTGGCCCTCGCCCCCGACCACGCGCTGCACCGCGAACAGGTCATGGCGGCCTGCTGGCCGCACGCCGAACTCCGGTCCGCGCTCGGCAGCCTGCGGGTGGCGCTGCACACCGCCCGGCACGCGCTGGAACCCGAACTCCCGCCGCGCGGCACCTCCGCGTACCTGACGACCGACGGCGACCTGCTGCGGCTGGCACCGCACACGGTACGCGTGGACACCGACGAGGCGGAAGCCGCCGCCCGGCGGGCCCTGCGCCACGGCGGGCACCGCGCGCTCACCCGCGCCCTGGAGGCGTTGAACGGCGAGCTGCTGCCCGAGGACCGCCACGCGCCCTGGGCCGAACCGGCCCGCACACGACTGGCACAACGGCGGGCCGAACTCCGGCGGGCCCTGGCCGCAGCCGGCCGGCCCCGCGGCGGCCGCTCCGTGCGGCCCGAGGCGGACGCGGCGCGGGTACGGCTGGACTGGGCGCTGCACCTGGACCGTTCGGGACGGTACGCGGAGGCCGTCACCGTGGTGCGCGAGGCCCTCGACTCGTACGAGCGGCAAGGGCAGCGCGATGCCTGCACGCTGGCCGCCGCCCGCCTGGCGGAGGTGCTCGGCCGCGGCCCGGGGGCCCGCGAGGCCCTCGCCGTCCTGGCCGCCCATCCGCCCGGCCCCGGCGCCCCCGACCCCATCCGGGCCGCCCACCACATGGCCCACTCGGCGGTGCTGTCCTACTGCGGCCGCTACGAGGAGGGCCTGGCGGCCGCTCGGGCGGCGGAGCACTGCGCCGCCGCCCAGGGCGCCGACGACGCCGTGCTGCTGGCCCGCTCTCGGGCGCAGCAGACGGTGTGCCTGGGCCTGTCGGGCCTGGCCCACGAGGCGGCCGGCCCCGCCGCCGCGGCACTGGCGCCGGCCGAGGCGTCCGGGGACCGGGCCCTGCTGGCCACCGTGCTGTCCGTGCTGCGGGAGACCGAGCGCCGCGCGGGCCGGTACGGCGACGCGCTGACCCACGGCCACCGCGCACTGGCCCTGGCCGAACAGGCGGGCCGCCCCACGGCCACCGCCTTCGAGCGCGCCAACCTCGCCGAACTCCACCTGCTGTGCGGCGAGCGGGCGGACGCGCAGCGCCTGGCCCTGGCCTCGGTCGAACTCGCCGAGCCGTTCGGCGGCACCGCCCTGGCGTTCGCCCTCACGGCGCTGGCCCGCGTACGGGGCGGCACGGCGCCGCAGGAGGCCACCCGACTGTTGGAACGGGCCGGGCGCTGCGCCGCCGACGGCGGCCACCTCCAGGCCATCGACGAAGTGCGCTTCGCCCGGGCGGAGTTGCGGGCGGCGGGCCGGACGGGGCGGTGAGCCGGGACGGGTGCTGCGCCGCCGGCCTCACGGCTTCCGCGCGGCCTGGCGGGCGCGGAAGCGGCGTACGGCGTCGCGGTTCGCGCAGGCGTGGGAGCAGTAGCGCTGCCGGCCGCCACGCGTGAAGTCGCCGTACGCCCGGCCGCATTCGAGCAGGGCGCACCGGCCCAGCCGGTCCATGCCGCGGCCGGTCAGGTGCAGGGCGGTGCCCACGCTGACCACCGCCCGCACCACACCGGCCAGGCCCAGGCCGTCGGGACGGTAGTGGATGTGCCAGCCGCCGTCGGCGTGGTCGGTCAGCCGGGGGTGCTCGGACGCGTCCGTCAGCAGCGCGTTGAGCAGGGCCGCCCGCCGCTCGGGGGTGTCGGCGTCGACCACCGCGAGCCAGCGCGGGAGGAATGCCAGGATCTCCGCCAGGTCCCCGTCGTCCACCGGGCGGTCGATCGCCATGCCCGCGGCGGCACACCGTTCGGCGAACTCCGCTGGAGTACACGGCGGTTGGGCGGCGAGGTCCAGGATCAGCCTGACGGGCTCTTCTCCGTAAGGGTTCTGTTGCACAAGGGTATTACAGCAGCCTGGTCCCGGAAGGTTCGAGGCTTCGGAAGGAATCCCCGCCATGCGTGCCTGGCTGCCGTTGGTCGCCACCTGCTCGGGAACGTTCATGCTGCTCGTCTACTCGACGATCGTGACGGTGGCGCTGCCCGGCATGGCCCGCGACCTGCACGCGGGCTTCGGCGCCGCGCAGTGGATCGTCGACGTCTACACCCTCGCCCTGGCGGGGCTGCTGCTCGGCATGGGCTCGCTCGGGGACAACCTGGGCCGCAAACGCCTGTACCTGTGCGGCCTCGGCGTCTTCGGCGTCGCCACGCTCGGGTGCGGACTGGCCGGCAACGCCGCGGTGTTGATCGCCGCGCGAGCGGTCCAGGGCCTGGCCGGAGCCGCGATGTTCTCGACCCTGCTCCCGTTGATCGGGCTCACCTACACCGGGCGCGACCGGGGCGTGGCCTTCGCGGTCTGGGGCGCGGTGGCCGGTGCGGCCGCCGGCATCGGCAACGTCGCCGGCGGGGTCCTGACGCAGTTCCTGTCCTGGCAGTGGATCTTCTTCGCGGGCGTGCCGGTCTGCGCGCTCACGCTGGCCCTCTCCGCCGCGGTGCTGATCGACGACACCACCACCTCGACCCGCATCGACCACCGGGGCATCGCCACCTTCACGCTGGCGGCGATCGGCATCACCTTCGGCATCATCCGCGGCGGAGAGCGGGGTTGGGGAGAGCCGCCGGCGCTGCTCGGCCTCGGGTTCGGCCTGGTGATGCTCCTCGCGTTCGTCCTCGTGGAGCGGGCCGGCAGCAACCCGATGCTCTCGCCGGACCTGTTCCACAAGGGGAGGTTCAACGGCACGTTGGTCGCGGCCACGGGGTACTACCTCGCCGCGTTCGGGGCGCTGCCCGTCGTGTCGATCTGGTTGCAGGACGGGGTGGGGCTCACCTCGCTGCCCGCGGCCCTGGTCATCACGGTGCAGCCGGTGGCGTTCTTCGCCACGTCCGCGGGACTCGGCAGCATGCTGCACCGGCTCCCGGCGCACTGGACGCTCGGCGGCGGCACGGTGGCCGTCGGCATCGGCGACGCCCTGATGCTGACGGTGGACGGGGGCTCTTCCTGGCCGGCGCTCCTGCCGGGACTGGCCCTCACCGGCATCGGCGCCGGCATCGTCTCGCCCGTGCTGCCCGCCGTCGCCATGTCCGCCGCCCCCGAGGCCCAGAGCGGCGTGGCCTCCGCCGCCGCCAACTGCGCCCGCCAACTCGGCCTGGCGCTGGGCATCGCGGTGCTCGGCTCCGTGTTCCACCGGTTCTCGTCCGGCGCGGCGGGCGCCGACCTGAACGCCCAGTACGCCCACGGCCTGGTCGCGGTGTTCGCGGTCGCCGCCGCCGTCGGCGTGGGGAGCGGACTGCTGGCCCTGTGGCTGCTCACCCCGCCCCGCGGCGGCGGTGCCGGTCCGTCGCGGTGGCGCCGCGCCGCGAAGTCCGTGCGCCACCGGTCGATGAGCGGGGGCAGTTCGCGGAGCATGAACGCGTAGGAGTCACCCCTCTCCGTCAGGCACCGGCCGCGGCGGGCCGGATCGTCGCCGCTGCCGCCGGCACGTGGTCGCGGCGATGCCGGATGAGGGTGAATTCCGTGTGGCGCGCCCCGCCACCGCAGCGCGTCCACGATGATCGCTGCTCAGGGGAGACCGCGCTCCGGCACACCCGGCGCACTGCTGCGCGTCCCTCCCGACACGTGACGACCGAAGGGGAATTCGGGTGACGGACCGTACCGAGTCGATCGAATCGGTGGAACAACTCGCCGTCGTCTGGCGGGCCATGGTGCTCGACCGCGACGCGCACGCGGACGTCCGGGACCTCCCGGGCATCGCCGTGCGCTGGGCCGACTGCCGCTTCGCCTTCTGGAACTGCGCCGCGTTGACCGAGGTGGACGCCGACGCGGCGCTCGTCGCACGGCGGGTGGGCCAGGCAGCGGACCTGATGCGCACGAAGCGGCACCCGGGCTTCCTGTGGGTCTTCGAGGACCTGCTCCACGACGAGGCGCGCGCGGCGCTCGGCGAAGCGGTCGAACGGGCCGGCCTCGCCTACGCCTTCCCCGGCACCGGCATGGCCGGAGACCTCCTCCCCGTCCCCGAGCCGGCCCACCCCGACCTGACGTACGAGCGGGTGACCACGGACGAGCAACTGCGGGCCTACGCGGACCTCAACTCCCGTGCGTACGGCTTCCCCTTGGCGGCCGGCCGGGACGGCCTGGACGGCTCCCGCCTGTGGAAGAGCCGGATGCACGCCTATCTGGCCCTGCGGGACGGTGTTCCGGTGGCGTGCGCCGCGACGGTGGAGGCCGAGGGCCGCCTCTTCGTCGCGCTCGTCGCCACCGCCCCCGAGTGGCAACGCCGCGGCTACGGCGAGGCCGTCACACGCAAGGCGCTGCACGAGGGCGCCCGGGCCTCCGGACTGACCCGCGCGACCCTGCACGCCACCGCCGCCGGAGCCCCCGTCTACCCCCGCATCGGCTTCACCCCGAACTCCCGGATCCACTTCTACGGCCTGAAGGGCTGAGGGCGCCGCGGCCGGCAGGTGACGGGCGCCACCGGCGCCGAAACGAGAAAAGGCAAGGAGTACGACCGCTCCTCGCCACTCTCAACTTATAGC
The DNA here is from genome assembly GCA_001418405.1 of Streptomyces diastatochromogenes. Classification (GTDB taxonomy): domain Bacteria; phylum Actinomycetota; class Actinomycetes; order Streptomycetales; family Streptomycetaceae; genus Streptomyces; species Streptomyces albulus_C. The sequence goes on along the minus strand of LIQL01000245.1, from coordinate 6,418 downwards.
GCACTGGGGGGCTTGCGGCAAGGCCCCGGTCGTCCCGCAAAATCGCAGGCCGAAGCCAGAAACCTGCGGAAACGGGGGACTCCCGAAGTGCGTGATGTGTGGTGGGACTGTGCGCCGGGCGCTGACGCCCGGGCGGTGGGACGGGGCCGGCTGCTGCTGGTGCCCGGCGCCGGGTCGGTGGACGTCGCGGCCGCGGCCGCGGATCGGGGTTGATGTCATGGGTTCCCTGACCACCAGCGCGTTCGCGCTTCCCGCCCGGCTCTCGGCCAAGGCGGACCAGGCACTGGTCGCCGAGGACGAGCGGCACTTCGCGGCCCTCGCGGAGAGCCTCGACCGCGCGATCGGTGAGCTGTCCGACCAGCTCGACGCCACGCTCAAGGCACCCGGCGGCGTCGGCCGGGCCGCCATGGACCGGGACGCCGAGATCCACCGGCTGACCGCTCGCCTGCGCGCCCTGCGCCGGTTCGGCCTGGACCTGTGCCTGGGGCGCATCGTCACCGCCGACGACCCCGAGCCCGTGTACGTCGGACGGCTCGGCCTCACCGACGGCTCGGGGCGCCGGCTGCTGGTCGACTGGCGTTCACCGGCCGCCGAGCCGTTCTTCGCGGCGACCCACGCCAACCCGATGGGACTGGCGAGCCGCCGCAGGTACCGCTGGACCGGCGGCCGGATCGGCGACTACTGGGACGAGGTGTTCACCGCCGACGCGCTGGCGCTCGGACGGCACGCCGCGCTCGACGACCAGTCCGCGTTCATCGCCAGCCTGGGCGGCAGCCGGTCGGCCCGGATGCGGGACGTGCTCGCCACCATCCAGTCCGACCAGGACGCCATCATCCGGGCCGGGTCCCGCGGCGCCCTGGTCGTCGACGGCGGCCCCGGTACCGGCAAGACCGTCGTCGCCCTGCACCGCTCCGCCTACCTCCTGCACGCCGACCCCCGCCTGGGCCACCGTCGGGGCGGGGTGCTGTTCGTCGGGCCGCACCAGCCCTACCTGGCCTACGTCGCCGACGTCCTGCCCAGCCTGGGCGAGGAGGGCGTGCAGACCTGCACCGTGCGGGACCTCGTCGCCGAGGGCGCCGGGGCGGCGAGCGAGACCGACCCGGAGGTGGCCAGGCTGAAGTCGTCCGCGCGGATGGTGCGGGCGATCGAGGCGGCCGTCAGGTTCTACGAGGAGCCGCCCACCGAGGGGATGACGGTCATGACGGACTGGGCCGACGTCCGGCTGAGCGCCGATGACTGGGCCGACGCGTTCCAGGCAGCGGGAGCCGGCACGCCGCACAACGAGGCGCGCGAGCAGATCTGGGCGGAACTGGTCACGATCCTGCTGGACAAACTCGACGACGACGTCCCGCCCGAGCTGTTCGGCCGGGCACTGCGGCACGACGAGGAACTGGTCACCACCCTCCACCGTGCCTGGCCGCTGCTCGAAGCGGCCGACCTGGTCGGCGACCTGTGGTCGGTCCCCGCGTACCTGCGGTTGTGCGCTCCCTGGCTGAGCCGCGACGAGGTGCGCACACTCCAGCGCAAGGAGGCGCCCCAGGCATGGACGGTGGCCGACCTGCCGCTCCTGGACGCGGCCCGACAGCGGCTCGGTGACCCGGCGGCGGCCCGGCGACAGCGCCGGCACGAGGCCGCCGTCGCCGCCGAGCGCGCCCGGATGGCCGACGTCATCGACGACGTCCTCGCGGCCGACGACGACGGCGAGGGGGCCGTGACCATGCTGCGCGGCCGGGACCTGCAGGACTGCCTGATCGACGCGGCCGCCCTGCCCGGCAGCGAACCGGACCGGCTCGCCGGGCCGTTCGCGCACATCGTCGTGGACGAGGCCCAGGAACTGACCGACGCCGAGTGGAACATGCTGCTGCTGCGCTGCCCGTCCCGGAGCCTCACCATCGTCGGGGACCGGGCCCAGGCCAGGCACGGCTTCACCGAGTCGTGGCAGGAACGACTCGCGCGGGTCGGGCTCGACCGGATCGAGGTGGCCTCGCTGAGCGTCAACTACCGCACGCCGTCGCAGGTCATGGCGGAAGCCGAGCCGGTCATCCGCGCCGTGCTCCCGGACGCCAACGTGCCGACCTCCATCCGCGACGGCGACGTGCCCGTCACCCACGGGTCCGTTGCGGAACTCGACACGATCCTGGATGCCTGGCTCGCCGCGCACGCCGACGGGGTCGCCTGCGTCATCGGCGCCCCCACGTTCCGGGCGACGCCCCGCGTCCACTCGCTGACGCCCGAACTGTCGAAGGGCCTGGAGTTCGACCTGGTCGTCCTAATCGACCCGGAGGCGTTCGGGGAGGGCGTCGAAGGCGCGGTGGACCGCTACGTCGCGATGACCCGGGCGACCCGGCAACTGGTCGTCCTCACAAGTCCCTGACCCGGGCCGGGGCGTGGGGACCGGCCCGCGGTTGGCGGATCGGCCCGAAGTCACCGCCCTCACCCCACGAGAAGCTCCACGGCTTCTTCCACCGCAGGCAGAACTACCTGGGGTAAGGGTGAGGGGTGCCGCCCCGACGGCGGCAGCCCTCCCGGAAGCGTCAGCCCTTGTGGGGGGAGAAGCCGCCGCTGGCGTCGCCGGTGGCGGTGCAGTCCATGTTGCGGTAGCGGTCGACGAAGGTGCCGGTGATGCCGGTGAAAGCGTCGTAGTTCTGGTCCATGGGCAGGTCTTCACCCACCCTGAACCGCAGTTGGACGTGGACGGACTCGCGGGGCTTCAGCGTCTTCGGGCCGGGGATGGTGCCGCGGGCCGTGCCATCCGCCTGGCGCAGCGTCTTCCAGGCGCTCTGCGCGGTGTCCCAGTACTGGAGATCGCCGTACGGGCCGAGGTCGCGCTCGCCCTCGTTGTAGACGTAACTGCCCAGCTTGGCGCTGAGTTCGAACGACTTGAGCTCCTTCGTCGAGGCGTTGGTGAGCGTGGCCGTGTAGGTCGTCCACCGCGTGCCGAGAGCGAGTGACTTGGGTATGCCGAACGCACGGCCCACGAAGGTGTTGTTGTGGTACTGCCCGTAGGCGGTGTCGAGGTCGTAGCACGTCGGGATGTCCGCGGCGGGGGCTGCCTGGGTGGCGGGTGCGGCGGCCACCGCCACGGGGAGCAGGGCGGCCGTCGCGGCCGAGACCGACAGGGCGCGGCGCAGCTTCATGAAGATCTCTTTCCTGGTTCTTCGGACCCTTGGAGCCTTCGTTTCCCGTGTCGTTGGGTTTTGAGGCCGTGGATCCTTGGGTGGTGAGGTGCTTGGGGGAAGGGTGGGGCTTACGCGGTGGCGTCCGTGGCGCCCGGACCGGTCAGGCCCTTGCGGCGGCGCACGCCGATGACGGCACCGGCGCCGACCACCAGCGCGGCTCCGCCGGTGAGGGCGATCGCCGGGAGCGCGGAGGAGGAGCCGGTCGCGGCGAGGTGGGCGCCGCCCATCGGGCTGAGACCACCGGTGGAAGCGGAACCACCCGTACCGGCTGCGGGCGCGGCGCTCTGACTGGGCTCGGCCGTGCCGCCCGGCTTGCCCGGCTCGGTGGGCTTGGCGGTCGGGGGCTGGGTCGGCTTCGCGCCCGCGGGGAGGATGGTGAAGTCGTACCAGGCTTCCTTGGCCGAACCGCAGGAACCGTCGGGGTTGCGGTGGTCGCCGGCGGCGAGCGCGTACCCGGTGCCGGGCTTGGCGTCCTTGACCGCACGGGTACGCAGTTGGAGCGTGAGGGTGCTGCCCGGGCCGACGGCGAAGGAGCCGAACAGCTCGTCGGGCGTCGCGTCATGGAAGGTCTTCCACTGCCCCGTCTTGGCGTCGCGGTACTCGGTCTCCAGCTCCCAGTACGGCCGGTCGACGTCTTCGGCGGACGACACGAGCAGGAAGGGTTGGACCTCCGCCAGCGGCTTGCCGGTGGTGTTGGTGAGACTCATGGAGAACGGGGTCCAGGCGTCGCCCGCAGCCAGCTTGGACGGCAGCCCGTGGACGGCCACCTGCAACTTGTCGGACCCGAACGCGCAGGACTGACCCGCACCGTCGGAACCACCGGCGTCCTTGCGGCCAACGGCGTCCGTGCGTCCAGCGCCGGCAGCTCCTGCGGCGCCGGTCCGCTCGGCGGTCCCGGCGGCTCTCGGCGGCTTCCCCGAGGAGGGGCGGGCGGCCCCGTCGCGGTCCTGGGACGCCGAACCGCCGGCAGCGGCGTCGCCCGGGTTGGTGGTTCCGTCGCCGCTCGTCGCGGAATCCGCTGGCCGGCCCGACGGTGTTGCGGCATCGAGGGAGTCGGGAGCGGCGGGCGTGCGGGGACCGGCCTCGGACACCGGATCCGTTGCGAAAGCGGCGGGGGACGCGGCCAGTACGGCGGCGGGCGCCAGTACGGCAGCTGCTGCGGCGGCTGTCAGGGCGCGGCGAATCTTCATCGAGCAGACCTCTCGGATCCCAAGTGCCTTTTGGGCGGCACAGGTTGACGTACGCCGCGTTCAGGCCGTGCATGACGCATGGTGTGCGGGGGTGCGCAGGCGTACGTGCGCACGGTTGCGCCACATATGTGACGGCGCGTATGGCGAAAAGGTTGCACACTGAAGTCACTGGAGTGACGTGTGGAGGGGTGCGGCGCCCGGATGCCGGTTCGGGGTCGCCTTCAAGGGGGCATCGAGTGGTGGTGGATCGGGGTGGGGTGCTTCCCTTGCGTCAACTCATCTCTTGCGGGCGGGAGTTGCTGGCCGTGCTGATGTCGCGGGCCGTCGCTGGGCGTCCCCGCGGTAGGCCCGCAGGGGCACCTCGGCGGTGGCTGTGCGGTTCTCGCGTTGCCGGGCCGGGTGACGCGACGCGGGGCGCGGGAATCCCGTGATGGGTTGGCGGGTTGTCGGTCGGGTCAGCTGCAATCGTGTGAGGGGTTTTCGTGCGCGCCGTTCAGATCGACCGTTTCGGCACACCCGACGTGCTGGACCTCGTCGTGGCTCCCGAGCCTGAGCCGGGGCCTGGGGAGGTGTTGATCCGGACCGTGGCGACCAGCCTCAACCCGGTCGACGACAAGACGAGGCAAGGGGCCATCGGCGACGGCACGCCCCCGCTGCCGATGACGCTCGGCTGGGACCTGGCCGGCATCGTGGTCGACGGGGGCGACAGCGGACTGCGCGCGGGGGAACGGGTCATCGCGATGTCGCACCAGCTCGGCTCGGGCCGGGGGACCTGGGCCGACCTGGTCGCGCTTCCCGCGTCGGTGCCGTGGCCGTCGCGCCGCAGACTGTCGGCCTGGTCGAGGCCGCCACGTTGCCGCTGCCCGGACTGACCGCCTGGCAGACGCTGAACTGGCTGGCGGTGTCTGCCGGGGAGCGGTTGCTGATCGCCGGTGCCGCCGGTGCGGTCGGTGGGGTGGCGCTCCAACTGGCGCGCGCACGGGGCGTCGCGGTCGATGCGCTGGTCTCCCGCGACGCGCAGGTCGCGTTCGCCCGTGGCCACGGCGCCGAGGTGGTCGCCACCGACCCCGACGCGTTCCGAGCCCGGAGCTACGACGCGGTCTTCGACACCTTCGGGGCCTTCCTGACCGACGCCGTGGCGGACGGCGGCCGGTACGCGTCGATCGCCACCCAGGCAGGCCCGGTCCCCGACCTGTCCGCACGTGGCGTCCGCACCACGGTCAACCAAGTGCACGAGGACGGCGCCGGGTTGCGCGAGTTGGCCGGACTCGTCGACGACGGTTCGCTGCGGTTGCGCGTGCACGCCGCCTTCGGCGTCGACCGGATCCGGGCCGCGCACCGACGCTTCCTCCGGGGCGGCCTGTCCGGGAAGATCGCGGTGACTTTCTGAGCCGGCATGCCGGAGGGCGGGCAGCCAGGGGCGCAGGGGAAGCTCCGCGAGCCACCGTGACAGGGGCGTCACGGGGGGTCTGTCCAGGTGGACGTGGACGGCGGCCGCGCGGTGATCCGCCGGACCCGTTGAACCTCCGGTGCGGTCGGGCGCGGCCACGGCCCGATCCGGCTGGGTGAGATCCCTCCGACGGTGTCCTGCTCCACGATCCGCTCAGCTGGCGTTTCCGCGTCGGTGCGGTGCGATGCGCCGCACCGGGCGGCGGCCGTGCCGGGTGCCGTCCTTCGCCCTCGGCCCCAGCCAGGCCGCGGCCAGGGTGAGTGCGGAGGCGGCGATCAGGACCATCAGCGCCCATCGGGGGCCGTCGAGGGTGCCGTGGGTGGGGGCGGCGTGGAGGGCGAGGGTGACGAGGGCGACGCCGAGCGCGGTGCCCAGCCCCCGCGTCATGTTGACCAGTCCGCCGCCGGTGCCGGAGGAGGCCGCCGGGATGGCACCCATGATCAGCGTGTTGTTGGCCGGCGTGAACGTGCCCAGGCCCACCCCGAGCAGCGCCAACAGCGGGGCCAGGCCGGTCGGGGTGAGAGGGACGACGAGCAGGGCGGTCAGCGCCAGCGTGCAGACGGCGGCGCCCAGCAGGCACCGGGTGCGGTCCGTCAGGC
>LIQL01000244.1 GCA_001418405.1 Streptomyces diastatochromogenes | reverse complement strand
CCTCGTCACCGGCGCCACCCGGGGCATCGGCCGCGAGGTGAGTCGCCAACTGGCCGAGCGCGGCCACACCGTGCTGCTCACCGGCCGCGACCCGGACGCCGTCCGACGGGCGGCCGACGAACTGCGGGCCGCCGCCGGCACCGCGGACGTCCGCCCGCTCCCGCTGGACGTCACCGACGACCGCAGCGTCGCCCGTGCCGCGGCCCGGGTCACCGCGGCGTTCGGCCGGCTGGACGTCCTGATCAACAACGCCGCGATCACCTACGACACCTGGCAGCGGGCCGTCACCGCCGATCTGGCGGTGGTGCGCGAGGCAGCCGAGACCAATCTGTACGGGCCCTGGCGGATGGCCACCGCCTTCGCCCCGCTGCTGCGCGCCTCGGCCCACCCCCGGCTGGTCAACGTCTCCAGCGAGGCCGCCGCGCTGACGAACATGGGCGGCGGCACCCCCGCGTACACCGCCTCCAAGGCCGCGCTGAACGCGCTGACCCGGATGCTCGCCGCCGAGCTGCGCGCGGACGGCGTGCTGGTCAACGCGGTCTGCCCGGGCTGGGTGGCCACCGACATGGGCGGGCCGGGCGGCCGACCGGTGGCGGCGGGCGCGGCGAGCGTCCTGCACGCGGCGACGCTGCCCGACGACGGACCCACCGGCGGTTTCTTCCGCGACGGCCGTCCGCTGCCCTGGTAGGCCGGCGTCCTCACGGCCCCGCACGGCCCGGCGAGGCCAGGGGAGATCCCGTCCTTCGAGACGCCCGACCGCCCTTGTCCGGACAATGTGACCTGAAGACTTCCCGTCATCTGTGCGGACGGTTACGCTCGCGAGCGTGGGGAAACGCGATGCAGATGCCGCGGGTGCCGAGGGCCCCGTCCAGTTCAGCGTGGACCGGAACAGTCCGGTGCCGCTGTATTTCCAGCTGTCGCAGCAGTTGGAGGCCGCGATCGAGGACGGCCGGTTGGCCCCCGGCAGCCTGCTCGGCAACGAGATCGAACTGGCCGGTCGGCTCGGCCTGTCCCGGCCCACGGTGCGCCAGGCCATCCAGTCACTGGTCGACAAGGGCTTGTTGGTCCGCCGCCGCGGCATCGGCACCCAGGTCGTGCACAGCCAGGTCAAGCGCCCGCTGGAACTCAGCAGCCTCTACGACGACCTGGAGGCGGCCGGGCAGAAGCCGGCCACCCGCGTCCTGCTGAACACCACCACCGCGGCGGACGCCGAGGTCGCCGCCGCCCTGGGGATCGCCGAGGGCACCGAGGTCGCCTTGGTCGAGCGGCTCCGGCTGACCCACGGCGAACCGGTCGCCCACCTGCGCAACCATCTCCCGGTCGGGCTGTTGAAGCTGGCGACCGCCGACTTGGAGGCGACCGGCCTGTACCGCCTGATGCGGGCCGCCGGGATCACGCTGCACAGCGCCCGCCAGGCGGTCGGCGCCCGCGCGGCGACCGCCGAGGAGGCCGCCCGGCTCGACGAACCCGAAGGCGCGCCGCTGCTCACGATGGAGCGCACGACCTTCGACGACACCGGTCGCGCGGTGGAGTTCGGCTCGCACGTCTACCGGGCGACCCGCTACGCCTTCGAGTTCCAGCTGCTCGTGCGGCCGTAGCCGCGCGGTGTCGGTCGGGCGGCGTGCGACCGTAGGGTGCCGGGGGCGGAACGCGCGCCGACCCTCTCGTCAGAATGTTCTGACAAACCATTGACGCGGCTCGACGCGCGCCGCTAGAACTCCTCCAGCCGCAATCCGGCGGCGGGGGAGCGAAGGCGGTCCACCATGATCTGCGTCAGCACGGCCCGGCCCGGGAGCGGTCGGCCGGGCACCCTGCGAGCCCTTATCACCCGGTGCACCTCGGCCGGGGCCAGGACCCCATGAATCGGTACAGAACGCCGGTAACGGATACTTGCAAGGTTGCCCGGTCCGGCCGCTGGCCGGCGCCGCGGCGACACCAGACAGAGCCGGGACAGCGGCTAGAGCGGGAAAGGCAAGTCCTCGTGGCAAGGGTTCGAAGAAGAGGACGCGTCGTGGGCGCCGTGCTGGCGGCGGTGCTCGGCGCCTCCCTGGCGGGGTGCAGCAGCACCGGCGGCAAGCGTGCCGAGGAGGAGCGCGCCGCGCAGACCGCGGGCGGGAAGGCCGCCGTGAACACGCCCCGGTGGACCTTCGCGATGGTCACCCACTCGGGAGACGGCGACACCTTCTGGGACATCGTGCAGAACGGCGCCGAGCAGGCCGCCCTCAAGGACAACATCAACTTCGTCTACGCGCACGACAAGGAGGCCCAGCGGCAGAGCCAGCTCGTGCAGTCCTACATCGACCAGAAGGTCGACGGGCTGATCGTCTCGCTGGCCAAGCCGGACGCGATGAAGGACGTGGTCCTCAAGGCCGAGAAGGCCGGCATCCCGGTGATCACGGTGAACTCCGGCGCCGAGGAGTCCAAGGCGTTCGGCGCGCTCACCCACGTCGGCCAGGACGAGACGGTGGCCGGCGAGGCGGTCGGCGAGGAGCTGACCAAGCGCGGCAAGAAGAAGGCCCTGTGCGTCCTGCACGAGCAGGGCAACGTCGGTCACGAGCAGCGCTGCGACGGCGCCGCGAAGACCTTCAAGGGACAGTTCCAGAAGCTCTACGTCGACGGCACCAACATGCCCGACGTCCAGGCGTCCATCGAGTCCAAGCTCCAGGCGGACCCGGACATCGACGCCGTGGTCACCCTCGGCGCACCGTTCGCCCCCACCGCCGTCAAGGCCAAGGAGCAGGCCGGCAGCAAGGCCGAGGTCGACACCTTCGACCTCAACGCGCAGGTCGCGGGCGGGCTGGAGGACGGCTCGCTGGGCTTCGCCGTCGACCAGCAGCCCTACCTCCAGGGGTACCAGGCGGTCGACCTGCTGTGGCTGTACAAGTACAACGCCGACGTGCTCGGCGGCGGCAAGCCGGTGTTCACCGGACCCCAGGTGATCACCAAGAAGGACGCCGCCGCGCTCCAGGAGTACACGAAGCGGGGGACCCGATGAGCACGGCCGACGCGCCGACCCGGCAGCCCGCGCCGTCCGACGGCGCGGGCGACGAGCGGCTGCTGCACCGTTCCCTGGCCCGCCGGCTGATGGGCCGCCCCGAACTGGGCTCGGTGGTCGGCGCCCTCGCGGTCTTCGTCTTCTTCTCGCTGATCGCCGAACCGTTCCTGCGGCCGGCCAGCCTCTCCACGGTCCTGTACGCCTCCTCGACGATCGGCATCATGGCCGTGCCGGTGGCGCTGCTGATGATCGGCGGGGAGTTCGACCTGTCGGCCGGCGTGATGGTGGTCAGCTCGGCGCTGATCTCGTCGATGTTCAGCTACCAGATGACCGCCAACACCTGGGTCGGCGTCGGGGTGTCGCTGCTGGTCACCCTCGCCATCGGGGTCCTGAACGGGGTGCTGCTGACCCGGACGAAGCTGCCCAGCTTCGTGATCACCCTGGGCACCTTCTTCATGCTCACCGGCCTCAACCTGGGCTTCACCAAACTGATCAGCGGCACCGTCTCGACCAAGTCGATCGCCGACATGGAGGGCTTCGACTCCGCCCGCGCGGTCTTCGCCTCGCACCTGGACCTCGGCGGCGTCGACATCCAGATCACCATCGTGTGGTGGCTGGTGCTGGTGGCCGTCGCCACCTGGATCCTGCTGCGGACCCGGGCCGGCAACTGGATCTTCGCGGTGGGCGGCAACGCGGACGCGGCCCGGGCGGTCGGCGTCCCGGTGACCCGCACCAAGATCGGCCTCTACATGGGCGTCGCGTTCGCCGCCTGGATCTCGGGCCAGCACCTGCTGTTCTCGTACGACGCGATCCAGTCCGGCGACGGCGTCGGCAACGAGTTCCTGTACATCATCGCGGCGGCGGTCGGCGGCTGTCTGATGACCGGCGGCTTCGGCTCGGCGATCGGCGCCGCGGTCGGCGCGTTCATCTTCGGCATGGCCAGCAAGGGCATCGTCTACGCGCAGTGGAACCCGGACTGGTACAAGTTCTTCCTGGGCGCGATGCTGCTGCTCGCCACGCTCCTGAACGCCTGGGTCCGCAAGCGGGCGGAGGACAAGTCATGACGGCGCTGGTCGAACTCGACGACGTCAGCAAGTTCTACGGCAACGTCAAGGCGCTGACGGGCGTGTCGCTGGAGGTGCACGCGGGCGAGATCACCTGCGTCCTCGGTGACAACGGCGCCGGCAAGTCCACCCTCATCAAGATCATCGCGGGGCTGCACCGGCACGACGCCGGCGCCTTCCGCATCGAGGGCGAACAGACCCGGCTCGGCTCCCCGAGGGAGGCCCTGGACCGCGGCATCGCCACGGTCTACCAGGACCTGGCCGTGGTGCCGCTGATGCCGGTGTGGCGGAACTTCTTCCTCGGTTCCGAGCCGACCACCGGCGTCGGTCCGTTCCGCCGGCTCGACGTGCGCACCATGCGCGAGACCACCCGCGCCGAGCTGCTGCGGATGGGCATCGACCTGCGCGACGTCGACCAGCCCATCGGCACGCTCTCCGGAGGCGAACGACAGTGCGTCGCCATCGCCCGCGCGGTCTACTTCGGCGCCAAGGTCCTCGTCCTGGACGAGCCGACCGCGGCGCTCGGCGTGAAGCAGTCCGGGGTGGTGCTCAAGTACGTCGCGGCCGCCCGGGACGCCGGCCTCGGGGTGGTGTTGATCACCCACAACCCGCACCACGCCTACCTGGTCGGCGACCGCTTCGTCCTGCTCAAGCGCGGCACGATGGCCGGCAGCCACCTGAAGTCGGAGATCGCGCTGGAGGAGCTGACCCGCCAAATGGCGGGTGGCAGCGAGCTGGAACAGCTCAGCCACGAACTGGCCCGCACCGGCCCGACGGAGTTCCCCGGCGGTCACCGGCCCGAGTGAACCCGCGCCGCGCCCCGCACCGGCCCCCGGCCGCAGAGCCGTCCGGCGCCCCGCACCGCGGTGCGCCGGACGGTGCGGGTGATGCACAATCGCAGCGGACCATCCACCGAGGCCCCCGGCCTCCCCGACACCCGCAGGGACGAGACGACTCTTGCGCGCACGCAGCCGTCGAGACCGTAACGGCAGCCGCCCCGGCTGTCCCGGCAGCCGTACCGGCGACGAGGTCCGGGGGGTGATCCGATGAGCATGTACCGGGACCGGGCGCAGCGCGGGAGCGCCCGCGCCACCGTCCTGCGCACCGTCGGGGCCAGAGAGCGCCGCTCCCACCTGACCGCCCCCCGGGTGCCCACCGTCGGCATCGACATCGGCGGCACCAAGGTGATGGCCGGCGTGGTCGACGCCGACGGCACCATCTTGGAGAAGGTCCGCACCGAGACGCCGGACAAGTCCAAGAGCCCCAAGGTCGTCGAGGACACCATCACCGAGCTGGTGCTGGACCTCTCCGACCGGCACGACGTGCACGCGGTCGGCATCGGCGCGGCCGGCTGGGTCGACGCCGACCGCTCCCGGGTGCTCTTCGCCCCGCACCTGAACTGGCGCAACGAGCCGCTGCGCGACCGGCTCGCCGGCCGGCTGGCGGTTCCGGTGATGGTCGACAACGACGCCAACACCGCGGCCTGGGCGGAGTGGCGGTTCGGCGCCGGCCGCGGCCAGGACCACCTCGTCATGATCACGCTCGGCACCGGCATCGGCGGCGCCATCCTGGAGGACGGCGCCGTCAAGCGCGGCAAGTACGGGGTGGCGGGCGAGTTCGGTCACATGCAGGTGGTCCCCGGCGGGCACCGCTGCCCGTGCGGCAACCGCGGCTGCTGGGAGCAGTACAGCTCGGGCAACGCCCTGGTCCGCGAGGCCCGGGAGCTGGCCGCCGCCGACTCCCCGGTCGCGTACAACATCATCGAGCGGGTCGGCGGACGGGTCGGTGACATCACCGGACCGCTGATCACCGAGCTGGCCCGGGAGGGCGACGCGATGTGCGTCGAACTCCTCCAGGACATCGGCCAGTGGCTCGGCGTCGGAATCGCCAACCTCGCCGCCGCCCTCGACCCGTCCTGCTTCGTCATCGGCGGTGGCGTCAGCGCCGCCGACGACCTGCTGATCGGCCCGGCCCGGGACGCCTTCCGACGCCACCTCACCGGCCGCGGCTACCGCCCCGAGGCCACCCTCACCAAGGCCCAGCTGGGCCCCGAGGCCGGCATGGTCGGCGCCGCCGACCTGGCCCGCCTGGTGGCCCGCCGCTTCCGGCGCGCCAACCGCCGCCGCGTGGAGCGCTACGAGCGCTACGAACGGTCCGGCCGCCGATGACCGAACCGGACCCCGCCGCCATGCCCGACGAGCACCACCCCACGACCGCGCCCCGCCCCCGGCCGCGCCGGCCCCTGTTGCTGGCGCTGGTCATCTTCCTGCTGATCACGATCCCGGCCGGCTACTTCGTCATCTCGGCCGAGCAGAGCCGGGACAGCGGCGAGGACAAGGAGTCCGAGGCCGCCGCCACCGGCCTGACCAACGCCTTTCCCTCCAAGCTCCAGCAGCGGATCTACGACGTCCCGGTGCCCATCGGCTCCACCCCGGTCTACTACTACGAGACCAACTCCTGGCAGACCAGTTCGCTGTTCGTGCAGTTCCGGACCAACGACTGGGGCCTGGAGAAGTACCTCGCGGCCGTCGGCACCAGCACCGCCGCCCTCAAGAAGGGCGCGGTCCCGATCTCCCCGGAGCAGGCCGCCAAGGTCGGTTGGGACTTCAGCGCCAACTGGCCCTGGCGGGGCGTCACGGTCAACCGCCCGGCGCCGCAGCCGTCCCAGCGCATCGTGGTCAGCGACGACGAGCCGGGGCACCCGGTCGTTTACACCGTTTCGACCGTGCACTTCTGATCTGTTCCCCCTGCTTCCTTACCCGGGTGTCAGGACCGCGTCACGGCGTCGGTTAGCGTGGTCGGGTGAGCGAGAAGACCCTGCAGCACCGGATCGACGGTCCCGACGGCGCCCCCGTCCTCGTCCTGGGGGCTGCCCTCGGGACGACCTGGCACAGGTTGTAACGGCCGTCTCTGGGCGTCCAGTCATTCCATCGAGGGCATGAAACAGCAGGTCAGAGCCTTCTGCGGTGCGAGGGTCCGCCCAGTTGGTGATAGGCGTGTGATAGCCGGTGACATGGCGAAGCCCCGTCGGGGACGATCCCGACGGGGCTTCTGCCCGGAGCGGCCTACGACGGAGCACGGCGTCCCATGGGCGCCGATGAGACGGCGAGGCGCCGGGAGCCTGGCGGGCCTCGCCCGTATCTGGCCTAGGACGTCGGGGCGCGTCTGTCTCCGGCGTCGTTGTACTCCGGGTCTCCGCTTTCGAGCACACGGAGCAGGGACGCAGTGACGACGCGCGTTTTGCGGCCGATGCGCAGCACCCGGCACGGAAACTGCCCGTTGCGGATCAGGTCGTATCCCATTGCCCGTGAGAATCCAAGCGCCTTTGAGGCATCTTCCACGCTCCCTGTTCCGTCCCAGGTCGCGCGGATGCGAGCAGGGCTATACCGAGGACCCAGAGTCTCGTCGATCTCTGTGCGCATACCGGGTTCTTTCGTCTTGGCGGCGGGTATCTTGTGCCGGTCCTACGGGCGCCATAGGTGGTAGGTGACCGGGGCGATCAATACTCCGCGCTATTGCCGGTTTGTCTAACCGGCGGTGCGGAGCTATGTTGCCCTGCTTTTCGTTGATGGCGCCCTCTCCGACGGTGAGAGGCACGAGGGTGGGTCAGAGGGAAGGCCGCGTCCAGGTCGTGACGCCATTGCCCAGCACTGCAATGGCAGTTGTCGCTCTGGGTGAATTGCGTGCTGCACTTGTTCCCGATGACCCAGCATGTGGAGTGCGTGGCGAGATCTGCTTGAGTCGGGCGAAGACGCCCAGTCGTATCCATTCGTCGCGGCGGCTGCGGATCGTGGTGGCCGAGCAGGTTGTGTCGGCGATCGCCTCGTAAGAACAGCCGAAGCGCAGCAGTTGCAGCATCTTGTCGAAGATGTCCGGTCGCTGATGCGTCGGCGGTGGCAGCCAAGTGGATGGTCCGGGTGGTATTCCGGCCGCTCGGGCAGCAGGACCGCGAATTGGTCCCAGAGCGGCTCGGTCAGCCATGATGGAAGCGCAGGCACAGGTCTCCTCGGAAATCACAGAGCGTCAGCAACTCCATGATCAATGAGACCTGCGCCCGCTCGGCTACCTACCTTCCCAACCGCGCCTATCCGCGCGGCCGAACAGCGTTGTCAAACTTACGGCTACTTGCGCCATCCACTCCCCTGCCCGCCGTTTCCGGCGCTTCAGCCGGTCGTTTTCCCGACAGGCCCGGCGAACCAGGGTGGTCGACCTGACCACTCGACAACGCGCGTGCCGGCAATGGCTGAGGAACTCTTCCCACGGAGCCTCTGCGCACGGATGGCGAGAGCTTGGGCACTCAGATGCTGTTGGCGATGCGCTCGTGGTCCCGTTCGCCCTCGCGGGTCTGGATACCAGCGGCGAGCAGCTTGTGGGCGAGTTCGGTGACCTCATCGCCGAACGCCGCGAACAGGCCCTCGTTCTCAACGGCGTACGCCGCACGCGGAATCGGCTGCGCGACCGCGTCGACCGCAGCCTTCGTGATGGAGATCACCTCCGGCCGGAGGCCGGCGATCCGTCGGGCGAGGGTGTCGACGAAGGGATCGAGTTCTGCGGCGGGCAGGGCACGGTTGATCAGGCCGTACCGTTCCGCGAGCTCCGCGCCCACGAGCTCGGCGCCGAGGATGAGCTCCAGCGCGCGGGCCCTTCCTGCCAGGCGCGTCATGTTCACCGTGCCGCCGCCTCCAGGGAGGATCCCCATCAAGGACTCCGGCTGCCCCTGCCCCGACTTGCCGATCGCCGCGAATCGCATGTCCAGGTACATGAAGAACTCGTTGCCCGCGCCGCGCGCGAAGCCCGCGAGCTTGCCGATGGTGACCTGCGGCAGCGAGCGGACCTCCTCGCTCATCGCCTGGAGGATGTTCAGGCCTTCCGGGACGGTCGAGCCCGGCGCGGCCGCGATCGCAGCGCGAGTGGCCGCAGGCAGCGCGTCAGGGTCGGTGAGGTAGGCCATGTCACCGTGCGCAACGAAGAACTCCGGGTCAGCGCTCTCGAAGACAATGACGCGGACGTCGGCGTCGTCCCGCACACGCGCGACGAATGCCCGGAGTGACGGCAGGAGGACCGCGTCCATCAGATTGAGCGGCGGGTGATCGATTGTCACCGTCGCGACCCCGTCCGAGACGTCGATCGTCAGGGCGGGAAGGTCTTCGTAGCTCATGAGGTGGCTCCATATCGCGGTAGGGGACGGCCTGCGACCGGGCCGCCGACTGGGGACAGCGTCGCGAATCTCAGTATCGCAACTGACACTGAGTATCAGGTTAGGAACCTGTATCCGAAGAAGCAAACGAGTGTGTCGGAGTACACTCGTCCCCATGAGCGCAGCGCCAGTCGGTACCCGTGAGATCAGCCGCCACGCGGTGCGAGCAGAGCTGGCCCGCGTCGCGTTCAACCGGTTCTGCCTCACCGGCTTCAACCAGGTCACCTTCGCCGACCTCTCCGAAGCCGCCGGAGTGTCGCGGAGCACCTTCCTGCGCTACTTCGGCACCAAGGAAGACGTGGTCCTGTTCGTCTTCGACCCTGTCGGTGACGTCTTCACTGACGCGCTCGATGCCGAGCGGGCCAACCAGGACGACTGGAGCAGGCTGCGCAACGCCCTGGAGTCAGCCGTGAGGTTCCTCGTGCGCGACGTCCAGGAACTCGTGACGATCCTCGGTCTCATCGAGCAGACCCCAGCCCTGTGCGCACGCCTCCGCGAGAAGCAGACTGAATGGCGACCAGAGATCGTCGCCCGACTGCAGAAGACAACCCCCTCGACCGACGGGTCATCGGTCATCGCCAACGTACGCGTAGCGGCGGCGCTCGAAATCTTGTGGATCGTCCTCGGGCAATGGAGTGCGAGCGACGGCCAAGAGGACCTCGGCAAACTGCTGGACGCTGCGTTCGCCGCCTTCTCGACCCCGGCACGCCAGCAGACGGACGCTCCGCTGTAAAAGGCCGAGGCAGCGGCTTCCTCGACGGTGCCGAAGCGGCCGAAAGGAGTGATCGACCCGGCGGCGGTGATCGCGTCGTCGGAGTCCAGCCCCGGCCGCGAGTCCAGGAGTGGGGTGTCGATCCGGCCGAAGCGGACGGTGTCCACGCCCAGCCGTGCGGGGCCGCCGAGGCCCCCACAGCACCTATCTGCGCGACCTCTCAGAGCCCAGGTGCTGGATTGCAGCCCGAACTGGGCAAATCACTGCAAGTAGCGAGCATCACCACTCGTCACCACAGGAAGTGAGTCAGAGCCCAGTGAACGGTGGCGGGTGACGCCAGGGCCTGCTTCCGCGTTGCAGGGGCACGGGTGCGGGTGGTGGGCGGCAGGCCCGGAGTGCGGTCAGTTCTTTCGGTCACTCGGCGGCCGGCGGGCCTCGTTTGCCTCGCGGGTGACCGCCCAGGCGTCCGCCACCGGCCCCATGTGGCCGAGCTTGTCGGGGTTGGTCACCGAGCGGATCGTCTGGATCTGTCCGTCGAGTACGTCGAGCGCCATGGCGGTGAGGACCCTGCCGTCCCGGTCGCGGAAGACCGCACCGGGTTGGCCGTTCACCTCGCCGGCCTCCCAGGTCACGTCGATGCGCACGAGCCGGGGGAAGTACGAGGCGAACAGCCGGGCCACGTTGTCGGCACCCATGACGGTCCTGGCCAACTGCGGGGTCTTGCCGCCGCCGTCGCCGACCAGCGACACGTCGGCGGCGAGGAGCTCGCGCAGGCTGTCGACGTCTCCTTCCCGGAGGGCGTCGAAGAACCGCTCGGCGAGCGCGTCGCGTTCCCGGCGGTCGGCCTCGAACCGGGGCCGGCCGGCGTCCATGTGGCGGCGGGCCCGCACGGCGAGTTGGCGGCACGCCGCCTCCGAGCGCCCCACAGCCGAGGCGATCTCGGGGAAGCCGAAGGCGAACACCTCGCGCAGGACGAAGACCGCGCGCTCCAGCGGGCTGAGGCGCTCGAGGAGGAGCAGCGCCGCCATCGACAGCGAGTCGGCCAGCTCCGCCGAGCGCTCCGGGTCCTGGTACGGGTCGGTCAGCAGCGGTTCGGGGAACCACGGGCCGACGTACGCCTCCCGCCGTACCCGGGCCGACTTCAAGACGTCGATCGAGACCCGCGTCACCACGGACGACAGATACGCCTTGGCCGAGTCGGGCTCCGTCGCGGCGGCCTCCCAGCGCAGCCAGGTCTCCTGGACCGCGTCCTCGGCCTCGCTCACACTGCCGAGGATCCGGTACGCGATCGAGAACAGCAGCGGCCGCAGCCCCTCGAACTCCTCGGTCCGACCCACGCCGACTCCTCCCTCACGTTTCTGCCGTCAGCGGCAACCCGGCGGCCCGCGAAAACCTTCCCGGCGGGCGGTTCCCCCGCACCGTCCGGCCGCCGACTTGCAGAAGGGCGGCTGGGCGGCGTGCTGCGCGACGGTCACCACGCGACGGGGCCGAGGCGGTCGACGAAGATCCCGGTCGGCCCGTCGGTGTCGAGCATCGCGAGCCGGAGAATCGAGTCGGTGCCCTCGGTGACCGTCAGCTGGCCGGTGTGGTTGTTCATGTCGGTGGCGGCGAACTTGCGGTTGGCGACCTCTCCGGGAGTGGCGACGTTGAACTTGATCTTCGGGAGCGCCTGTGCGTACCGGACGGTGATCATGTTCAGCGCCGCTTTAGACGAGCTGTAGGCCAGCTCGTGGATCTTCGAGAAGGGCTGCTCCGGATCGGTCACGACCGTGAAGGAACCTCCGGCGCTGGACACCATCACCACCCGCGGGTTGTCCGCTGCCTGCAGCAGGGGAAGGAACGCCTGTGTGACCCTGACCGGTCCGTACACGTTGGTGTCGTAGACGGAGTGAATGTCGTTGGCCGTCGCGTCCGCGGGCGCGACACCCTTTCCCGGCGCGCCGGCGTTGTTGATCAGCACGTCCAACCGGTCGGTGTGCTGCCGCACGGCCCGTACGGCGTCGGCCACCGACTCGTCCGAGGTGACGTCAAGCGGGACCATGACCACCTTCACGCCACCGTCGGCCAGCCTGTCGGCGGCCGCCCGGCCCCGACCTTCGTCACGCGAGCCGAGGAAGACCGTCCACCCCAGCTCCCCCAGCCGCCGCGCCGCCTCGAAACCCAGTCCTTTGTTGCCTCCAGTGATCAGCACCGAGGTCTTTTCCGTGTTCGTCATGCCCCCTGAGACGAGGCACCCCGCCCGGCTGTGACACGCCTGTGCAGGTTGTGATCCACATCACGGGCCGCAAGCGCCCAGAAGTTACCTATGGGTTACTTGGCTGGCCTATGTGCTGCTCGTTAGCGGAGGTCCAGGCATTGCAACCGGGCGGGCCCTGGCCGCGACTTGTCAGGGAGGGGTCCCAGGGCTCGCACCCACACGCTGTCGACAGTACCGCGACGGCCTCGCCGGACACTCCGTCCCAGAGCGGGAAGCTCACCCGATCATTGGCTCTCGTTCCCACCGGAGATCACGATCCGCAGGCGAGTACACCCCGCCACGAACGCCCTAACCATGGCTCCCAATCCCGATGGAGCCGCGCGGCTCCCATATGACGACCCGATGAAATCAATGTTGGCGCTGCCGGAGGCGCACGTCTCGGTGACATGCGCGGCGAACCCCTTCCAGCTGATGATGTGCCCGTGACGGACGTAACGCGCCGTGGTGTCGTAGGGCGAGACGATTGCCGAGGAGGAGGGCGGCAGGCCGCCGTCGTCGGCGGTGCGCCAACGCAGGCGGCCTGCCGCGTCGAGGTAGTAGTTCTGCACGACGATCTGCCTCAGGGCCGCGGCCTGCGGGCCGGGCCGGTACTCCGCCCCGCGCCGGTAGCGGTGCAGCTGGCGGGTCTGGAAACCCCGTCCCGCCGAGTGTTTCTGCGGGCGGTTCCGGGAGGGCCGCTCAGGGCAGGAGTTCGCGCAGTTGGGTGGTGTCGATGAGGTGTGCCCGGGACGGGAAGACCTTCTCGACGAGGACGCGGTGCGTCTCGGTGTCTCGGTCGGCGACGCCGTCCGAGAGGACGTAGACGCGGTAGTCGCGGTCGGCGGCGTCCATCAGCGTGGAAAGGACGACGCCGCTGGTGCTGATGCCGGCGAGGACCAGGGTGTCGATGCCGCGGTCGGCCAACTGTTCGTGCAGGTCGGTGGTGGAGGCGGCGCCGAAGCGGGTCTTGCGGACGACGATGTCGCCGTCCTGCGGGGTGACCGCCGCGTGGATCCGCGTGGCGTCGTGCTCATGGTGCATCGCCTTCGCGGCGGCGACCGCGCTGAAGGCGGCGTTGCGGTCGGGGACGGCGTCCCAGTCGTCCTCGGTGAAGGCGACGCGGACGTGGCCGATGGTGCCGCCGGCGGCCCGGACGTCTGCGATGGCGCCCTGCACCCGTGCGAGGAGGGCGTCGGGTTCGGGGGCGAGCGGGACGATCCCGTTCTGGAAGTCCATTGCCAGCAGCGCGGTGCGCTTCGGGGTGAGGGCGGGAACAGTGGGGGTGGTCATGCGGTGTTTCTCCTTGCGGGTATGAGAGTTCGGGGACGGCTCGGTGCGGTTCAGGGAGTTGCCGGGTGGGGGCGCATCAGGTCGCGGTCCAGGACGGTCAGCGTCAGTGCGGCGAGGCCAGCCGCGACGAGCACGATGCCGAGACGGTGCAGCCCGTGGTCGCTGGCGCCGTCGCGGAAGACGATGGCGCCGAGGACGGACGAGGTGATGGTTCCGAGGTAGCCGAAGGTGCGGAACAGGCCGGCTGCGGTGCCGATCTGGTCGGCTGGCGCGGCCTTGTAGAGGGCGGTCTGGTTGCCGACGGTCGTGGTGGCCGTCGTGACGCCGAAGACCAGCGAGACGAGGACGAGTGCGAACACCGGACTGCGGGAGTCGAGCAGCATGATGCCGATCGATCCGAGCAGCATGCTCACGGCGGAGGCGATCACGGGGCCGCGGACCAGGTTGCGGCGGGCCAGCGGTCTCGACAGCAGCGCGGAGACGGCCCCCATCGGCAGCAGCATCAGTCCGGTCTGCACGGTGGACAGACCGTAGGCGGCCTCCATCCATTGCGTCAGGCCGTACATCATCGCGTACACGCCGAGCAGGGTGAGTGCCTGGCGCAGGTAGGTGCGGGTCAGCGCACCGTTGGAGGTCAGGCCGCGCAGGTCGAAGCACGGCGTGGTGCGGCGCAGTTCCCACCAGACGGTGGGGAGCGCGGTGGCGAAGAAGACCGTCAGAGCGGCCCTGTTCAGGTGCGGCAGCCCCATCAGGAAGACGACCAGGGAGGTCATCGTGGTGGCGAAGCCGATGATGCCGATCAGGTCGATGCGGTGCGCGATCCGGCGAAGACCGCTGTGCGCGCGGTCGAGTGGTGGGTCCTTGGGTAGGCGCAGCGCCATCAGCAGGGCGATCGTGGTCACCGGGATGTTGATGAGGAAGGCCCAGCGCCAGCCGGCCGTGCCGACCAGCAGGCCGCCGAGGGGCGGGCCGACGGCGGCGGTGGCCATGCCGGCGATCGCCAGCCCGCCGAGCACTCCGCCCGGTGGCTGGTCGAGGCCGGCCTGTCCTGCGCGGCGGCGGATCATCACCATGGCGCAGGGGAACGCGGCGGAGGTGCCGAGGCCGATCAGGACCCGTGCGACGGTGAGCATCGCGAGGTTCTGCCCGAGACCGCCGACCGTGCCGCCGAGGAGGACCAGCACGATGCCGGCGAGGAAGACGCGGCGTGCGCCGAGGACTTCAGCGAGTTTGCCGGCCGTCGGCTGGGCGACGGCGCTGGCGAGGTAGAGGGAGGAGACCAGGACGGCGGTGGTGCCCACCGCCACGTCGAGTTCGGTGGCGATGGGCACCAGCGCGGTGGCGATGATGGAGCTGTTGATCGGGTTGAGGCTGGAGCCCACGTACAGCGGTGTGGTGAAGGCCCAGCCGAAAGGCTTGCGAGCGGTCTCGACTATTGCCGGGTCGGCCTGGGCTCGGGCGGTTCTCATAGGGGGCCCTCGTTCACGTCGGCGTCGGCGAGCCGTTGCAGCAGGTCGATCGCCCTGTCCATGTCAGGGCGTTCGTCCGCTGCGACGACCCGGTCGATGGCGCGCGCCAGGAAGGCGGCGCGTCCCGCGAGGAGTTTGTCGATCAGCTCGGTCGCGGACGGGTCGGCGCTCATCAGCTTCTTGCGGCCGTCGTTCGGATCGGGCCGGCTGTGTACCAGGCCCGCGGCCTTGAGTACGGCCAGGCTCTGGGCGATGGCCTGCGCGCTGACGTGCTCGGCGGCGGCGAGTCGGGCCGCGGTGACGGGGCCCTCGCGTACGACGTTCGCCAGGACGCCGAGCTGGGTCGCGCTCAGCCCGGTCGCGTGCTGCCCCGACTCGGTGCGCAGCCGTGCCCGGAGTCGCTTGATCGCGTCGTTGAGGCGTTGTGCGGTCGCGGCGGTCTCGTGCGGCCCGGGGTTCTCCGTCATGACGCCAGCCTAAAATTACACAAGTCACTTTGCCAAGTTACTTGTGGACTTTTTACCAGTAGGCACTCGGGGGCAAATGGTCCACCCAAAAGGCCGCAAACTGGTGTCCGGAGCGGCTGCGGCAGCAGTTCGAGAGGTGCTCTGGTGGTTCAGGGCGGGAGACGCCCAGGGAGCAGGGAAGTTCGCCGCTTGGTGGACGGCCCACAACCGCTTCCGGTGCTGGAGCAGCCACGTCATCGAAGCGCCGCTGGAGGACTGGGGCGTGTGGTAGTCGTGATCAAGCGGTGCTTCTGGTGAGGTCTTTGATCCAGATCATGGCGCCGCGAAGGTGGAGGCCGGCGAGGTAGCGCACGGGGGTCTTGTCATAGCGGGTGGCGATGCCTCGCCAGGCTTTCATCTTGTTGATCAGGCACTCGACGGTGTTTCGGTCCTTGTAGAGCTCGGCGTCGTGGCCGACGGGCCGACCGCCCTTGCTGCCTTTCTTCTTGCGGTTGGCACCCTGGTCGAGCTCCTCCGGGATGACGGACTTGATATGGCGTTTGCGCAGGTGGTTGCGGTTGCCGCGGGAAGAGTAGGCATTGTCTCCGGCGACCGCACCGGGCCGGGTTCGCGGGCGGCCGACGGGCCCGCGGACGCGGACCTTCCGAAGTACGGGGATGAACTGCGGGCTGTCGGCGGCCTGTCCCTCGGTCAGGACGAAGGCCAGCGGGCGGCATTTGCGCTCGCCGGCGATGTGGATCTTGCTGGTCTGCCCGCCTCTGGAGCGTCCGAGCAGGGCGGCCTTCAAGCGGAGCTTGCGTCGGCGTCGGACGCGTCGCCGCTCTTCCCGGTCCGGACCGTCGTGCCCGTCTTGTTCGTGCGGGCCTCCCCCTTTTGCCGGGTCTTCTCCGCCTCCTCGGCAGCTTTCTCCAAGCCTGCCAGGGCGTCGGGGTTCAGGTGCATCCCTGCGGCGTCATGATGGGCCCGGACAGTGGTGGAGCCCACGCTGACCAGGGACATGTCCACCTCGCCCCGCTTGGCGGCTTCGGCGATCGCGCCTTCCAGCAGTGCCTCGAAGACGCCGGCGTTCCTCCACTGCCGGAAGCGGTTATGGACGGTCGACCAGGCACCGAACTCCCTGGGCATCTCGCGCCACCGGCTGCCGGTCTTGAAGTGTCAGATCACGCCCTCGAACTGCTGGCGCAGCCGTTCGGGGTACGGGCCGTACTCGCCGATCGGCAGGCACGGCCCGATGAACTCCCACTGCGCGTCCGTGAGCTGTGCGCGGGTCACACAGCGCAGGCTCCCCGCCCGGGGCCTGCGAGATGCGGCGGGGCGGTCGCGACTGCCACATCGCTTCCAGGAGTCAGCTGGGGAGGGTGATGGTGGCCCAGCTGCTGCGGAAGTTGGAGACGCGGGTGTACCGCTCGTTGTTGTCGTCGCCGTGCTTGCTGGCGAACCAGTAGCCGCCCTTCTTCTCCGTATTGGCGGTGAACAGGCCCGCCTTGTAGTCGTCGCCTGCCTTCACGCCGGTGAAGACCTTCTCGAAGCGCCAGTACCCGGAATCGGAGGCCCCGGAGAACTGCGCGTGGCCCACCAAAGGGCTCAGGTCCTCATCCTTCTTCAGGTAGAAGTCGACCTTGAGGTGGGGCGTGTACATACCGCCGGTGCGCTCGCGGTACCAGTCCCACAGCCAGTAAGTACTGGGCCCATGCCTCGAAGGTGACGATCAGGGCCGGGTCGCCGTTCTTCATGGTGGCCGGAGTCAGGGAGAACTGATGCTCCAGACGGGACCAGTCGCCGGCCCCGTAAGCGGTCAGGAGCTCGCCGGTCACCTCGGTGCCCCGGTTCTTCACGTCTTTCAGGGCTGGCGGCTTGGGCGGCTCGGGCGGCATGGGCGGGGTGTAGCGGTCGATGCCGCGGTGGACCAGCAGCAGGGCCTGCCGCTCAACCCCGGAGGGGCCTTCCCGGAACGGCAGCAGGGCCGGAGTGTTGTTGGAGTCGTGGCCCTCCAACGCGACCGGGGCGGTCCAGCCGCCACCGGTCACGGTCCAGGTGCGGTGGATCAGCCTGTTGCTGTGGACGGCCGCGTAGACGGCGTGGAGCTTGCCGTCGAAGGAGGCCAGAGCTGCGCCCCGGCGGGATGCCGTCAGCTGCGTCTGTTCCGCACCGGGCGTCATAGCGAAGGGGGGCAGTGCGTGCCACGTGGTGCCGTCGAACACGGCATGCCGCAGATCGCCCCCCCCCTGCAACGCCTTCCCTTCAGCGGTGCGGAACACGGTTCGCGGTGATTCCCGCACGAGTAGGTGCAGTAGGCCGTTGTGCACGGCCAGCGCCACGTTGCCGGGCCACCCGTACGTGTCGAAGCCGTCCTGGTCATGCCAGTCCATGATGTCACCGCGGTACGGCAGAGGGGGACTGGGGAGCTTGCCGAAGAGTGTTCGGTCGTTCGATATCAAGGCGGCGGTACGGGCCGCATCGTAGGCGGAGAGGGCCTCGGGCGTGACGACCGGGTTCCACCTGCCCTCGGTGTCGCGGACCAGGTGCTGGACGTACTTGCTGTGCGGGTCGACGAAGACCAGGTGCACGGCCCCGTTGAACACGGCCAGACCCGGCGCCAGAGGCAGCCCCGCGCGCGCCGGGATCCTCCGGCCTCCCCTCGGTGCCGTCCAGCTGGGTCTCCCACAGCGACGTCGACCGGACCGGCTGATCGCCGTACTGAGGGCCCCCGTACTGAGGGACGCCGTACTGCGGGCCCCTGTACGGCGAGCGGCTGTCATGCATCCACCCGACGTGGGTGAAGACCATGCGCACGGTGCCGTTGTCGTTGACCAGCGCAGGCGTCTCCGCACTCTCAAGCCAGTCCACGTCGGCGTCGGGAGCCCACCTACGGGCCTTGTCCAGCGCCTCAGCCGCCGCAGTGATCCTCTCCTGCTGCTCCAGCTTCTCCTCGTCGCTCGCGCCCTCGGGCAACGGCACCCTGGCCTGCTCCAGCGCCGCAACGAGCGGCACCAGCGCGGCGGGAGTGAACGAGGTCCAGCGCAGCGGGAGCTGCTTGCGCTGTTCCTGCCGGGCGCCGCGGTGCGCGCAGTACAGCGTGCCGCTCACCTCGGCCAGGGCGGGTGCGGCAACGCTGAGATGATCGGCGAACGCCGTCCCCTCACTCCACCCGCCGTGGGCGGTGTAGACCGCCCGCCACAGATTCTGGTCGTCTTCCTGCTGCTGAACCTCGTCAGCCACGTACCCCTCCTCGCGCAACGCCGTGCCCGCACCCCGACGACGCTCAGGTCCGCCCGGAAGGACCACGACCCCAACAGACGTCACGGAAGGTATCGGTTCTCTGACTCCTCGCGAAGAATGGTTGATCATTCCGCATGGAATCCACACACATGCCCGGAACTCGACGCCACGCAACACCGTGCACAGCCCAGCCGACCCCACGGGCAAAGCCCTCAGCCGAGCACCCCACTGATCACAACTCAATACGCGCCCTGGTACGTGATCAGGCGCCTTCGTATACCCAGGCCCGACCGGTTTGCCGGCACTCCTCCACCGGGATCGGCGTGATGCCGGTCCTCATGCGGGCGGTGTAGAGCAGGCCGCCCAGGTGATCGATCTCGTGATGGATGAGGCGGGCAAGGCCGCGCTCGTAGACGGTGGCGGTGGTCTGGCCGGTCAGGGTTGTGGTCTCGACGGTGATCCGCAAGGGGCGGGGCACGAGGCCGCGGACGTCGAAGAAGCTCAAGCACCCCTCGTACTGCTCGTCCGTCTCGTCCGAGGTGTCGGTGATCGTTGGGTTGATCAGGATGATCGCGGGTGCGTCGCCGGGTGGCTGAACAACGGCCGCTGCACGGCCACGGCCGATCTGTGGGGCAGCGATGCCCATGCCCTTGGCGAAGGGATGGACTTGCCCGATGCGTTCCATGAAGGCGAACAACTCGTCGATGATGCGCTCGGCTTCGTCGCGTTCTGTGGGCAGGTCGAAGGGGCGGGCCGTTTCGGTGAGGATGCCGGCGCCGTGCTGGACGACTCCGAGGTCTCGCATCTGCTGACTGGGCCGCACGTCCATCACTTGAACTCCCCTTGATCCGAGTCGCGTTCGGGTTGTGCCCGGACCGCCACTCAAGTCGGTACCGAGCGTGCAGAGCGGGTGTGACCGTGATCCACGTGAAGTGCCGCTGGTCATCCTCGTCGATGCGTACGGGCGGGGTGCGCAGCGGGGAGGCTTCGGCGGTCATTGATGTCTCGGTGCCCCAGACCACCGGGTCGAGAGCGGCCGGGAAGACAAGCTGGACTTCGAGGCGTTCGGTGGGCAGTCGGACGGCGCGCTGGAACCAGTTGCCCCACTTCTCGTCACTGACGGTGTAGGCGTACTCGATCCACACGGACTCGCCCGGATAGACGGGGAAGCGGCCGTGCTCGTTGTCCCACAGGAACCAGACCTCCTCGAACGCATCGCGGTCGTGCTTGGCTTGCCAGCGCATCGTCTCGCCCCGGCACGTCGCCGTGAGGTCGAGTTCATCCCAGGTCAGCGGATGGGCCCGGTAGTGCGCGTTGGACCGCTCCGGGGCGCCGGGGTAGCGGTCGACGGAGATGCGGATCAGGTAGCGGGTCACGGGCTCGGTGCCGGTGTTCCGCAGGTGTCTGCGCATGGTCAGTCGGTAGCTGCTGCCGTCGTACTGAAGACGTGAATCCAGTTCATCATCCCGTCAGGGTCAGCGTCGCCGTTTTCCTTTCCCCACCGCCCCGGATCGATGCTTCCGGGCAGATATGGGAGGCGACGCATATGCGCGTGCTGTACCTGCTCAACATCTCCAACCCCGACCGCCTGTCGGCGGATTCGGGATGGATCTTCGCTGACCTGCTGGCGCCGGCCCTCATGGACGCCGGAGCCGAGGTGACGGTCGCAGCTCCGGCCGCAGCCGGGGATGAACGGTGTGGCTTCCGGCAGACGAAGGTGCCGGGCACGAAGTACAGGGCTCGGTTCTCGGCGGATATCGACGAGTTGACGGCTCTGGTCCGGGCCGAGCGACCTGATGTTGTGGTGGCCAACCAGGTCGAGGAGGCCCCGGCGGTCCGGACGGCGCTGCTGGAGGCGGGCTCGGATGCGCTGGTGGCTGGGTACTGCCACTACCTGCCGTTCTCTTTCACCGGTGGCGGACGGCTCCTGCTCGACCCGTCCATGAACGACGCGGGGCTTGGGCTGCCTGTGCTGCTGGCGTTTGCCGCTGGGCTGGCCGCCTGTGACCGCGTGATGGTGCACTCCTTCACGGCCGCTTCGTGGGTGTCGGCCGCGGCCGCGCGGATGAGCGTGGACCTCGGTGAAAAACGGCGGATCGTGCCGGCCCCGCGCGACGAGCGACTGGTCCGCGATCCCGCCACCGCGCGGCCGACCTACGGTGCCGGTGGGGCGATGGGCGTCTACAACCACAGGCTGTACGCACACTACGGAACCGCCCAGTTCATCGATCTGGCGCGCAACTTGACCGCTTCCGGCGCCGTCGCGCTGCGGGTGATGGACCTGTTCGGAAAGCGTCGGGCCGCACGGCAGGGCCTGGATGACAGCCCGGAGAGGATGCGCGACGAGCTGGCCGCCCTGCCGCACGTCGAGGTCGTGTCGGACCGTGGTGACCGTGTCCGCTACAGGAACCTGCTGGCCGGCGCCCGCTTCGGTATCGCCCCGTTCCGTCCAGGCTGCCCCTGGTCGATGAGTGTGATCGACTGCCAGGGCATGGGCCTGCCGGTCATCGCCCCGCGGCTGGGGTGGCTCGCCGGGCACATCGACCCTGAGCTGTGCTTCACCACCACGGCCGAGGCCGTCGCCCTGGCCCAACGCCTCGCCACTGACGACGAGTTCCACGCCGTGCACGCCAAGCGTGCCCACGCCTCCACCGCCGACTTCACCCCCAACCTGGTTGCCGCCCGCTACCTGGAGGCCGTATCGTGACCGGCTTCGATGCCGTCTTCCTGTCCTACGACGAGCCCATGGCCGACTCCCTGTGCTGCCGGCTCCAGCGAGCGCTGGGCGGCACCGTCAAGCGCCTGCACGGCGTCCACGGGATGCGCCGGGCGTACCGGCTGTGCGCCGAGGTCGTCGACCAGGAGCAGTTCTTCCTCGCTGACGGCGACTTCGCCATCAACGCCGACTTCTCGCCGGCGGAGGTAGAGCCGCTGGACGAGGGGGTGTCCATGCGAGTGTGGCGGGCGGTCAACCCGGTCAACGGCCTCAGCTACGGCTACGGCGGGCTGAAGCTGATCCGCCGTAGCGCCCTGCGCGAGATGGGCGAGGCCGTGGACGTTCTCGCCGCCTTGCCCGGCCGCGTCGAGTTCGCGCAGCAGACGGCCGGGATCACCAGGTTCAACCAGAGCCCCTTCCACGCCTGGAAGGCCGGTTTCCGCGAGTGCGCGATGCTCGCGCGCGGCAGCGAGTACGGCATGGCCGAGGACGACGCCCGCCACCGGGTAGCGGCATGGATCAACAGCCAGGATGGGGAGTTCGCCACCTACGCCGCGGCAGGGGCCCGTGAGGGCGTCGCCTTGGCTCGCGCGGCGGCCCGTGAGCCGAAGGTTTTCGATCACCTCAACGATCCGTCCTGGTTACGGAGCAGGTTCGCCGCCGCCCACGGGGATCAGGCGGTGGCTGGATGACCGGCGGCCCCCTTGTGCTCGTCGAGCCTTACGCGAACCGCCTGGGCGGGCATCACCACCGCACGATGGTCGCCTTGGCCAAGGCGCGCCCTGGCAGCCTGGTCATCGCCCCGCACGGCATCGCCACCGAGACGGCCCGTGCCTTGTGCACGGCAGGTGCCCGGCTCGCCATTGGACGGGCCGGGCACCGGGCGGGCTTCCTGCTGGCCGCCGCTCGGCTCGTGAGTGGCATCTCGGCGGCAGGGCAGCGTTTGCTCGGGTCTCGCCGCTGGCCCGTGCGCCTGCCCCACCAGGTCACGCTCCTCGCCCGTTGTCTCGCCGAGGCATCCGCGCTGCGCACAGCGTGCCGGCTGGAGCCCGACGCCGATGCGGTGGTGATCCTGACCGCGAGCGAGGCACTGCACGGGGCCGTCGCGCTCCTGGGCGGACAGCCGCACCTGCGGTTCGTCCACGAGTGCGTCACCACCGAGGACACCGCCGTACGGCTCCTGGGTCGACTCGCCCGTCGCGGCGTGGCGAGGGTGATAGCGGTGTATCCGACGCAGGCCGTCGCCGACGAGTTCGCCGAAGGCTTCCCGGACCTGCCCGCAGTGGTCGGTGGGTTCGCGGTCGATGACGCGCGGCGCCTGACCGCGGCTGAACGCGAGTGCGGGCGGGCCGCGTTCGACGTCCCCGGCGTCGAGGCCGTGGTGTGCCTGGTGGGCGGCTGGTGGCCGTACAAGGACATCGACGTCATCGACGCCGCCCTGGAACGACTCAAGGAGCCCTTGCACCTGGTGGTCGCGGGTGGCCCGCTCGACGAAGACGTCCTCCAGCGGTGGCGGGCCTTGCCGGACCTGCGCGTCCACGTCGTGCCGGGCCCCGTCGGTGAGTCCGTGCTGCGGCTCGTGTACGGCGCCGCCGACGCCACCCTCGTCACCCGTCGCCCTGGGACCGGCAGGGAATCCGGTCTCGTCATGGATGCCGTCATCCGCCAGCCGCCTCCGCTGCCCGGTCCCGACGCCCCCGGCTTGCTGGGGATGCGATCGGCCGAAGGGCAGGCCGAATTCCTCACCCGCACCTTCGCGGCGCTGCGTACGAAGGAGTCCTGAATGCCTATCCCGCCTCCACCGCTGATCGCCGTCGTCGGCCCCGTCGAGACGTCGCTGCTGGCCGCGTGGGTCGCCCACTACCGGCACCTGGGCATCGAACGGTTCCTGATCGCCTTCCACTTCCCTGACCACGTCCCGGACGCGCAGCGGCACGACCTTCAGGCCGCCGTCCGCGAGCTGGGCATCCTGCCCGCCGGCATGAGCATCGGCCCGTGGCACGAGCACACCGACACCGAGCTGAGAGACGCCCTCCGGCACCGTGCCGGGCCAGGCTGGCACCTCCTCGCCGACGCCGACGAGTTCCAGCAGTACCCCGCACCGCTCACCGAAGTGATCGCCCATGCCGAGAGCTCCGGACACCGCGTGGTCGGCGGGCTGATGCTCGACCGCATCACCGCGGACGGCAGTCTGACCGGTTGGCAGTCCGACAGGGGCCTCGATCTCGCCTATCCGCTCGGAGGTCACCTCACCCACCGGCTCCTGCACGGCGACCCCCGCAAGGTCGTCCTCGCCCGCCACGACGTAGTGGTGGCTTCGGGAAACCACCGGGCCCCGGGGAACCGCCCGGACATGGACCGCCTCTGCGCGGTTCACCATTTCAAGTGGCGCTCGGGTGTCCTGGAGGATCTGCGACGACGCGTCCAGCACTTCACCTCTGGGACCTGGCAGGAACACACGCCCGCCGTCCGCGAGGAAGCGACCCGCCTGCTGGAGCACATCGACCAGCACCGCGGCGTGATCAACGCCAGCGACACCCGCTTCGCATTCCGACGGGTGAGCCTCGGCCACCTGCCGTCGGGCTGGGCCGAGGAAGCCCGCGGCGTCTTCACCGCCTGGCGGCCGTACGCTCACACCGGCAACCACTAGCGACACCGAGCACGCGCGCTGCGGAAAGGAAGATCACGTGCCACTCGCCGTTCTCCTGGCCGGTCTGATCGGCTCCGGGAAGACCACCGTCGCCCAGGCCCTGGTCGGCCGCGGCTTCACCCGGCTGTCCGTGGACGAGGAGGTATTCCGCATCCACGGGCGGTACGGCGTGGACTACCCCGAGAACACGTACTTCGAGCGGGAGCGGCCCGTGGTGGAGGCGATCCGGCAACGGGTCGCCAAGGAGATCGAGGCGGGCAACGACGTCGTTCTGGACCATGGCCTGTGGCGTCGCGCCGAACGCGACGCCTGGCGGCAGACCGCCGTGGAGGCCGGCGCGCGCCCCCTGGTCGTCTACCTCCCCGCTGACCGTGACGAACTGCTGCGACGCCTGGCCGAGCGCAACAGGCGCGAGGACGCCAACGCGCTGATGGTCACCGAAGAGGCACTGGACGACTTCTTCGCCCGCTTCGATCCCCCCTCCGAGGATGAGGCAATGATCGTCTACGACGGGGACCTTGCCGGCCTCGTGGCCGCGCTCGACGCGGCCAGGGAGTAGGGCGTTACTGACTTCGGCTGGTCAGGGTGACGTCGGGATGTCGAAGGCAAGGCCGGCGCCTGTCCAGGCCGATGTGGTCGTTGCCGTAGTACCGGTAGCGGACCAGGTCGATGCTGCGCCGGCGCTCGCGCACTGCGTGGGCCTCGTCTGCTCGGCCGGTGCGCCCCGTGCCGCGTCCGGACGTCGCCAGGCTGCTGCTCGTTGCCTGGTCCGTCCCACCTGACCGGCCCGCTGCCCTGGCCCTGGCTGCGGGCCGGACGGGCTCACTGCCGGCATCCGGGTGAGGGCGTCGACGCGGACGGCGCGGTCGGCGAGTTCGGCGGCCCAGGTGTGGGCGAGGCTGCGGATCGCGGCCTGCTGGGCAGGCACGAACGTTAGTCACATTAAGTAGTCATTTTGAGGCTGTTAGTATTCAAAGTCGCTGCATGCGGAGTAGAGTGCCCGCCGTGGGTGAGCCGGGAGGGCTCGCTGCTCGCCGAGCATTCAGCAACACCCTCGGCCCCTTTAGTTCTGACCTGCCCACACTCGCCTTACCTGCGGCCAGCCTGGTGCTGGCACAGGAAAAGCTGAGGGTCTGTGGGGTGGGGGGCACTCTCAGCCAGACGAGGGTTGTGGCGCACACGACACGTCGCGTGCGCTCACGGAGCAGACCAACGGAGAGGGCCGGGGCACTGTCGCACCAGCCCCACAGACATCGGGAGGGGGCCCGTTGAAGTCCGGGATCGCGGAAGACGTACAGCGGCTGGTGAAGGAATGGGTCAAGCAAGCGCGCGCCGAAGCAAGGGCGGCCGGGGGAACACTGTCGCCCCCGTTCAGCCGAGTACCCAAGTACGTGCACGAACCTCTCTTCCGTGAGGCGCGCTACTGGCACGCACTCGCCACGGGGGCGTTCCTTGACGAGATTGCCGAACCTCGCCCGTCCGTCTTCCACGTCAAAGCCATCCGCCGGCACCTGACGAACTGTGTCGAGCATCTGCACTCGATGATGAATGCTCGTGGCGACGCACTTCCCGAAGGGGTCCGCGGACAACTCGCCCTGATTGAACAGCGTGCCGCAATGGCCCTGGACCTGGTAGAACGAGCCGGGAACACATGGGGCCGCGAAGAGGAACACGCCTGGCGAGAACTGACATGGTGGGCCCGGAAGCTGCACTACGGATGGGCGCCCGGCTCGCCCGAACCGTGGGACCCGAGTTACACCCGGTCCAGGCCGCCGTAGCGGCCCCGAACCCAGTCCGGTCTCCATCCGATGACACCCCCGACACGGGACCTCAACGCGCGCCCGTTCATGACGGCCCCTGTCCTCCTTGAGTTCTAGTGATCGTCGCAACGCGCCAGCTCAGGGGATGCGGTGGAATTCAAGGTCCGGGACCGCTCGGTCAACTGGGGGGGGGATCCGTGCTTTGACGGAAGAACGCCGGGTCTACCTTCAGCTGGTGGATCAAGGTGTGGGGTACGCGGAGGCAGCCCGGATCGTGGGCATCAACGTGCGGACGGGCAAGTGATGGCGCAACGGGCGCGCTGCGTCCGGCCATTCCCCGCGCGCTCGAATGTGACTCACGGTGTTTGATCGAATACTCTGCGCCTGTGATCGGTGTACGGATCAGGGCGAGGACCGCCGGGCGTTCGGGCCGGGTGGGCCTGCTGCTCGGTCTCGTCGTGATCGTCGTCGTCCACCTCGCGGGCGCGGTGCACGGTGCCTCTTTCCAAGGGCCGCACCTGGACGGCGTCGAAGCGGTAGCCGCGCACCACGGCGCGGAGGGCGGCCATGGCGGAGCAGACGTCCCGGCCCCCGAGCACGATCACCAGGCGGGCGGGCACATCGATCACGCCGCTGATCGGCCGCGGTCCGTTTCGACCGATGACCTCGTCCTTGAGCCGGGCGACGACGGCCATGCCCTGATCCCGGCCGGCGCGCCGGCTCCCTGCGGCCCAGGCATTACCGCTCCTGGTGATCCGCCGGGCGGCAAAGGCTCCCCGGGCGGCCGGTTCGCCCTCGCGCTTCACTGCGTCTGGCGGCAGTAGGCACTGCCCGCACGCTCCGCCCCGGCTCACGCGTCGGCCGGAAGCGTGCCC
Organism: Streptomyces diastatochromogenes; assembly: GCA_001418405.1. Lineage (GTDB taxonomy): Bacteria > Actinomycetota > Actinomycetes > Streptomycetales > Streptomycetaceae > Streptomyces > Streptomyces albulus_C. Next base: position 64,414 of record LIQL01000244.1, on the reverse strand, counting down.
GCGTGCCCGCGATGCGGTGGCGCCCCGACGGCGCACCCGGATCTTCGCGCTGCCCGAGGCCCGCTGGGCGGCGGCAGCCTTGGCCCTGTTCCTGATCGCACTGCCGCTGTACCTGACCGGCGCTCCCGCCTGGTCGTGGGGGCCGCTGTTCGCGGCCGTCTACGTCACCGGCGGCTGGGAGCCCGGCTGGGCCGGCCTGCAGGCCCTGCGGGAGAAGACGCTGGACGTGGACCTGCTGATGGTGGTCGCCGCGCTCGGGGCGGCAGCGATCGGGCAGGTGCTGGACGGTGCGCTGCTGATCGTCATCTTCGCCACCTCCGGCGCGCTGGAGGCGATCGCCACCGCCCGCACGGCCGACTCCGTACGCGGCCTGCTCGACCTGGCCCCTGCCACCGCCACCCGACTGCTTGACGACGGCGGCGAGGAGACCGTCCCCACCGGGCAACTGCGCGTGGGGGACACGATTCTGGTACGGCCCGGTGAGCGCATCGGCGCCGACGGCCGGGTACTGGGCGGGGCGAGCGAGGTCGACCAGGCCACCATCACCGGCGAACCGCTGCCCGTGGCGAAGGAGGCCGGGGACGAAGTGTTCGCCGGCACCCTGAACGGCACCGGCCTCGGCGGACGCGGCCTCCTCCCGCGTCGGAGCGAAGAAGAGATGCAGCTCATGCGCGGCCGCGCCGGCTCCCACGTCGTGACCGGCCGGAGCCGGATCGGCCACGGCCTCGACGCGCTCGGCGCACGGCCGACCCGCACCGGCGCCCGCTGCGCGCCCCTGACCGCCCTCGCGCCCCTGCTCGCCCAACGCCACCTGAACTGAGTGGCCGGTCGTCCGCCTCCATAGCGGTGGAGGCGGCGGGCGGTGATCCGTTCGGCGGAAGAGCGTCGGTCAGATCGCCGCCCGCGGCGTCGGCCGCCTGCTCCGCACCACAAGCCGGCGTCATCCTCTGACGCCTCCTCGCTCTCTCCGCCCTGATCTCCAACCCCGGAAAGCTCCCCACATGACCTGTCGCCTCAGCCCCCGCGCCCTGCTGGCCCTCGCCGCCGCAGTGCTCCTCGCCGTTGCCGCCGCGGTGGCCGGTGTTCTGCTCACCCGCGACAGCGAGCCACCCAAGGTGGCACTGCCGCTTCGCCAGGTAGCCAAGATCGCCCTGCCCGGCGACAACTCCCGCCTCGACTACGCGAGCCTCGACCCCGGCCGCGGCCTGCTGTTCATCGCCCACCTCGGCGCGAGCCAGGTCATCGAGGTCGACGTCCACGCGGGGGCCCGGCTGCTGGCCGGCAGCACGCACCCGGCCACCGCGGTCGCCGCCCAGCTGGAGGACGAAGGCCATACCGCCGTCCTGATCACGGCCGACGGCACACCGGTGGGGGTATGTGGTAAATGGCTTGGTCGAGGAGTTCGGCGACGTGGTTGTCGTAGAGCGAGTAGACCACCGAGCGGCCCTTGCGGGTGCCGACGACGAGGCCGAGGTTACGCAGCAGACGCAGCTGGTGGGAGCAGGCGGACTGCTCCATGCCGACCTCGGTGGCCAACTCGGTCGCAGGGCCAGCTGGTGCAGGCCGGCGGCCTGGGGGCCGTCACCAAGGCCGTGGAGAGCTTCGGCGGGTTCGCGGGGCTGCGGCGCCGGCCGCGTCCAGGCGTCGGTGCGGAACGCTCTCTACTGACGGTGCGGCGCCCGCCTGGACATCTCCCAGGCGTGGGGCGACGGCACCGCCGTGGCGGCGGACGGCACCCACATGGACACCTACCTCAACAACCTGCTCGCCGAGACGAGCGTCAGGTACGGCAAGGCGGGCGGGATCGCCTACCACCACATCTCCGACACCTACATCGCGCTGTTCACACACTTCATCCCGTGCGGGGTGTGGGAGGCCGTCTACATCATCGAGGGCCTCCTCAAGAACACGTCCGAGGTCAAGCCGACCACCGTGCACGCCGACACCCAGGGCCAGAGCGTGCCGGTCTTCGCCCTGGCGCATCTGCTGGGCTTCGACCTGATGCCCAGGATCAGGAACTGGAAGGGCCTGACCTTCTACCGCCCGTCCAAGCAGAGCGAGTACGTCCACATCGACTCCCTGTTCGGCGAGCCGGGCAAGAACGTCATCGACTGGGACCTGATCGAGTCCCAGTTCCGGCACCTGATGAAGGTGGCCGTGTCCGTGCGCGAGGGCGCGATCTCCTCTTCCACGCTGCTGAAGCGGCTGCGGTCGGGCTCGTACAAGAACTCCACCTACACCGCGTTCCGCGAGGTCGGCCGCGTGATCCGCACCGTGCAGCTGCTGCGCTACCTCTCCGATGCGCTGCTTCGCCGGCGGGTGACCGCGGCGACGAACAAGGTCGAGTCGTTCAACCGGTTCTCCCAGTGGGTCGGCTTCGGCAACCAAGGCGTCCTCGCCGACAACGACCCCATCGAGCAGGAGAAGGCGATGAAGTTCAACGCCCTGCTCACCAACGCCGTCATCCTTCACAACGCCCTCGACATCGCGGAGATCGTCCGCCAGCTCCTGGAGGAGGGATGGGAGATCGACCCGGAAGACCTGGCGCACATCTCGCCATACCTGACCGAGCACATCAAACGATTCGGCGAGTACTCCACCCACGAACTCGGCATCCAGCCCGAGGCATACGACCCCAAGCTCGACGTCGACTTCACCCAGCTCCGCGACCAGGACCTGCACGCCGAGGGTTTCGGCACGGCCGCCTGAGCACCGAAGGACCCGCGCATGCCCGCTGAACAGTACGGACGCTGGACCAGCGTCGACGCCACCGACCTTGGACAGGACGAAGGCCACGTGCTCGCGCTGGCGTGCAGCCTGCACGCCCTCAACGAGGTCTCCAAGAACGTCACGCCGCTGCCGACGGCCGCCAACGACCATGCCGATGACCAAGCACCTCAAACCGTTCCGTTGCCGGACCGGCCTTGGCCAGGTAGGCAGGTCAGTCGTCGATGGCCTGGTAGAGGGTGGTCCAGAAGTCCTGCATGGCCCGTGCCGAGTCCGGGGTGGACATCCCGGTCTGGGTGAGCAAGATGCCGACGAGCTGGTTGTGCGGGTCGGCGTATGTCGTGGTGCCGGCTCCGCCGTCCCAGCCGAACTGACCAATCGGCGCGTAGTCGCCGCGGTAGGTGCGCACCGTCATCCCGAAGCCCCAGCCACCGGTCTGCCCCTGACCATGTGACAGGTGGACGACGCTGCGGGCCCAGGACTGCAGGGCGGCCGTCTGCTCCGGTGTGAGGCGGTTGGTGGTCATCAGCTCGACCGCGGGCCGGGACAGGATCCGTTCGGTGCCGTGCATTCCGTGGTTGAGCAGCATCCGGAAGTAGGCGTGGTAGTCGTCGACGGTGGAGTCGAGTCCACCGCCGCCGGACTGGAACGCTGGGGGCTTGCTGTGGTGTCCCCCTGCGGCCGGGTCCTCCACCGTGAACTCGCCGGTCTGCGGATCGGGGGCGTAGAGGGGCGGCAGCCGGTCGATCTTGTCGGCGGGCACGTGGAAGCCGGTGTCCTTCATGCCCAGCGGGTCGAAGATGCGCTCGCGCAGGAACGCCTCGAAGGACTGGCCGGTCACTCGGGCGACGAGCACGCCCAGCACGTCGTCGCTGACGTTGTACAGCCACCGCTCTCCGGGCTGGTACATCAGCGGAAGTGCGCCCAGGCGGCGCATCCACTCGTCCGGCTCCACGGCCGGCAGCATCCATCCGTTCTCGCCGTAGACCCTCTGCTCGAAGTACGCGCCCATCATCGGGGAGCCCATCGCCGTCATGTCCAGTCCGAGGCCGCAGGTCGAGGTGAGCAGGTCGCGTACGGTGATCGGACGCCGCGCCGGTACGGTCTCGTCCAGCGGGCCGTCTGCGCGCTTGAGGACCCGCCGGTCGGCGAGTTCGGGCAGCCACTGGTCTATCGGGTCGTCCAGTCGCAGCCGGCACTCGTCCAGCAGAACCATGGTCGCGGCGACCGCGACGGGCTTGGTCGTGGATGCCATGCGGAAGATGGTGTCCCGGCGCATGGGGGTGCCGTCGTCATGGCGCATTGTCCCGATCGCCTCGACATGGGTCTCCTCGCCCCGGCCGACCAGGGCAACGAGCCCGGGAATCTTCTTGGACTCCACATGCCGTTCCAGCACCTCGCGCAGCCTGCGGAGCCCTGCTTCGGAGAAGCCGTTGTTGCCGTTTCCCATCATGTATCTCCTTGCGCGCTTTGTCGGTCTCGACGGTGCCGCGGGCATGCGCGGGAGGCCGCCGGCCGGTCGTTGGCCGGCGGCCGTGCGGGGCAGGCGGTCGATGAAAGTGGTGCTCGGCCCTTGGAGGGCGATGTGCTGCGGCGTGATCAGGCCGTCTTGTCCTCGGTTCCGGCCTCGTTACCGGCGGCGGCACGCTCGATGTCGTCGGTCAGCTGGGTCCGTGCGCGGGCGGGCACGTAACCGCCCTCGGAGTAGTTCTGTGCGAACGCCTCGGCGAACTCCACCGGGTCCTCTCCGACGATCTCGCGGATCGGTGTGCCATCCGCCGCAGCCTGCTCAAACAGGTCGGCGAGGTCTTCGAACATCGACGCATTGCTGTCTTCATCGATCGGTACGAAGTGCATCAAGTACTTCTCGATCGCCTCGACCGCGGTCCGGTGGTTCGCGGGAAGCGTCCTGACGCGCGCCTTGTACGCACGCCAGCGCTTCTTGGGCCCGATCACCTTCGAGAGGAAACCGCTCTTTTCAACCTCGGACATGGTTACTTTCCCCCTTCACGGAGCTGTTCCAGTCGTTCTGTGAGGAAGCTCCATGTCCTCCAGAACTCTTCGAGGTACTCCCGCCCCTGCGCGTTCAGGGAGTGCACCTTGCGCGGCGGGCCCTTCTCGGAGGGCACCTTCTCCACGTCGACCAGGCCGCGCTTTTCCATCCGCAGGAGCAGCGCGTAGATGGTGCCTTCGGCGATGTCGGAGAAGCCCTGTTCCCGCAGCCGTGCGGTGATCTCGTAGCCGTACGCGGGCCGGCCGGACAGGGACGCGAGGATGAGGCCGTCCAGCGTGCCCTTGAGCATCTCCGTCAGCAGCTTGGCCATGGGGCACATCCTTCCCGAGGTATTCAGTGCTACTGAGTACCGGTAGACCGTAACGCTGACTACCGGTACTTAGCAAGAAGGAGTAGATGGACCTGGTCGGGAGCTCCGCCCTCGACTGTCCCCCTGCCTGACTGGTCTGACGCAGCCGCTGCCTGTCGTCAAACGATCGAATGACGACAGCCGCCGCGGGCGTCCAATGAACCCGGTGATTCCTGGGCCTGACGACTGCTCAGGTCCAATGAGATCCGATGGCGGTTGACGACAGGGTTAGATGACAGGTGAGGTCCGATGCGCCGACAGAAGCGAGGACAGCGTGGCCAATCTGGTCTACAAGCGGGCGTCGACCGACCAGCAGTCGACCGACCGCCAGAACCTCGTTCTGGACGAGGCCGGGATCGAGGACCCCGTCGTCTTCGAGGAAGAGCCCGGCACCTCCAGTCGCCTTCACCCGCTGGAGCGCCCGAAGTTCGGCGACCTCCTCGCGTACGCGCGGCCTGGCGACACCGTGCACATCTCCGAGATGTTCCGCCTCGTACGGGGCACGGGCCATATTCTCGACGTCCTCGACATCCTGCACCGTGACCGTCTCGCCCTGCGCATCCACGACGGCGCGTTCTCCGCGATGGACCTCACCGCCCGCCACCCGCGCACCGGAGAGCTGCTGTCCACCGTGAAGTTCATGGTGCAGACCCTCGCGGCCGCCGGCGAACTCCAGCGAGAGCTGACCTACGACGGGCTGCGGGCCGCCGAGGCCAAGGGCAACAAAGGCGGGCGCCGCCCCGCCATCCCGGCCGACAAGACCGACGACGTGCGCACCGCGTACCTGGACGGCCAGTCCATCGCGGCCCTTGCCCGCGCCCACCAGGTCAGCCGCGGCGCCATCCGTACCGCCGTCGCCGACCTCCTGCCCGACTACACGGCCGCCGACCCAGGGGCCCCGGCCCCGGAAACGCAGATCGTCCTCGACATGCCGGGCAAGGTCGCCGACTTCCTCCGCGCCGCCGAGCTGGACAACGCCGAGCGAGCCGCGCTCGACGAGGGCCAGGCCGTACGGCGCGGCCAGGGCTACACCCTGCGCGTCACTGCCGTACCCGCGGTTCATCGCCAACTCCTCGACCGCTGCCAGGTCCTCGACGGCACCCCGGCGGTCCCGGCCCAGCGCAAGGCCCGCCGCGAGTACGAGAACCGCGTCAACGGTCTCGGGGCTCACGCCGGGAGCTGAAAAGACCCACCAAGATCAAGAACTGGCGGCTTTTGGGCTTACCTCGGCGCTACCCCGACAGTGCGATCAGATTCCGAGGGCCGCGCGCAACGGCGGTCCTCTCGGGTTCTGTCATCGGCCTGGTGCAACCGCGGCGAAGCCCGTAACCGTCACTTGCTGCACGGCCCCCGCCGCCAGGGACCGAACAGGTCCCCGTCGGCGGCGACCGCGGTGTCGCGCAGCAGTTCGGCGTGGGTCTCGATCGTGCTGGGGTCGGTGAGGGATGCGGTCCGGTGCTCCGGCTAGAGCTGGGTGGCGCCGCCGTCGACGAACAGTTCCGCGCCGGTGGTGAAGGAACTCTGGTCTCCGGCGAGGTAGAGGGCGGTGGCGGCGACCTCGTCGGGACGCCCCGCTCGACCGAGCGGGGTTGGAGCGGCGGGCTCGGCGGCCTGTCCGTCTTGCGGGAAGGCGGCGCGCAGTTCGTCGGCGCCGGGGGTGGTGACGGGGCCGGGGGTGAGGGCGTTGACGCGGATGCCGCGGTCGGCGAGTTCGGCGGCCCAGGTGCGGGCGAGGCTGCGGATTGCGGCCTTGGTGGCGGCGTAGACACCGAGGCCCGGGGCGCCGCGCAGGGCCGCGCTGGAGGAGAGCAGGATCACCGAAGCGCCGGCCGACAGCAGCGGGAGCGCCTTTTGGACGGTGAAGACGGTGCCCTTGAGGTTGATTGCCGTGGTGCGGTCGTACGATTCCTCAGTGATCTCCCCGAGCGGGCCGAAGTCGCCGACGCCGGCGTTGGCCACGACGATGTCGAGTTGACCGCTGCGCTCGGTGATCTCGGTGAAGAGCCGGTCGAGGTCGTCGAGTTGCGACACGTCGCTTCGGATGCCGATGGCTCGGTCGCCGACCTGTTCGACGGCGGCCTCCAGCTCGGCTTTGCGGCGGCCGGTGAGGTAGACGGTCGCCCCCTCGGCGGCGAACCGGCGGGCCATGGCCAGGCCGATGCCGGTGGAGGCCCCGGTGATGAGGGCGGTCTTGTTGTCCAGCTGTCCCATGACGTTCTCCGAATCCTTGACGTAACTGTTCTTGTTACATTTTGGGGCGCAGGAAGCGGCACGGGAGTTCCCGGCGCCGACAGGGTGTGATGAGCGGAACTAGGTGGCCTTCAGGACGTCGCGCAGTACGTCTTCGAGGGTGGTTCTCGTCAACTCCTTGCGGAGGGTCGCCTCAACCCCTTCGTAGACGGCGGTCATCGCCGGCGTGATGCCGTGACCGACGACGCACTCGGGGTCGGGCGTGGCGGAATGGAGGGCGAAGATCGGCCCTGACTCCACCGCCTCGTAGACGTCGAGCAGGGTGATCGCCGAGAGGTCCCGTGACAGCGTCCAGCCGGCACCGGCACCCCTGCGCGAGTCGGCCAGGCCGGCCTTGCGCAGTTGGCCCAGCAGGCGGCGGACCACCACCGGGTTGGTGTTGACGCTCGTCGCGATCTGTTCGGACGTGGCGACCTCGTGGCCGCGGCGCTGATACAGCCCGATCCAGGTCAGGGCGTGTGCGGCGACGGTCAATCTACTGTTGGCGCTCACGTAGCCCCTCACCTCCATCCATGTCGTAACTCTAATGGTTACGACTACCCGCGGCAAGCCCCCGAGGATTTCCGTTGCGGTTGCCGCTACCGCTGCCCCGCGACGACGCCTTGGTCGCCCCCCGCGCCGTGGGCGTCGAGCAGGGCCAGGCGGTGGGCGTCAGGGCTTCCGGGCTCCGCGGTGCCGACCAACAGGCACTGGCCGGGTGCGTCCTGTACCTCGAAGGTCTGGTAGACGAGGGTCAGGAGGCCCGCTTGCGGATGGCGGAAGGTCTTGGTCTTGCTGCCCAGGCGGGCGACGTCCTGGCGGCTCCACAGCGCCGCGAACTCCTCGCTCTCCGCGCGCAGGCCATCGATCAGGGCCGACATGTGGGGGTCGTGCCGCTCGTGGCCGTGGGCCAGCCGCAGCGCGGCGACGGTGTCACAGGCCACTGTGTGCCAGTCGGCGAACAACTCCCGGGCTGCGGGGTCGCAGAACAGGGAACGGGCCATGCAGCGCGGGTCCGCGAGCGGGGAGAGCAGGGCATCGGCCAAGGCGTTCGAGGCGAGCACGTCCAGGCGTCGGTTGATCACGTAGGCCACCGCCGCGGGGAAGGCGTCCATCAGCCGCAGCAGTTCCGGCGCGACCTGGTCCTCGCACGCGGACGAGGTACGGGGCGCCGGCACCAACCCGGCCAGGCGGTAGGCGTGCCAACAGGCATCGGCGTCCAAGTGCAGGGCTCGCGCGAGGGCATCGACGACCTGACCGGAGGGATGCCGCTCGCGACCCTGTTCCAGACGGGCGTAGTAGTCCGCGCTGACCCCCGCCAGGACGGCCACCTCCTCGCGCCGCAGCCCGCTGACCCGGCGTCCCCGGGACCGGGGCAGGCCCACGTCGGCCGGGCTGAGCCGGGAGCGTCGCGCCAGCAGGAATTGCCCCAGTTCGTTGCCGCTCACCCCTGGATCGTACGCGGCGGTTCCTAGGAGCACCGCACCCAGGAAGACCCGTCCTGCCCCCTGCGCGCGATCGCCCGCATCCTGGCAGCACCGGCCGACGCACCATGCCTCGGTCGACGCCTCACACCTCGAAGGGAAGAACATGTCCCACCCGTCCCCCACAGTCGCTCCGAAGGTGGTCCTGATCACCGGGGCCAGCAGCGGCATCGGCGAGGCCACCGCCAGACGGCTCGCCGCCGCGGGCCACCACCTGTTTCTCGGGGCGCGTCGCACCGACCGCCTCGCAGCCCTCGCCGAGGACATCGGGGCCCGGGCGGGCAGCGCCGTCCCGCACGCCCTGGACGTGACCGACCCGACCAGCGTGCGGTCCTTCGTCGCAGCCGCCCACGACCGGTACGGACGCGTCGACGTCCTGGTCAACAACGCCGGCGTCATGCCGTTGTCGCGTCTGGACGCACTGCGGGTCGACGAGTGGAACCGCATGATCGACGTGAACCTGCGCGGGGTCCTGCACGGCATCGCCGCCGTCCTGCCGCTCATGCAGGCCCAGCGCAGCGGACACATCGTGAACGTCTCCTCCGTCTCCGGACTGAGGGTCGACCCGACCGCGGCCGTCTACAGCGCCACCAAGCACGCCGTCCGCGCCCTGTCGGAGGGACTGCGCCAGGAGAGCCGGGAGTTGCGGGTCACCGTGATCAGCCCGGGCCTGACCCGCAGCGAGCTGACCGGGTCCATCGGCGACAGTGCGGTCAAGGGCGCGGTGGAGGGACAGATGGGCATCGCGATCCCCGCCGCCGCGATCGGCGAAGCTGTCCACTACGCCATCACCCAACCAGCCGACGTGGACGTCAACGAACTCGTCGTCCGGCCCACGGCCCAAGGCTGAAGGACCCGTACATGCGTCGCGGAAGGCAGCACCGATGGTGACCGAACAGCAGGTGCGCGACTGGGTCGGAGGATACGTGCGGGCCTGGACCACCAACAGCAAGAAGGACATCGCCGCGTTGTTCACCCCGCGGGCCGAGTACCACGAATGGCCCTACGAGACCGCCTGGGTCGGCCGCGAGGCGATCATCGACGGCTGGCTCGGTCGCACACCGTGGCAGGAGGGCGGTTGGGAATTCGAGTGGTCGCTCCTCACCCTCAACGGCGACACCGCCGCGATCGAAGGCCTCGGCCGCTACAAGGACCTGGGCACCTTCGCCAACCTCTGGACCGTGACCTTCGACCAGAACGCCACGTGCACCATGTTCCGCATGTGGAACAACCAGGTCTGAATCACGAACGGCCGCCACGGGAGCCCTACGGACAAGGTCCGTCTGCCTCGACGCTCGGCAGTTTTGAGCGGCAGGCCCAAGGGGGCAGGAAAGCGCACGACCGCCGTCGCGCCTGGATCCACACCCAACATGCTGCACCGGAAGAACCAGCCTCGGGAGTGTGCAGAACGAAGAGGATGCGTTCCCAGTCGACGAGCGTGTCGTACGCCCCGCGGTCCAGGACTGACGGGAAGATCGACAAGTCGGCGACGGTGCTCCATCGTCGATGCCGTCAGCTGGTTCGAGGCTTCCAGGTCGCCGGATCCGCACCGTAGGGGACGAGTCGCTCAGCGCGCGGCAGAGGCAGGTTGGAGAAGTTCAACGGCGGGGCGAGGTTGGCGACGGCGCCGTAGGACGTGTCGAACGTGACCGTCCGTGCCCCGGCGCCCCCTCGCGTGCGGCGAAGCCGGAAGCGACCTGTCCGTTCTGGTCGAATCCTGGCCGGCGGGCCCAAGGGCCCTGGTGGCCGTAGGCGTTGGCGCTCATGTACACGATGCCGTGCGCACTCCCGGCCGCGAGCTCGGCGGGGGTCAGGCCGAACCGATCGTTGACGTCCGGACGCCAGGTGGTGGTGAACACGTCGGCTTCGGTTGCCAGTTGCCGTATGCGGCCGAGCTGGGCGGGGTCGCGCTGGTCGAGGTGCGCGCACTGCTCCATGCGAGGGGCCCGAGGTCTCGCGCGCGTGGCGCAGCTGATGCGGCGCGACCGGAGGCCGAGGGGTGCGTGCTCCGGTGCCCACTCCGGCAGCCGAGGGCACGCCTCACGCAAGGCACTTGGCTTCGCCCGCGCGACTCGTCGCTCGCCAAATGGCGGGAGATTCCCACCACCTGGCAAGGGTGCTCTCGCCTAGCCTGCCTGCTCAACGGGTCCGGATACTTGAGACGGTATGAGACAGGCAGGTGAACGATGCGGTTCGATGTCGCTTTCGACGTTCCGGTACGGATGACGGATGGTACCGAGCTGTCGACCAACGTCTGGCGGCCGATGACACCGGAGCCGGTGCCGGTGCTGCTGGTGCGTACGCCCTACAGCAAGGAGACGATCGGGCAGTTGGGTGGCACCTCACCGAACTTGTTCGCGATGATGCGCGCCGGGTATGCCGTGGCCTTTCAGGACTGTCGGGGAACCTTCGGTTCGGACGGGATCTTCGTCCCCCACGTCCACGACGCGGCGGACGGCGCCGACACGATTTCGTGGCTGGCGGCTCAGGAATGGTGCAACGGCAACGTGGGCATGTGGGGGCCTTCCTACCTCGGCTTCGTGCAGTGGCAGGCCGCCGCGACCGGCGTGCCCGCGCTCAAGGCGATCGCTCCCGCGGTGACCTCCGCCGACCTCTACCGGGCGCCGTGGCACTCCCCCGGTGGCGCCATGTCGCTGGACACGACGCTCGCCTGGGCGACGATGATGTCCCTCAACGAGGCCCGGCGCGCCGTTGCTGAGGGACGCGACGCGGGGTTGAACATCCCGCAGTTGGCCGCGTCCTTGGCGGACCGCACGCTGCTGACCGAGCACACCCCGGTTGCCGAGCACCCGCTGATCAGCAAGTACCTGCCGTGGATCGCCGACATCGCGATCGGGCATGCCAGCCGTGATGAAGCCTGGGAGCAGGTTGCCGCGCTGGACGCGGTCGAGTCGATCACGACGCCGGCGCTGCACATCGGCGGCTGGTACGACGTGTTCATCGGTGAGACCCTGCGGGCCTACACCGAGATGAAGGCGCACGCCGGATCGGAGCAGGCACGCTCGGGCCAACGGTTGATCGTCGGTCCGTGGAGCCACAACGCCAGCGGGTTCCTCGGATACTTTCCCGACCGCGGCTTCGGGATCACGGCGAGCGCGGATGCCGCGCTGCTGACCGAGCCGCAGATCGCCTTCTTCGACCGGTGGTTGAAGAGGCAGGCGGACGCGTTGGATGGCCGGGAACCGGTGCGCCTGTTCGTGATGGGCGTCGATCAGTGGCGCGACGAGCCGGACTGGCCGTTGCCGGACACCGAGTACACGTCCTACTACCTGCGCGGCGCCGGGCCGGCCAACACCGCGGGCGGCGCGGGCGCACTCTCGCCGGCCGAGCCGACGGACGAGTTCGTCGACACCTACCTCTACGACCCTCGCCGGCCCGTACCCTCTCTGGGCGGCACGATGATGAACATGGGCGGCTACGACGGCCCTGCCGACCAGCGGCCGGTGCACGATCGCGACGATGTGCTCGTGTTCGTCTCCGACGTGCTGGACGAGTCCCTGGAGGTCACGGGACCCGTCACGGCCACGCTGTTCGTCAGCTCCTCGGCGCCCGACACGGATTTCACGGCGAAGCTCGTCGACGTGCATCCGGACGGCCGCGCGATCATCTTGTGCGAGGGGATTCAACGCATGCGCTACCGGAACTCACTCACGGAGCCCGAGCCCCTCACCCCGGACACGGTGTACGAGATCGCGATCGATCTGATCGCCACGGCCAACGTCTTCCTGCCGGGCCACCAGATCATGGTGGAGGTCTCCAGCAGTAACTTCCCGCGCTACGACCGTAATTCCAACACCGGCAAGGTCATCGCGCAGGAGCACCTTGCCGAGATGGCCGTCGCGGTCAACCGGGTCCACCGCGGCGCGGAATATCCCAGCCGAGTGACCCTGCCGGTCATCCGCCGTTACTGAGCTTGACAGCGCGAGGTCGTTGCAAGGAGGCGGCCCGGTCGGTCCGGGGCCGCCTCCTTGCGTGTTGCGCTGCGGCCGGTCGTTGTCGGCTCGGCCTAGGCGTTGAGGGACTTCGCGGCCTCACGGATCACATCGAGGACGAAGTCGGGATGCGAGAGCATGGGAACGTGGCTGCTGTCCACGGGACGGATGGTGGCGCCCATGCGCTCGGCGGCGGACCGCTCCAGGTCGGGGTGCACGGTGTGGTCGTTGTTGGCGACGATGTACCAGCTTGGCTTCGTCCGCCAGGCAGTGCCGGGAACCTGCTGGTTGAACAGGTCCGCCACGGGCACAGCGCCCGTAGCGAGGACGAGCTTCTGCTCTGCTTCCGGGAGGTCGCCGCAGAAGTGCGGGACGCCCGAGGGCTTGAGCCACACGCGGCCGTCAGCGACGTCGACGTGCTCGAAGATGGGCGTGCGGGGGAATTTGTCCTGCTGTTGCTGCGACGTCTCGTCCTCGTCCGGGGCGAGCGCGGCGATGTACACCAGGGCTCCGACGCGGTCGTGGGTACCCGCTTTGGTGATCAGGGTCCCGCCGTAGGAGTGGCCGACGAGGACGATCGGGCCGGGGACGTGGTTGAGCGTGAAGTTGACGCACGCGACGTCGCTTTCGAGCGAGTCGAGGCCGTGCTGTGAGGCGAAAACCTCGTGCCCTTCAGCCTGGAGCGTGGGGATGAGCTTGTTGAAGCACGACCCATCCGCCCAGAGCCCGTGAGCGAAGACAATGCTGGGCTTGCCCGCCATGACATTTCCTTTTACAGAGGGATTATATGGGCAATATGACACGGCATTGCCCATTCAGTGCTGATCATTGCGTGATGGCCAGCTGTGTCGCCCAATCCCCATCGTTGGGCCTACGAGGTTGGACGCGTCCTCGTGGTGGTCATGTGCTGAGGATCAGGCCCGTTGCGATGAGGTAGCCGCCTGTGAGGTCGCCGTGGTACTGGACGTGGCGCGGGCCGCGCCGGATGCGCTGGACGAGGTGTTCTGGCGTGCTGAAAGCGACGCGGGAGGGCCAGCCCCGCCGCAGACAGCGGGGAGCAGACACCTCGACAGGGTTGAGGTCGGGCGCGGAGGGCGGCAGGGACGCCCCTTGATCCACCCGCCCACCGCATCCTCGTCCCGCTCGATCGCGCGTCGGTCCGCGACCTGGCAAGACCAGCCGTTACGCAGCAGGAGTCAAGACGGTCAGTCGGCCGGGTGCAGCAGCAGGCGCCGCACGGCGAGCGCGGTCTGTACCCGCAGCCGGCCCTGGGGGTCGCGGACGGGGAAGCCGAGGTCGTGTTCGATGGCCGCGATCCGGTCGGTGAGCGTGGAGTGGTGGAGGTAGAGCGCTGCCGCCGAGAGTCGGAGGCTGGCGTGCGAGGTGAACTCCACCAGGGTGCGCAGCACGCCGGGACCGGATCGGGCCGCTCGCTCCAGTGCACGGACGTCAGCGGGCGGCGAAGCCGGGTCGAGCCCGCCCGCCAGCAGCATCACGGCGCCGAGCGCATCGGCGTAGACCGTGCTCGGCCCCGGATCGTCGTCCGTGCCCTGCGCCGCGAAGCGCAAGGCCGTGCGCGCCTGGGCCCACGAGCGCGGCAGGTCCAGCAAAGTCACGATCGGGCCGAAGCCGACCCGTCCGATGCCCTCCCACCGACGCGCCGTGCCGTCGTTGGAGGCATTGTCGGCAGTGACGATCGTCGCGGCTCCGTCAGCGGGAGCGACCGCCCGCGCCATCGCGTCCTCCGGCAGGTCCAGCAGCCCTGCCGCGTGCCGCCGATCGTCGTCGCTCGCATCGCTGTCGAGCAGTACCTCGACAGCGGCGGGATCGTCGGGGAAGGTCGCCGGGGCCATACGTGACACGCCGCGGGTGCGGCGCAGTACCTCTCGGGCGGCGAAGGCGCCCCGGTCAAGGACCATGCCCGCCAGCAAGGAGGGCGGGCCGAGGTGTTCGAGCCACAAGGCGGGTGCGCCAGCCGGCTCCAGCGGCGCCGCCGGCCAACGAGGATCGGCCGGACCACGCGCCCTCGCGACGCGCCCCTCCACGTCCGCGCGCAGGGCGACGCGGAGGCGCGCATCGATCAGACGCGCAGGCGAGCCGGTCAGTCCCGCCACCGCGGCGAGGATCGGCTCCAGCCCCGCGCGGCCCGCTACGAGTTCGTCGAATCGCCCGATGACTCGAATCGCTGCGCCCGCTTCCGGGTCGAGAGCGTCGAGCCTGGCCACAACGTGATGCATAGAGGCATCGTGCCTTTCTGGGTTCGGGGTGCCCATCACTCGGATGCCTGAGATGTCAGCCCACGACCGCGCGGGTGTGGAGGCCGAACGCGAACGCCGCGTGAGCCCAGCCGGTCCAGGCCGAGTTCCCGTACGCCGCGGTCTACCGTGCGGAACCAGACCTGCTGCCCGCGCCGATGCGGACAGCGGGTCAGCGTCAGGCGGCGCTGGTCCGCCGAACCGGATCCGGTGCCTCCTCGTCAAGCTGCCCACGACCGCCCCCGGGCCCTGCGACCTCATCGGCGGGGAGCGCGTTGTTCAGGGGCGCATTGGCCAGGGCGCCCCCAGGAGGCGGCCCGCCCCTGCGTGGTCATCGGAGGGGTGTGGAAGGAGCGGTCCGGTCGCTCTCGTCGTGATTGGCCCGTTCCTGCAGGTGGCGGTTGGTCTCGGTGACTTGGTCGGTGAGATCCCTGTAGGGCTCGTCCCACGGGTCCTTGAGTCCGAAGCCGCGTTGCGGGTTCTCCAGCCAGCCGCACCAGTGCCAGCCCAGGCACCATGGGCGCGCCGCGAACGCCTCCGCGGAAGCGGTGTACCCGGCACCGCGTTCGCGCTGGTCGCGCGCGGACCCCGTGCGCTCGGGGCTCATCACCGTGGGGCACCAGTTGCCGGTGTCGGCGATCAGGACGGGGCGGTTCGTCCGCTCGTGCCAGCGGCCGATCTGTTCCAGGGCCGCGTCCAGGCTCGCGGGGTCCGGTCCCGGAAAGGTCTGCACCGACAACACGTCGACGTGGGGAGCCATCGCGTCGAGCACGACCTCGGGCACGCCAGCCCGGGTGCCGTAACGGTCGCCCAGGATCAGGTGGTTCGGGTCGTGTCGTCGGATCGCCTCGGTGGTGATGCGGTAGTAGGCCTCGGCGATCGCCGGGAGTTCGGAGGCCGGATACCCTGCGCCGGCGGGATGGCGGTTCCAACAGGGTGCGTCGACGAGGAAGTAGCCCAGAAGGTTCGGGTCGTCCGGGCGGCACACCGTCCTGGCGAGGTGATCGCACCACTGGGCGAACGCGGGCTCGCGGGGGTCGCGATAGGCGGGGAAGCCGTTCCAGTACTCGATCTCGACCGCACGCAGCGACAGTGTGTAGGGGATGCCGGCGCCGGCCAGTTCCTCGGGCGACAGGCCCTCGGAATGGCCCAGATCGATGGGAACGCCCTCCACGGCGAGACCCGTGCCGCTGACGTACTCCGACGTCCAGCCCAGGGTGTTGAATCCCCAGTCCTTCAGGTCGCGAACGAGGCCCTCCTGCAGCCACCGCTGTCGCGAACCCCCGTACCGGGACTGGTAGATGGCGAGATTGTGCGGATAGCGCAGGTTGGTGTCGTCGGCATGGACGATGCCCACCGACAGGAACGGGTCGCCGTCCGGCGTACGCAGTCGCCAGCGGTGTCGGCGGTCGACAGTGAAGGCCGGACGGGTGGGGCGCGTCATCGGGTGCCATCCCCTCGGGTGGACAAAGGCTTGCGCTCGGCCCGAGCTAAGCACCTGGAGTTCGCGACGGCAAGACGAGATGCCTCGTCTCGCTTCCTGTATGGTAGGGCCATGCCTGCTGAACCCGATCCCGCACGACGCAGCCACGAGTCCTGGCGGGCCATCCTCGACGCCACCTTCGAACTCCTGGAGGAGGGCGGTTACGAATCGGTCACCATGGGCGCGATCGCGGCCCGGGCAGGCGTGGGCCGACAGACGCTCTACCGCTGGTGGCCCTCCAAGGCGGCGGTTGTCTTCGAGGTCTTCCTCGACAAGACGAACATCGGCTCCTTCCTGGACGGAGGCGAGGACTTCCCCGCGCAACTACGCGCCTTCGCCCATGGGTTCCGGGCCCTGTATGTGGAAGGGCCCGCGGGAACACGTCTCCGGGAGCTGATCGGAGCGGCGCAGACCGATCCCGACCTGGCCCGCGCCATGGTCGGGCAGTGGTTCGAACCGCGCCGCGCACCGGTCCGGCAGGCGCTGCATGAAGCCCAGAAAGCGGGTGCCATCAGGACCGACGTAGCAGCGGACGCCGCACTCGATCTCGTCTTCGCACCGCTGCATTACCGCTTGCTGGTCTCGGGCCAACCCGTGGATGCCGAGTACGTGAATGCCATCGTGGACCTCGCCCTGGTCGCCTTGGCACCTGGAGCTCCCTCGGCGTAGGAACCCACCTCGTCAGGCTTGAGCAGCTCCACGGCCCGCGTCGAGTCCTGGCCCAGATCGATTGCCACCATCCTCCTCGCCTTTGAACAGCCCGCCGCACCGCCTCTGACGGAGGTAGTAGCCGTGTACATATCCCGCAAGCGCAAGCCCCGACGATCCACCAGGAAGTGCGCAGGCGACTCGCCGGCGATTGCGGCGTCGACCTGAGTTCGCTGCTCCGGGCGGCACAGCGCGAGGTGCTTCGGAAGTCGCAAGACGTGGGCGGAAGAGATGCTTCCGGCCACTTCGGCGACAGCCCCCGCGATAGTCCCCCGCTTCAGCTATGCAGGTCCGCCCGCTACATCAACTCCCCTCCACATCAGCGACTTTCGTTGGACGGTGACAGATGACGCCCGCACGGCATCGACTGAGCGATACGGCGACGGAGCCCGCCGGCGCGGGCGGGATCGCAGTCGTCGGCGACCAGTTCACGGCACGGAATCCCCCTTTCCGGCGGCATGCGCCGGGCCCAGGAGGCAAGAACGATGACGACGTCCATCCAGAACGTCGCGGAGCCGAGCCGCGAGGCGCTCGCTGAGGCGTTGCAGCAGGCTCGGGACGCATATACGCGGGCGAATCCAAAGAGCCAACAACAGTTCGACGCAGCCTGTGCGCACATGCCAGGAGGCAACACCCGAACAGTGCTCTTCCACAGCCCGTTTCCGCTGCGCGTCGCCCGAGGCCAGGACTGCCGCCTCTGGGATGCGGACGGGCACGAATACGTGAACTTCCTCGGCGACTTCACGGCCGGACTGTTCGGGCACACCAACCCGGCCATCGCCTCCGCCGTCAGCGCCGCTCTGGCGAACGGCATCTCGTTGTCGGGGCACAACGAACTTGAGGCACGATTCGCGGCTCGGATCTGTGAGCGCTTTCCCACCATCGATTCCGTCCGCTTCACCAACTCCGGTACCGAGGCCAACCTGCTCGCACTGGCAACAGCCACCGCAACGACCGGCCGGAGTAAAATCCTGGTCTTCGACGGCGCCTACCACGGCAGCGTGATTGCCTTCACCGGCGGAGCGAGGCCGACCAACGTCCCCCACGAGTGGGTGATCGGCACCTACAACGACATCGACGGCACCGAGGCTCTCCTCGACGCGCATGGCAGGTCCCTCGCCGCCGTCCTGGTGGAGCCGATGCTCGGCTCCGGAGGCTGTGTGCCGGCCGACCCGGAATTCCTACAGCTCCTGCGCGAACACACCAGGGAATCCGGGGCCCTGCTCATCCTCGACGAGGTCATGACCTCGCGCCTCGCGGCCGGGGGCCGTCAGGGCATGCTGGACATCCAGGCCGACCTCACCACACTCGGCAAGTACCTCGGCGGCGGCCTGTCCTTCGGCGCCTTCGGAGGCCGCTCGGAGCTCATGGCGGCGTACGATCCGCGGACACCCGAATTCCTGGCACACGCCGGCACCTTCAACAACAACGTCCTCAGCATGAGCGCGGGGCTTGCGGCACTCGACGAATTCACTCCGGACGCTGCCGACCAACTCACCGCGCGCGGAGACCAGCTGCGCACAGAGCTGAACCACCTGTGCGAGCAGTCCGGGGCGCCCATGGTCTTCACGGGCCTGGGCTCACTGATGACCGTCCACTTCACCGAGCGGACGGTCCGGTGCGGAGCCGACGTGGCAGCCGGTGACCAGGAGCTCAAGGAGTTGTTCTTCTTCGACATGCTTTCTGCCGGCATCTACCTGGCCAGGCGCGGGATGATTGCCCTTTCCCTGCCTGTTGGGTCCTCGGAATGCCGGGAACTCATCGAGGCCGTGGCTTCCTTCATCGAACGCCGCCGGCATTTCTGGGCGTGTCCTCTCAACGGCCCTGTTCCGTGATCAGTGGTGACGTTGAGTCGTTGTCAGCTGAGCACGAGGTGGTAGCGGAGGAGTTCGAAGCCGGCGCGGCAAAGCATCTGGCGCCTGGTCCCCTCGATCTAAGGGCTTGCAGATTGAGTGTCAGGCATGTTTGTCATGTTGGACTCGTGCCTGACAGGTATCAGCGGGTTGTTAGGGGGCGGGCTGATGGGGCGGCGCCGTGAGGAAGCTGCGCCGCTTGGGGCTGGAGCACTGGCCAGCGGTGTCCGCTGTCGAAATGCCCCTGAGTCAGGTGGTCTGGTTGAAGGTGGAGTCGAGCCAGTCGAACATCGTCTGGTGGGCTCGGCTCATCGCGCCCATGTGGCAGTGCTCGCCGGCGCCTTCGTTTTCAGTGAGGGTGACGAGGGTGGTGTCGGCGTTCGTGAGAGCCTTCTGCACCTCGTGCGGTTGCCCCTTGAGGAACTGGTCGTTCTCGGCGTCCATGATCAGGGTGGGTGCGGTGATCTTGTTCGCAATGCCGTCGAGCGTGTAGTTGCGAGTCTTGCGGACAAGGTCCGCGAAGGAGGCGGCGCCCATGGCCCACGTGCCGTTGCGCAGCGCCCACCGGACCTGGGTGCTGACGGCCGTGAGCATGCCGAGCACGGGGTCAGCGACGT
This sequence comes from Streptomyces diastatochromogenes, assembly GCA_001418405.1. Lineage (GTDB taxonomy): Bacteria > Actinomycetota > Actinomycetes > Streptomycetales > Streptomycetaceae > Streptomyces > Streptomyces albulus_C. The sequence continues at coordinate 44,742 of LIQL01000244.1, read as the reverse complement.
CGTCCCGTTCCTCCTCGATCCATGCGGCCAGCGCCGGTGGCAGGACTCCGGTGAAGGCCCTGTGGAAGTCGTGGATGCCGTCGTCGAGAATGAGCGCGGCAATGCGGTGTTCGAACGCCGCGGCCCGTGCCACGAGGTAGCCACCGAGGCTGTACCCGAACAGCGCGATCCTCTCGGAGTCGATCTCGGGGCGGCTGACGGCGTAGTCGATGACGGGGGAAGCAACTGCTTCCCAGTCAGGGCGGAACACGAGCTTCTGGTTCCGCAGTGCGGAGCCCTGGCCTGGGCCGTCGAACGCGAGCACGTTGTAGCCGCGCCGCAGCGCGGCAGCGGCGATGGCGAAGTACGACTCCTCAAGGGTCGAGTCGTAGCCGCTGGTGTATACCACCGTCGGGCGCGGGGCGCCTGAGTCGTCGACCAGATAGAGGTACCCAGGAAGGGTCGTGTCCTGGTAAGGGATCTCCAGCGCCTCCACCGGGGTGTCGAACAGTTCGGCCGCCGTGGCGAATGTGTCGTGCGAGAGCCTGGACAGGTGGGCGACCTCCGGATCGTCCGCCGGGTGTTCCCGGAGGAAGAACTCGGCCGTCCGGTAGTAGTTCGACGCCCGGAGCAGCGCCTCCCGCGCGCTGACTCGGTGGCCGGCGCGGCGAGATGCTTCACCGATGGCCCGTACGCGCTCGGCCGTCGCCTTCCACTCGTGGTGCCAGCTCTGCTCGTCGCCCTCCTTGATGGCGCGCGCGGTGACGATGACCTCGCCCAGGTCGGCACCCCCATAGTTGGCGAACCCCGCGGCACGCAGGGTTTCGAAGGAGAACGACTCGTCGTCGAAGAGGAACTTCATTGGACTTCCCTCCATTGTCGAGACGGGTCCGTTCCGTCTCGACAACGGAACATACGCCATCGCTAGTCGAGACGCAACCGTTCCGTTCCGTATAGAGTGGGCGTATGAACAGAGCCGCCATACCGACTTCACGACGCCGCCCCGGCGGCCCGGTGTTGCAGGAGGACGTCACACTCGCCCTGCGAACGGCGTTCTTCGAAGAACTTGCCGCTGCCGGCTACGGCAAGCTGTCCCTGGAGGCGGTCGCCCGCCGGGCCGGGGCCGGCAAGGCGGCCATCTACCGACGCTGGCCGTCGAAGCAGGCGATGACGGCAGAACTGGTCTCACAGGTCGCCATTGAAGCGATCGGCACCCCGGACACGGGCAACCTCCGCGATGACGTGACCCGGTTCGTCCGCGACTCGCTGGTCGCGCTGAGCCACCCGATCGTCTCGAAGATCGCCCCTGACCTCCTGGCCGAAGCCGCACGCAACGAAGAACTGGCGGAGACCCTGCTCTCCCACGTCCGGGACTCGCGTCGCAAGAGCGCCGCGCACATCATTCACGGAGCCGTCGAACGTGGAGAGCTCCCTCCTGACACGGACATCGAACTCAACCTGGACTTCCTGGCAGGGCCGGTGTACTGGCGTGTAGCAGTTGTCAGGGTTCCTGTCGGAGACGACCACATCGACCGTCTGGCCGCCAAGATCGTCGCAGCCATGAAGGCGTGAGTACGCCCCTGGTGCAGCCTCTCCGGCTCCCGCGGAATGACCTCGCTCAGGCCGCGAGCAGCTCTCGCTTGTGCGCCTTCGCCCAGTCGCCCAGCCTGATGGGGTCGCGCCCCAGCAGGTCCGCCACCGTGGGCGTGACGACCTGTGAAAAGTCCATCCGGCCGTCATGGTTTTGCCGGAGGTACTCAAGGATGCTGGCGGCGTAGGCCGAGTCCATGAAGGCCGGCGCCTGCTCGGCTGCCTCCGGCGTGACGACCTTGGCGGCGATCGAACGGCCCAGCGCCTCGCTCAAGATCGCTGCCATCCCCGGCCCGTCCACAACATCCGTCGAGAGCCAGTAGCCCTTTCCTCCATGACGACCGGGCCCCTCGACCAGCACCTTCGCTGCCACCGCAGCAAGGTCCTCGTTGGCCACAAACCCCATGGGCTTGTCCCCCACCGGCCACGTCACCGAGTCGTCCACGATCCGTGACGTCGTCAGCAGCACCTCCATGAACGTATGCGGGTGCAGGTGGGTCCACGCAACGCCGCTGCCCTCGATGTAGCGCTCGACCAACTCGTGCCAGGCGAAGTGCGGATCAGTCGCACGCCCGTCACCGAAGATGCCGAGGTGGACGATGTGCTGCACCCCGGCGTCGGCGGCAGCATCGACCACTGTCTTCGACTGGTGGGTCATGGCGCCCGAGTAGGGCGTGGCGAGAAACAGCCGATCCGCCCCTTCCAACGCTGCCGGGAACGTCCTCGGGTCATCGAGGTCCAGGTGCACGGCGGACCGGGCCCTCGCCTTTCCAGCGCCGGACCGTCGACGGGTTCCGCGAGGCCAGCACCGCGTCTACCGGCGCGTCGACCAGGCGGGCGGCGACTCGCCCGCCGGTGAGCCCCGTCGCGCCGAGCACGACGATCCGCGGGGCGTGAACGATCTGCATGACAGCTCCGATCCCAATCCCTTGCGACAGCAATCGCTGTCGCATGGAACGACAGTGATTGCTGTCGTATGCTGCTGTCAAGTCGAGGGAGGAAACTGTGCGCACATGGAGTGAGAACGCGCCCAAAGCGCGTCTCATGGAGCAGAAGCGACGCGTGCTGCTCGATGCGGCACTCGCGGCGTTCCTGAACGAGGGGTACGCGGGCAGCTCGGTCAACCGAATCGCAGCCGCAGCCGGCGTCTCCATCAAGACCTTGTACCGACACTTCGACAGCAAGGAAGACCTCTTCGTCGCGGTCGTCCATGACGCCTGCGACACACCCTCGGAAACGGCAGCTCAGTGGACCGAAATGCCGCCGCGGGAAGGACTGGCCCTTTGCGGCACGGAGCACCTGGAACAGGTACTGTCCGCCAGCCAGATGGACCTGTACCGCGTGCTCGCCTCCGAGTCCCACCGGTTCCCTGAACTCGGAGCCCGCTACCAACGCGATGTCCTCGGCCAGCGCTACGAAGCGGTAGCCCGATACATCGAGTCGTGGCGGAACAGGCCCCCGTACACGGTCCACGACACTTCCCGTGCGGCCCGCACGTTCGCGAGCCTGCTGTACTCGGGCATCTTCGAGAACGTCCTCATGGGCGCGCCCCCGCCACCCCGGTCAACTCTGCTAGCTCACGCAGACGACACAGCGGTAGCGTTCCTGGCCCTCCTCGCCCAGGGCCACCTCTGAGCCTGCAGAACCGCTCGCACTCGGACAGTAACCGCCTTGCTCGCCCCATCGATCGACGGCTTCGCGCTCTGCGCGTTCCTGCTGTCCAGCGAGTGTGACCGGACAACGGCTGCCCACCTCCACACCAACTCGAAGATCGTCTACGGGGCAAGCCTGAGGTAGTGACCGCCTTCCGGGTGGCCGCCGCTCCGAAGAAGCGTGCGGCCGGCTCCGACGGTGGCGCGTTCGGTTTTTCGAGCCGTAGTGAAAGCTGTGCAGGTGGGGAAGGCCTTTAGACCGCGCTTCGGTGATCCACGCGGCGGGCTTGGCGGTGTTGTCCTGAGCAGGGACGAGCAGGGTCTCGAAGTCCCGGATGCGACGGGTGAGGTGGGTGATTACGAGGCAGGCAGTGGTGAGGTGGAGGATGGCGAGGCCGGCGCCGAGAGAGGGTAGAAGTTGACGGCGCTGCTGCGCTTTTCGGTCCGCCGCCGGGGCCTTCCGCCGTCGTTCGTTCATGGGCGAGTGCACTGGACCATCCGGGGGCCTGCCTGCCGTAGGGCCGGACACGGCGGGCTGGGTGGCGAGCTCGCTGGGGTGGATGTGGCGTTGCTTCCACAGCCCGGCGGGCTGGCGCGGGGCGCAAGTGCGCTGGGCGGCGAGGAATGGCCGTTCCTTCGTTACCGATCGCGGAGAAATGCCTGGAGCAGTCTCGTGGTCGCCTCGGGTGCTTCTTCGGGAACGTAGTGGTCGCATGGAAGCGCCTGGCCGCGTACGTCGGTGGCGTACGCGCGCCAGACGTCGAGTACGTCGTAGTGCCGGCCGACGAAGCTGTGTTCGCCCCACAGGGCCAGCAGCGGGCAGGTGACGCGGCGGCCTGCGGTTGCATCTGCCTCGTCGTGGACAAGGTCGATGCTCGCGGCCGCGCGGTAGTCCTCGCATGAGGCGTGGATGGCTGCGGGGTCGGAGAAGCAGCGCACGTATTCGTCCTGCGCCACGGAGCTGAAAGGGGTCCCGCCGTGGTGGCGGGCGCTCATGCGGGTGCGGACCCAGAATCCGGGGTCGGCGCCGATGAGGTGCTCAGGGATGTTGTTGCCGGCTGCGAGGAAATACCAGTGGTAGTAACCGCGTCCGAAGTCGGCGTCGGCGTGCTGGAAGGCGTGGCGGGTCGGCACGATGTCCAGGACTGCAAGCGCGGTGACGACATGCGGATGGTCCAGAGCCAGCCGATGTGCGACCCTGCCGCCGCGGTCGTGGCCGGCCACGGCGAAGCGGTCGAAGCCCAATTCACGCATCACCAGTAGTTGGTCGAGCGCCATCCAGCGTTTGGCGTAGGTGGCGTGGTCCGGGCCGGAGAGGGGCTTGTCGCTGTCGCCGTAGCCGCGTAGGTCGGTCAGCACCACGGTGTGTCCGGCTGCCAGATGGGGGGCGACCTGGTGCCAGATGAGATGTGTCTGCGGATAGCCGTGCAGCAGCAGGACCGGGGGGCCTTCTCCCGCGATCCGTACGTTGATGCGCACACCCTCGGCATCGACGGTGCGATGTGAGAACTCAGGGAGGAGGTCGGTCATGCCTCGATCACAGCAGCCGGGGAGTGCGCCGGTCCAAGACGGAGAACCAACCACCCTTATAGGGTGAGCCTATTAAGGGTTTCTGAATCGGCAGGCGCGGTGATGGAAGTCAGACGGCTTACGTCTAGGCTGTTGTCGACCATGGTGGGCTCAACCGCGCAACATCGGCGCCCCACCTGGCGCAGCCGTCACCCTCTCAGGCCATCCGCGTGCTGGAGCATGACGTGGGAGGCCACGGCGTGCAAGCCTGTGGCCTCTTCTCAACCCGCCACCGGTGCAGGGCTGGTAGCCCTCCAGACACACCGGTGACTCGGGCCGGATCACCGTGGCACTGGGTTGAGGCGGTGACGAGTCTGGAGGATTCCGAGGGACGCACGTTCACGATGGAGTCTGACGGTGCCCAAACCGTTGCGACCGTCAGCCGGTGCAGGGATCCCGCCCGCTGGGTCGGCGCGGTAGGGGGACGATTCGTTCGGCGCGCGGCAGAGGCAGGTTGGAGAAGGCCGGTGGAGGCGCGCTGGGTGTCGTAGTCCTCCATGAGCCCGGTGGGGACCAGATCGGTATTCCGGGCGCGAGTGCGGGTCATGGGGCTATGAGGATGCGGTTCGGCAGGTCCAGCGCCCTCCGGGTGCACGGGCTGAAGCAAGGGCTGGGATGTGGCAGTGCTCTGACGCGTCACGGGTGTCTTCCTCGGAGTGCTGTTGAAGCGGCCCTGAGCAGCAGCATGGGGAGGGCGTGGCGGGATCAGTCCTGCTTGAGGACGTGCAGCCCGGACAGCGGGCCGCCGAGCTGCATGAGACGGCCGCCTTCACGAAGCGAACCGAGGTCGACTGGGGCGAACCCGAAACTGGCGGTCAGATCTGTGACGGTGGCCTTGGCGTCGGCATCGTCGCCGGCGAGGAACAGTACCTGACGGCCGGCCGTGTGTCGTGGATCGGCGGCGATGTACTGGCCGTAGAGGGTGTTGAAAGCCTTCACGACGCGGGCCCCGGGCAGCCGCGCGGCGATGAACTCGCTTCCGGTCAGTTCTCCCAGGTCGGCGATCTTCGGATGGGGAGGCGGGGTGGCGAACTGGTTGGTCGCATCGATGACGATGCGTCCTTCGAAGGGCGGTAGCGTTGCCACCGCTTGCGGTACCTGAGGCCAGCCGATAGCCAGCACGACCAGTTCGGCGGCTGCGGCTTCCTCGGGGGTGCTGGCGCGGGAAAGCGGGCCCAGGCTCCGGACCACGGCGGACAGCGAGGCGGGGCCGCGGCTGTTGCTCAAAACGACTTGATGGCCCTGCGCGACAGCGTGGCGGGCGATGGCTTGTGCGACGGTACCCGCGCCGAGCGTTCCGATGTTCATTCGGGTTCCTTCCGTCAGATGGTCACGGGGCAGGGCTGGCGAGCAGGACGGTTCCGGTTTTGCCGGGACGCCGGGCATGGGCGATGGCCGCGGCGTAGTCGGCCAGGTCGTAGCTGCCGGCGACCTCGAACAGGTCGGGGTCGGTCTCGGCGAGGCTTGCGGCGAAGGCCACGTCCTCCGCGCGCTGACCCGGGGTGCGCGACAGCCATCGGCTCACGGAGACACCCTGCACCGTCAGTTCCCGCGGGGTTAGCGCCAGCGACTCCAAAGCCGTGCTTCCGGAGCCGAGCATGCCGTAGACGATCAGCGTGCCCCCGTCGGCCATCAGCGAGGTCAGGTCGCGGGTCAGCGAGCCGCCGACGGCGTCCAGCACCACGGGTACGCCCCGGTTGCCAGCAGCTTCGCGGACCTGTGTGCGCCAGCCGGGGTCCGCTGTGGAGATGGCAGGGTGGTCGGGGAAGCGGTCTTGCAGTGCGCGCGCCCCCGCGTCGCTGCGCACCAGGTTGATGAGGGGGAGGCCGTGGCGCTTGGCGGCAGAGCTGACCAGCTTGCCGATCGTGGATCCGGCGGCCGTCTGTACCACAGGCCCGCCCGCGCTTTCCGCAACGGCTTGCTCGACCGCCCTCATCAGGATCAGCAGGGTGAGCGGATTGACCAGCATCAAAGCGGCCGTCTCGTCTCTCACACCGGCCGGTACCGGGACCGCGAACTCGGCCGGTACGGTGACCAGTTCGCTCCAGGACCCCGGCACCGGGAAGAACGCCACGCGTTGCCCGGGGCGCAACGCGTCGCTCCCTTCACCGGCCGCCTCGATGACCCCCATACCCTCCAGACCTGGACTGACAGGGAAGCTGTGCCGCTGGCGCGGAACGCCGGAGAGGCCCTCCACGCCCACCAGGTCGCCAGGATGGATCGGCCGGGACAGCACCCGGACTACGACCTGCCCCGCTCTGGGGGCTGCGGGCGGAGCCTGTTCGGCCAGCCGCAAGACTTCTGTCGCTGGCCCCTGCCGGTCGAAGGTGATAGCACGCACATTGTCCCCATTCGCAGGGCGCCTATTAATGACGAGCGTCATTGGAACTATTCACTATGATGATGAGCATCATCACAAAATGCAAGCCGAAAGGGAGGTGGGGGGAGGTCATGCCGCGAATCACCAAGGAAGACAAGGCGCGAAACCGGCGGAACATCGTGGACGCCGCTGGCCGGATGTTTCGTTCCCATGGAATCGACGCTGTCGGCATCGCCGAGTTGATGAAAGAAGCCGGGCTGACCCACGGCGGTTTCTACAACCACTTCGCGTCCAAGGACGCCCTGGTGGTCGAGGTGTGCAACGCCTCCTTCGCCGCCTCGCTCGGCGTGCTGGCCGAGGCGGTCGAGCAGGGCTCGGACTCAGCAGGATCCCCGCTTGAGCGGGTCGTCGCCGACTACCTGTCCACGGTGCACCGCGACGCTGAAGACGGCGGATGCCCCTCGGCGTCGCTGGTCACCGATGCCGGGAGGCAGAGTCAGCACGTGCAAGCCGCGTATACCAAAGGCGTCGAGGGCTACCTCGCCGGGTTCGCCAGCGAGATCGTCCGCGCAGCAGAGGAGAGCGGACAACCGATAGGCCCGAGCGAGGCGCGCGAGCGGGCGACCCGCCTGCTCAGCGAACTGGTCGGCGCGATGGTACTCGCCCGCGCCGTGCGCAAGGTTCGACCCGACCTCTCCGAGGAGATCCTGCAGACCGTGCGCTCTCACGCCCTCGACTGATCGACACGCCGCGCGGGAGCACGCCGCAAGCCGCCGAAGCCGAGCGCGTCGGCAGCGATGAGCGCGAGGGGCCACGAGCCCCTGGTACCGAGCGGAGGTGCCAGGGCTCAAGCCCCAGTTGACCTGCGCGTGGGGTCTTCCAGGTCGTGTTCGCGGGCGTAGGCGATGAGCTTACGAGGCGCCCGGCCGATGTGCTCGGCCAGGGCGGCCACCGCGGCATCCGCGTCCCGGGCCAGGGCGAGATCCCGCAGTTGACGGTGCTCAGCGACCAGGTCGCGTACCTGATCTTCGGTCAAGGCCCAGTACCAGCGTCGGTAGAGCTCGGCGTTGTCGCGCAGGGAGTTGACGATCCCCTCCAAGCGCGGGCTCTGCGCACCCGAAAGCAGCACCTGATGGAAGGTCTTGTGGACGGCGGGCCAGTCTTCGTTCAGCCGCCCGTCGGCCCCGTCGACCGCAGTGCGCTCAAGCGTGTGGTGCGCCGCCACGACCGCGGACTCCCATTCCAGACCGCCCAGGGCGATCGCCTGCCGCAGCGCGAGCGACTCCAACTGCACCCGCGTCTGCGTCAGGTCGGACAGATCATCGACCGACAGGGGCATCACGCTGAACCCGCGCTGCGGGTTCGACACGACGAGCCCCTGCTCGGCGAGCCGGGTGAGTGCCTCACGAACTACCGACATGCTCACGCCGAATCGCTCCGCGAGGGCGATCAACTTGAGCCGCTGCCCCGGAGCGAGGTCCCCGTTGAGCAGGTCGCTGCGGATCCCCTCGAAGACCTCTTCAGTACGCGTTGAATTCCCCTTGACCACCGGAACACCCTAGCCGTTTAACGCAATAATTTACAATTAACGATATTTAGGCTTCTGTAACGCCCAGGGCCGGTGTCGTAGCTCACGACGTTCGTCGGAGCGCCGACTCCGGCCCTGGGCGCTGATCAAAGAGGGGGCTTCCTGGAGTGGGCCCGGTACCGCATCCGTCCGTACCAGTACGTCGAACAGGGGCTTCGTCGATGCCGGGCGGCGCGCGCCTTGCTCAAGGCCGCACTGCCCGGGCGACGCCCCAGGAGTCTTCGAACATGTAGTAGCGGCTGATGCGACCCTCGGGGTTCACGACGATGTCCACCGCGAACGGCGTGTCGATCACCTTGCCCGTGGAGCGCACCACGACCCGTGCCCGTCCGATCAGCACCGCATTGGGGCCATCGACGACAACGCGCTCGATCTCGAAGAGCTCGCGGATGGTGAGCCTGTTCATCGTCCGGAAGAAGTCCGGGATACCGGCGACCGTGCGGCGGCCCACCCAGGGCACGATCCCCGGGTCCCCGGGGATCTCCCAGTGGGCGTCGTCCGCGAACAGCTCCACCACGGCCGGGACGTCGCCTTCTCCGATGCGCTTGAGGAGTTCGTTCACCACGTCGCGTGTCTGGTTGCTCATACCTGTCTTCCTCTCCGCCGAACGAATTCGGCTTCTCGAACTGTGCTCTCGTGTCGTTGATGAGGGGCTGAGGCCCGGTCAGGCAGCGCCGTGCGCGCTCGATTCCGCCACCAGCTGGTTGGTCAGTGAGCCGATGCCCTCGACAGTGCTGACCAGGGTGCCGCCCGGCTGCAGGTAGCGCTCCGGGTCCCGGCCCATGCCCACCCCGGACGGGGTGCCGGTGAAGATGAGGTCCCCGGGAACGAGCGGGACGACCGCGGAGAGCCGTGCGACGAGCTCGGGCACGGAGAAGATCAGATCCTTGGTCCTGCCGTCCTGAAGGACCTCGCCGTCCAGGGCACAGGAGAGTGCCAGGTCGTCGGGGTCGGCGAACTCGTCGACGCTCACGAGCGAGGGGCCGATCGGACTGAATCCCGGGTAGGACTTGCCGAGGGAGAACTGCGGAACCGGTCCGGCCAGTTGTACCGTCCGTTCGGACAGGTCCTGGCCCACGGTCAGGCCCGCCACGTGGCTCCACCCGTCCTTCTCCCGCACCCGGTGGCCCGGCCGCCCGATGACCGCGACCAGTTCGACCTCCCAGTCGACCCTGTCGCTGGGCAGCATGACGGTGTCGTACGGGCCGGTGATGCTGGTGACGAACTTGGTGAACACCGCCGGTGAGGTGATCTTCGGCGCTACGCCGGCCTCGGCGACGTGCGCTTGGTAGTTGAGGCCGATGGCGAAGACCTGGGACGGTCGCAGGACTGGGGCGCCGACCTGCGCGGGCGAGAAGGGTACGGCATCGTCCAGCGAGCGGCCCTCGCCCCACTGGGCGAACTCGTCCCACCGCTCGAAGACACGGTCGGGCTCGGCCGCGAACTTGCCGTTGCTCGCCCTCTCTACGTCCAATGCTCGGTCGTTGTGCAGCAGTGCGAGCCTGCCGTCGATCCTGCCCATGCGCATGACTGCTCCTGTGGGTGTGCGTGACGTGGACGTCAACGGGGGCTGTGCGTGCCGGTCATCAGAGCGGCGAGGTCCTCCGGCTTGATGAAGGACGGCGGGAGCGGCGGGCCCCAGCTGTAGACCCCGCGGGCTCCGTCGACGACGGAGGGCTTCCACACCTGCTCGTCGACGATGCAGTCGAGGTCGCTGTAGTACTCGGTGAAGTTGCCTGCCGGGTCCTTGAGATACCAGAAGAAGTTGGACCCGATGTGGTGCCGGCCCAGTCCCCAGACATGCCGCTCGGGGTGTTCCTCCAGCATGGCCGTCGCGCCGCGGCCGACCTCGTCCACGTCGTCCACCTCCCACGCGGTGTGATGGAGGAAGTCCACCGGAGCCCTCTGGACGAGGATGTTGTGGTGGTCGGTGGAACAGCGCAGGAAGCTGGCCAGACTGGGCACGTGGTCGGAGGCCTTGAAGCCGAGGCCCTCGGTGAAGAAGCGCTGGCTCGCGTCCTGGTCACGCGAGCCGATCACCACGTGACCGAGCTTGCGCGGCCGCACCCGGTGCGTCCGCTCCACTCCGGGGGCGCGGCCGTTGGGGCGGGAGGGGCGGCCGGGACCGTTGTACGGCACCTGCTCGGTCGGGGTCTGCTCCAGGTGCGAGGCGATCTCCAGGATCACCGTCAGGTGGGAGTTCGGGTCGACGACTCGCAGGGACGTCGCCTCCCGCTGCACAGGCACGTCCAGCTTCGACAGGCTGGCGGCCACGCGGTCCAGGTCGTCCTGGTCGTCCACGCCGACGCCGAGTTCGACAAGCCGACGCTGTGCGGAGTGGGCGAGCTTCAACTGCTCGCCGCCCTCCTGGGTGGCGAAGCGGCGAACCGGCCCGTCGCCCACCGGTGTCAGACCGAATTCCTCGTAGTAGCCGGCCGCGGCCTCGACGTCCGGGACGCCGAGGGTGATCGAGGTCAGGCGGTGCAGGGCCATCGCGTTCTCCTTCTGATGAGGGGGCACACGTCCGCGGGTTGCCAACGGTTGCCCAAGTACCAACTGCCACATGTGTCGTTGATCGAGAGGGCCGGTTCTGAGCGGGCCGTGCCTCAGGCGCGCGTCCACTGCAACTCGATGCGGCTCCGCCCCTCGTGGTCGGTGGACAGGGTCAGGCAGTCGCCGTCGAGCCGCGCCCACCGGACCTGGTCCTCGGTGAAGGGCGGCAATCCGACGCGGACGACGTGCCGCAGGACGCCATCGCGATCGGCTTGGTATTCGCCGATGTACGCCACCGCGGGTGCGTCCGCGTGGCCGGGGATCACCACTGCCACCTGGTGCGCCGGTCCGTAGTACAGCCTCCCCGGCGGCTGTTGCCCATACGGCTCGGCCAGGAGGGTGCCGTCGGCGTTCAGCTCGCGGATGCTGTGCAGAGACCACGTCCCCAGCAGGCCCGAGTCCCATGCCGCCTGGGGTGGGGACGGTTTCTGCGTCGTGCTCATATCGCTCCTTTCCGTGTCACCGGGCGGTGGGTACCCGCACACCGCGCGCTGGAGAGTCAGGTTGCGAGGACGGCGTCCAGAGCGGCCCGCGTCCTCACACCAACCTCCTCGGCTGACATCGCGTCGAAGGCAGGGGAGAACACCTCAAGGCCAACGCTATTCAGCCCGCCTATAGCACGCAGGACGTCGACGATCTCCGAGACCGGGAAGTCGCCTTCGCCCGGTGCCTTGCGGTTGTTGAGGCCGTCGTAGGCGAGGGACATCCCTTCCGGGACCTCCGCGTCGGCGTCGCACAGTTGGACTCCGGTGATGCGCTCACCGGGAATCGTCGCCAGCAGGGCATCGTCGCGCCCGCCCCTCATGTAGTGCCACAGATCGAAGACGATGCCGCTGTTGGCCGCGTCCGCACTCCGGACGACGTCCCAAGCGCTGCGCAAGTCGGGGATGCCGAACACCGGAATGAACTCCAGGTCACAACGCAGTCCCTCCATGGCGGCCCGGCGGCACAGACCTCCGAAGGCGTCAACGAGTTGCTCACGGCTGTACCTCCCGGGCGGGAAACCCGCCCAAGCCGTGAACGACTCGACGCCGAGTGCGGCGGCCATCCGGAAGAAGTCGTCTTCGTCGAAGGCGACGGTCTCGACGGGGAACTCCTCGCCGCCCGGCAGATGCGGTTCCCAGGCATCTACCCATCGAACGAGAGGATCGAGATGGGTGAGACCGACCCCGGCATCGGCCGCCATGCCGCGCATCTCGCGCGTGCTGATGCCCGTTCCGAGCCACCTGTTGTAGTCGGACGGGGTGATTGCAAGGGCTTCACAGCCGGCGGTCTGCGCTGCTAGCAACTGGTCGGCCAGCGACAGTGACCGAACGGTTCCGTTCCACATCACCCGGCGCGGATCACTCATCCTGCACACTCCCGTTCCTTGTCCGACATCGCCCTGCACCACCGACGATGCGGGGCGACGGCTTCGTCTGAGCGGCAACGGCCTCACGGACCGCGTTCCTTCAGTCTAGACGTTTATCGACAGAACGCAAGATTATCGAAATTCACGTGGCGTCGGTGATCCCGGGGGATTCAGCAAGGGGCGGCCGGCACCTTCGGGAGGCCGGTCCCCGCAGGGCGCAGTGACGAAGACTCGCCGGGGTCCGGCATCCGCACGACATCGGCCTTCGCCGAGCGCTACAGGTCCGTGCGCCGGCGCTGCAGCGATCCAGCTCATCCGCCGTCACGACCCAATCCGCCTGACGCTCGGCGAGGAGCAATTGTCAATAGATGTGGATTGGGTGACGCATGGTCAGGCTGCGACTGTCCTCCTCAAGCTCGACTCGGACGCTGTTCTCGAACCTCTGCCCGGCGCGAACTAGGGGCGCCAGGTGGGGAACAGTGAGGGCAGCCGGAACTGTCGGCCAGGGGAACCTTGTGCTGCAAGGTACCGCCACATAGCATGCATTACATGGAACCTGGCGCAACATTGAGCCAGCTCCGCAAGGGGGTCCTTGAGTACTGCGTGCTGTCCCTGCTGCGGGACGGGCCGCGCTACAGCACCGAACTCCTCAGAGAGCTGGCGAACACCGGGGCCCTGGCCACCAGTCAGGGGACGGTGTATCCGCTGCTGGCTCGGTTGCGCCGCGAGGAACTGGTGACCACCGACTGGAGCGAATCCCCGAGCGGCCCGCCCCGGCGCTACTACGCGCTGACCGGCACCGGTCGGGCGGCGCTCGACGATTTCACCTCGGTGTGGGTGGACTTCGCGGCTGCGGTCGACCGCCTCATATCTCCCCACGAAGACCTTGACCGGAGAGGGCGATGAAGGCCGACACCCACCCTGAGATCCGCCGCTACCTAGCCGCCGTTGACCGCGCTGCCTCCGCTCTTCCCGGCGGTCGGCGCAGGGAACTGGTGGCCGACCTCGGCGAGCACATCGACGTTGCCCTGGCGGAACGTCCCGGCCAACTTGCCCAGATCCTCACCGAGCTCGGTGACCCCGAGGAGATCGCCGCCACCGCGCTGCGCGAGGAAGGGGCTGCCGACGCCCCTGGCCGGCGGCAGGGCAGCCCGCGCGCCGTCCTGGTGCTTTTGACTCTCGGCTCCGCTGTCAGCCTGCTCGACGTGCACGAATGGGGGACCCTCGTCGGCCCGGCCGTCCTCCCGGCGCTCGTCCTCACCCTCGCCGGCCTGCTCGCCATGTACCTGTCCGCCTGGTGGACCACCTCACGCAAGTGGATCACCGTCGCGTGGCTCATCCTGCCCCATATGCTCCTGAGCGCCATCGGCCACGCAGCCGGGTGGGGCCAGCCCTTCGGGGTCACCCTCGACGTCATCACGGTCGCGGTCCGCGCGGGCACGCTCGTGTGGCTGTGGCGCCACCGCGTCGCCCCCGAGGGGCCCGGCCGCGTTCGCTTCCGCCTGTCCTGATGGCTGCGCATCCTGCTGAGGGCTCTGCTGATCGCCTTCATCGTCTGGCAAGTGGCGTCCCGGGTCCTCACCTTTGTCATCACCGGCGACCTGACGTCAAGCCAGGTAGGCACTTGAAATAGTTCCGGCCAACCCGGCCCGTCGCCCCGCGAGGCGGCCGGTGGGCCCGTGTATACAGCCCTGAGAGGACGTCCTGTTCAGGTGCGTGTTAGTTCATGGGTTGTGCCAGGTTGTGGTCGTTTCGCCGGTTGCTCGTTTGGCGAGGTTGGAGAGCATGGCCAGGCGGATCATGCTCTCGGAGTGTTGGGGTTTGGTTTCGTAGTCTCGGGCCAGGCGGCGGTGCATCATGAGCCAGCCGAAGCTTCGCTCCACCACCCAGCGCCGCGGTAGCACTGAGAAGCCTTTGACCTGTGTGTTTCGCGGCACGACCTCGACGTCGATGCCGAGGGCGGCGCCGTGTTCGATGGCCTGGGTCTTGTATCCGGTGTCGGCCCATGCCTTGGTGATGGTGGGGTGGTTGGCGGCGACTTGGGTGAGGAGTTGTTTGCCTGCCTGGTTGTCGGAGACGCTGGCCGCGGTGACCATGACCAGCAGTAACAGGCCGAGGGTGTCTGTGACGATGCTGCGTTTGCGGCCCACGATTTTCTTGCCGGCGTCGGTGCCTTGGGTGCTGGTGGGCACACTGGGAGCGGTTTTCACGCTCTGGGCATCGATGACGCAGGCAGTTGGCTCGGCAGTGCGTCCTTCCCGCTCTCGGACGATCCGATGTAGGTGGACGCCGAGCTTCTCGATGGTCCCGTCGGCGGTCCAGGCACTGAAGTAGGAGAAGACCGTGGTGTGCGGCGGAAGGTCATGCGGTAGGTAACGCTAGGGGATCCCAGTCCGGTTGACGTAGAGGATCGCATTGAGGACTTCTCGCAGGTCAGTGACCTTGCCGCCGAGGTTGAGCGAGGTCTTCTGTCGCTCAGTGCGCCAGGCGGTCAGTGTTGGCTCCATCAGGGCCCAGCGGGCGTCGGACAGGTCGCTCGGATAGGACTTGCGGGGTGGCTTTGTCGTCACAACATCACTGATGCGGCAGGGAGTCGCGGTGAGGTATCACTCGTCGGAGTTACCTGAGGTGGGCGCTCTTCGCGAGTTCGAACCGGACAGGATCTACTGGGCGAATCATGATGAAACGCGAGCCTGACAGCCGACATCACCCCGACGCATTCGGCATGAGCAGCCTCAACCAGACGATTTCAGGCGGGCAATAAAACGGTCAAACCCGCACGTCAATAGCATGAACGTCCTCTTAGAAGTCGTCTCATTTGGGCTCGTCGGTAGTCTGGTGCTCGTGCTGATCGTGGAACGCTTGGTGCCGGACGAGCTGTCCGACCTGTTCCTGCGGGTGGTGCCACCCGCTCCGTCACGGCCGCAGGGCGGGGGGCGACGCCGGTACGGTGACCGTGAGGTCCTCGCGGCGATCATCTTCGTGGCCACGACGGGCTGCACCTGGCGGCAGTTGCCGCCGGTCTTCGGCCCGTCAGGGCCGACCGCCCACCGGCGCTTCACCGAGTGGACCACCGCCCGGGTCTGGGCCAAGCTCCACCGCGTCATCCTCGACGAACTGGGATCGCGCGGGGACCTGGACTGGTCGCGCTGCGCCATCGACTCGGTGAACATGCGGGCTCTGAAAGGGGGGAGCTGACAGGTCCGAATCCTGTCGACCGGGGCAAGAAGGGATCGAAGATCCACTTGATTACGGAACGGACCGGTTTACCCCTGTCCATCGGGATCTCCGGCGCGAACCTTCACGACAGTCAGGCACTCAAGCCGCTCGTCCGGGGCATCCCACCGATCCGCTCGCGACGCGGGCCACGCCGACGACGGCCCGCCAAGCTCCATGCGGACAAGGGGTACGACTACAACGACCTGCGCCGATGGCTCCGCGGACGAGGCATCCGGCACCGCATCGCCCGCAGAGGCATCGAGTCCTCCACCCGACTGGGCCGGCACCGCTGGACGATCGAGCGCACCATGTCCTGGCTCGCCGGCTGCCGCCGCCTGCACCGCCGCTACGAGCGCAAGGCCGAACACTTCCTCGCCTTCACCGCCATCGCCTGCAGCCTCATCTGCTACCGCAGACTCACCAAATGAGACGCCGTCTTAGATATCTGGCAGGGCGTCATGAGTCTTGTGGGACGTATGTGGGATGAGAGGCTGTCTCGAACTCACGGGATGTAGGCGGCTCGTGGGGTTCCGTATCGCCAGCGTCTCACGAGGTCTTCGTGGCCGGGACCTCTACGTGGAAATAGATCTGCCTCTCTTCGGTGTTGTCACCGGTCCAGTCGATGAGGGGGAGGTGTCGGGCCTGAAGCTGTTCCACGCAACGGATGGTGGCGTCGTCGAGGTTGTTTCGCGTCTTGCCGAGGTTGAGGCGGATGTGCAGGGCCTCGTCGAGGCACACATGGACACGATGCTGGGCGTGACGATTCTGGCCAGCGAGTACGTCATCGGCTGCGATGGCGACGGCGGGCGCATCGACTCGCTGGGTATCGACGAGAACGGATCGCCCGTCGTCGTCGAGTACAAGCGGGGCACTGACTCCGGAGTGATCAACCAGGGCCTGTACTACCTCTCCTGGCTCCTGGCACACCGGGACGCCTTCCGCGCCCTGGTCCGCGAGCGACTGGGAGCGACGGCCGCGTCCCAGATCCTGTGGAGCGCACCGCGGCTGATCTGCATTGCCGGCGACTTCACCCGCTACGACGCCCACGCGGTGCGCGAGCACCGGCGCAGCATCGACCTGGTCCGCTACCGGTACTACGGCGACGACCACATCGGCTTGGAGACCGTGGCTTCCGTCACGGGGCTCTCGGGCACGGCCAAGCGGAGCCGTCGCCGGGAGTCCGCGCAGCGGGGTGTTCGCCAGCAGGGCGGAGCGCTTGCGGAGCTGGCCGAGGCGGTCGACGAGGTGCTGCTCGGTGTTGGGGACGGTGTCACGCGGGTGCAGCGCAAGCAGTACGTCGCCTACCAGCGACTGTGCAACTTCGCCTGCGTCACCCCGCCGCAGCAGACCAAACTCCTCATCTACCTCAAGGCCAACCCGAAGAACGTCGAACTCATCCCCGGCTTCACCCGCAACGTGACAAAGGTCGGCCACCACGGCACCGGCAACCTCGAAGTCCAACTGCGCACCGAGCGGGACCTGGAGCGCGCCCAAGACCTGTTCCGCCTCAGCTACGCCGCAGCGTGATGGCCGGCGCTCAGGCTGGTGGCGAGCGTTGTTTCGATCGGGCGGTGCTATTCGACGAGTAGGCGGTTGAAGAAGGAGCGGTATTGGCGAAGGGCTTTCCGTAGGCCCTCGGTGTCTACTTGCTCGCCGCGGTTCCATTGTTCTTCGAGGCTGTGCTTGTGCTCGGTGAAGGTCTGGGCGAGCGTTTGCATCAGCTTGGCCACGAGGGCGTCGGCGGCGTGTACGGAGTCGCGGGGGCTGTCCACGAAGCCGTTTTGGATGTCCTGCCAGCGTGCCTGGAAGTCTTGGGACTGGTCGGCTGAAAGTAGCTGCGGGGCCGATTCCTCATCGTCCGCCGTAGAGCCGTGGGCAGACGTCTGTGCCGTTGCTTCGGGGGTGCTGTCGCCCAGGGCTGTGGATTTTGGGGGTGGTTGTGGCGTGTCCTCTGCCGGGGGGCGCTGCGGTGCGGCGAGGTCTTCCGTGGACAGACCGATCTGTCCGGTGCCGGGTGTGTGGTCGTGCTGCATAGCTCCTCCTGTCCGCTCGGGACGGCGTGTTCGGAGGTGTACTCAGGCGTGTGCGTGTCGTGTCGAGCCGCCGTCGGAGAGCAGTTCGTCGAACAGGCTGCGGTAGTGGAGCATGGCGCCGCGTAGCTGTTCAGTGGTGGCTCTGTGTTCGGTGCGTAGGGCGTCGACCTCATGGGCCGAGCGGTAGTGCTCCAGCGTGCGGCCGTGCTCGACCGAAAGGTCCCTCATCTGCTGCTCGAAGCCTTCGGTCGGATAACCCCGGTCATGCATGAGCGAAGTGACCAGCAGGTCTGCCTCGTGGACGGCACGCTCGGGGTGGTCGACGAAGTCGTCCTGCACGCCCGTCCACTCGCGGCTGTAGCGTTCCCGTGCGGTCGGCGCCAGCGGCTTGATGTCCAACGCATCATGCCGCTTCTCCCGAGCCCGCAGTTCACGCTCGCCGGCCATGCGACCATCGGCGTTTTCGACTGTCCGCTCGTATTCCGGGCCGAAGCGGTTTTGAAGGCCCCGCCGCCGATGGAGAAGTGCTATCCCCATGGCAAAGAGCGCGATGATCACTACGACGGGGATGATGATCGCCAGAAGAGTTCCTGTTGACAAAGCAACCTCCTCATGGAAGGCCCCTCGTCAAGCATAAAGCCAAGCCCTTCTCTGGGCGCTTCTACAGCATCCCGTCTCCTGGGCGGCAGCGTCGATCCAGCCTGCGAGAGGGTGATTGAGGCATGTCGAAGGGCGTGCGAGGAATTCGCAGCTGTGCTGGCCCGCCTATCGTGGCGTCAGCAGCTCTCGGCCGGTCGAAGTCTTCTCCGGTCGACCGGTCCGAGGCTGTCTGAGGTGTTCCGCGAACAGAACAATCATTGTGAGGGTGTTGCCGCTCTGCTTTCGTCGGCCCCGTAAGTGGGCGTGCCAACTACCTGGGATCTGGGTGTGGCCAAGACAGGGCCGCTACGTGATGATGATGACGACACGATCACCGCGGCCTCGGCCGCGGTGACGGTAGCCGTCGTCGCCACAACCACGTCCGTAGCCGTTCCAGTCTCCGCAGCCCCAGCGGTCTCCGTCGTTCTTGCGGTGGCGGGGGAAGAATGCCTTGAAGGTCATCTCCGCCTCCTATGCATCGGGTCGCGAGTGCTCTGCCGCGACGCTTTCGACACTACGGCGAAAAGGTGAAGGCAACAAGGAATTCTATGAGTGTGGGCTGGGGGCCTGTCTCTTCGTGTGCCGCTGGTTGCGTGGAGCGATGGCGTCATGAAGGCATGTTTATGATTGGGTCGGCGCGGTGCCTATCAGAATTTACGCCGCGCCAATTCCTGCGCGGTTGCTGCCGAGGGCGGCCGTGGTGTGGCTGGCGCCCGATTGGATCCGTGGGCCTCCCTACACGAAACTGTAGGCGGGCAGCGGCCCGCGCAGCCTCAGATCGAAGTCGCTGCCCAGTTCGTCGATGAGGTCCTTCTCCGCAGTGCGGAATCCGTCTTCGTGGTCCCGGTCCACCAGGAAGGACACGCTCACGAAGTCGTTGCCGCTCGGCCGTGACAGCACTTCCTCGCGAGCGAATGTGCGCAGCGCCTCGACGACCGCAGTGGCGAGTCGATCTTGGCGTGCCTGTACTTCCTGTGCGACGAGTTCACCAAGTGCGAGCGGCAGTTCCGGGTTGGTGGAGCCGCTGGTGATCTGCTCGTTCAGCTCACGCGCCTCGTCGTCCTCCCGAAGGATCTGGCGCAGCAGCGCGTCCTCGTCCTGCGCGGCCTTCAGGTGGTATTCGGCGCAGTCCTCCAGCGCCCGCAACCGTTCGCTGAACTCGTCCGCGCGTTCCTCCAGCACTGTGCGTACGGCCTCGTCGCCCGTGGCCGTGAAACCGAACTGCAACGGCAGAACCGTGCCGTCGGCCATCAGCCGTTCCTGGACAGCCTGGTGCGCACCGAGGTCACGACGTTTGGGCCGTAGCTCCTGTGGGGCGTCGCTGACGACTGCGGAGAGCTCGCCGGCGTAAACCGCCCGCAAGGTGGCGGGTGGATCGCCCACTCCGTCGACGCCCTCCAGGAGCAGCGGATGGGAGGTCGCGACGATGGAGTACACGTACACAGCCATGGCTCATTCCCTCCGGCGCCGGGCCGGGCGACGAGCCGGCCGCTCGCGCTTCCCCACGGGCTCCTTGCGCCGCTCCGCAGGCTCGTCCTCTTCCTCTTGCTCTTCGTCGTCCTCTTGTTCCGCGTCTCCGCCCGTCAGGGCGTTGGACACCGCCTCCGCGGCTCCGCTGAGGGCTCCCTTGGTCTTGCCGTGCGCCCCGCCTTCGGTGACTTCGCCGACGAGGTCGGTCAGCTGGGAGGGTGCCTTGCGCCCCTCCTCCAGATCGAGGCGGTTGCACGCTTCGGCGAAGCGCAGGTACGTATCGACACTGGCCACGACGATACGGGCGTCGATCTTGAGGATCTCGATGCCGACCAACGACACCCGCGCGAAGATGTCGATCAC
Source organism: Streptomyces diastatochromogenes (assembly GCA_001418405.1). Lineage (GTDB taxonomy): Bacteria > Actinomycetota > Actinomycetes > Streptomycetales > Streptomycetaceae > Streptomyces > Streptomyces albulus_C. The sequence goes on along the minus strand of LIQL01000244.1, from coordinate 24,416 downwards.
GAGCCCGCGGTCCAGAATCAGATCGAGGATGTCGTAGAGACTGCCCGAGCCTCCGCCGCCGCCTCTGGCGACGGGTCCTGCGCCTTGCGGCACCACAGTCATGGTGCCTCCCTTCTGCGGCTTGCCCCGCCTGGACGGAGCTGCCGCGTCCTTCACCTGGTGAACGGTGGTCGTGCGCGCCGGGAAGCTTCAGCGGCGGTCTATCTGCCCTCGGGTGTAGCGGCGGATGCGCTCATAAGCCACCAGCTCGCCCTGCTCGTCCAACGCCACGCGGTAGGTCGCCAGCACACTGGTCGTCGACGGGACACGTGCCAGCTCCAGGACGTCCACGTCCACCAGCCAGCCGTCATCCGTGGGCTTCACCGCGGAAACCGCCTCAGGGGCGCGTCCCAGAAGCTCTTGGAGTTGCTGGGTCGCGCACCGCATGGCCCGCGCCACCGAAACGCGGCGGACGGGGTGCTCCGCCCCGCTCTCGCTCTTCGCCTTGTCGGTTTGAGCACCGCCGGTCGTCCTCATGCCCTTGGGTCCGGCCCTTTTTCCGGACGGACGCCGTACGTGCCCAGTCTCGTCCGTTTCGCCTGCGGCCATGCTCTCTCCGTAATCGGAGACGACACGCTGCCGCCACTCACACCATGCGCCCCTACATGATAGACGGCCTGGCTTCGCCATTCCTGTGGCCATCGCGTGGCAATCGTCCTCGACGAGTTCGTCCTCCCGAAAAGCGTCCCGCTCTCAGCAGCGGTACGACATCCGGCGTTGACCGATCGTGTTCCCCTCGGTGCCCGGCCGTGCGAGCTGCGCTCCGAGGCTGGCTTCGGCCAGGTGACTTCCTGCTTTCGGGCGCGCTCAGGGAGCCTTTTTGGTTCCGGAGGCCGGGGGAGCCAGTGTTCTGCCGGGGGACTGGAGCCGGCGGGTGGAGATGTGTACCCCGTCGACGGGCCGGCCGCCCGAGATCGCGGCAGCGGAAAGGCAGAACCGGACCCACATGTTGAGCTGGATTTCCTTCGCCAGCCGAAGACGCGAGTACAGCAGATGCACCAAGCGGCTGGCCGGGCAGGCCCAAAGTTCAATCTCGAACGTCAGCAGGTCATCTTCGTCTCGCGCACGGAACTGCACCTGCCCGGCCTCCATGTGGCCGCGCAGGGTCACCAGGTGCAGGCACCCCGGGGCGCGGTGGACGACCCTGACGGGCCCGTTCCAGGGCCCCGGCATCTCCACCAGCAGCTCGTCCGCAACGTCCAATCCCTGCTCGCGGAGTTCACCGATGCGGATGCCGACGACCTCGGAGGGAACGAAGTTCTCGAAGTCGTGGCAGACCCGCTCAATGAGTTGGCACGCGTCGATTTCGGCCGAGGCGATGCGTACCCGGAACAGGCGGTGGAACATGGGACCGCAGCCGTCCTCCGCCAACTGCACCCGGTCGTCGACAGCTTCGGGGGGCAGATGCGGTGGACGGTCGCTCGCATCGCCTTGGCGCTCGCCCCCACGTTGCAAAGGGGTTGTATCCCAGAGATAGCGCCAGGTGATCAGCACAGTGCCCAGGAACCACCGCGCCAGCACGGTAAGTGCCCGAGCAGAGGGCGGCCGCGTCATCCATGCCCTCCCAGACGGGAAATGCCATAACTAGATATAAATGCGTGTATACCCTGCATTGCGATGAGCGCAATGCTACGAGGAAGCAAACGCACGAGCCCGGAGGCCCGCATGGTCCCGCTACTGAGTGGTAAGGCCGCGCCTACTGCCTGTCTGCGCCTAGCCTCGATCGCCACGATCGGCCTGTGCCTGACACTGTGGGTACGCGCGAAGACCGTCGACCAGGAGCAGCGGGGCAACGCCGAGCGCCGGGCGATCTTCGTGGGCCTGTGGCCACCCATGCTGTGGCTGATTGGTGAATCGCTGAGGGACCCGAGTGATCCCGTTGGGTGAAATGACCTTTGGGCGGCTCGATGCCGCACCCTTGCTCAGGGCCCTCGCGAACGTGCCTGTCAACTACTCGGCGGACGAGGTACGTCGACCGTCCTGGAACATCGACACCCACTGCACCACTTTGCCGGCGGAGCGCCCAGGCTCTCCGGAACCGGGGGGTTCCTGGGAGCACGCCTGCCGCCTGGTCCGCGACTACGAGTTCTCGCCGCCGGAGATCGTCCGGGCGCTGTACGACCCGTCCGCATCACTGCTTGGACGCATCATGCTGCTCGAAGCTCGCTTCCACGGCATGCACTTCTACTGCGGCGTGCGCGTCACCGAGGTGGTGGACGAGGTCCGAGACCACACACAGCGCATCTGGGGGTGGGCGTACGAGACCTTGGAGGGACACCTGGAACGGGGGAAGGTCACCTACGAGGTGGTGAAGCGCCAGGACACCGGTGAGGTGCAGTTCCTCATCTCATGCCATTCACAAGGGGCCCCCACCCTGGACTGGATCACTCTCCTCGGGTGGCGCCTGTTCGGCCGCCGCACTCAGCTGCGCTTCTACCGTCGGTGCGGGCAACGCCTACAGACGTTCGTCAAGGATGCACTGCGGGGCGAGCGGCCGCTGCCCACCCTCTCACTCCGGGACGGAGGTCTCGCATGTGCGCCATCCGACGCCAAAATGCGTCGGTTGGACGTGCTGGCCATTCATCGAGTCGCCCCCGGCTGACCCATCGCGAAATGCGTCGCGCCATCGGGGAGCCGGCCCTCAGGATGCCTCGCTCGCCAGCACGCACCGTGTCGGGCTGCCCTGCTTGGCCAGTTCCTCGACGACGGCCCTTGAGGAGTTGGTCGCGGTTCGTCGTGGAGCAGTCGGTGACGTCAGCGCGTTCAACTCGGCCAGAGGCAGGTCCTGTTGAGCTTGGGCTGTCGGTGACCGCCGTACGGCGCCTCGTCGCACGTCGGTAGACGGTCGATATTGGGCAGGCGCGGACGTCTACCAATAGTGCCTTCGCCCGAAGACCGCGTGACCCATCGCGCCAAGAATCCAGAAAATCAGTCCAAGTACGACGAGGACTGCTCCGATGGTCCACAAGATGGCGATGCCGAGCACGAAACCGACGACGAGGAGAATGATCCCGAGAACGATCACGATCCCGTTCCCTTCTCGTGCGGATGTTCCCTTCCACTGTCATCCCCTCACATGGGGATGGCAAGCGGCGCCAACCTCTGGCCGCTGCTAGCGGCGGCCAGAGGGCTCGTACCCGGCTGCCTCTTTCTCCGTCAGCTGCGGATTGGCGGCCGGGGGCGGGTCGGCTCTTCTCCACGCGGTCCAGGCCGTCGACGAAATTTGAGGCGCCTCACCAAGGTTCGGGGCAACGCCATGACTGTGCAGCCACTTTGGCGGTCCGACGGAGACGAACTGGTGGAGTGCCTACGGACACGGTACGGCGATGCCGCTCCAGGCGTACCCGGCGCCCCGGCGCACTCGCGGGGAGATGCGTTCCCGCAGGTGTGGGGTGAAGGTGGAAACGGGCGTACTGCCAGCTCGATCGAGAGGCGCCGCGCGGGTGTACGAGGAGCCGGCGGCAGTGGCAGGCCACTGCGTGGCGCCTGCGCAGACGCCCCGTGAACGGGACACGAGGCCACCTATGGAGACCGAAAAGAAAGCCGCGCTGGCGGCGGCGATAGCGGCCGGTTACGTGCTGGGGCGGACCAAGAAAGGCAAACTCGCCATCGGGGTCGGCTCGATGCTTGCAGGCCAGGGGATCTTGAGTCCACGAGAGCTCGTAGGCCAGGGGATACGCAAGCTGGCCGAGACTCCCCAAGCCGCACAGCTCATCGAGCAGATGCGCGGGGAACTCCTGGAGTCCGGTCGTTCCGCGCTGTCCGCGACGGCTGACCGCGGCTTCGAATCGTTCGCCGGTGCCCTACAGAAGCGCACGAAGGCCCTCCAGGAATCGCCGGACGACGAGGAAGAAGACGAAGAGCCGACCGACGAAGAAGAGGCCGACGAGGAAGAAGACGAAGAGCCGACCGACGAGGAAGAAGACGAGGAGGAAGACGAGGAGGAAGAGGCCGACGAGGACGGCGAAGCGAAGCCCTCGCGTCGACGGCCGAGGAGGACGGCCGTCGCGAAGCGGTCTCGTGCGCAGCAGCCCCGCGAGACGAAGGCCCCGGCGAAGAAGACCGAAGGCCGGAGGTCCGCGGCGAAAAGGACGTCTGCCGAGAAGGCGCCGGTGAAGAAGGCGGCTTCCGGGAAGACCACGGCACGGAAGTCACCTGCCAAGAAGAAATCTGACCGGACCAGTACCAGTCGCAGGAGGTAGGTCATGGCTAAGAAGGGGGAAAGTGTGACTCAAGACAGCCCCTCCGGCCTCGACTTGCTCAAAGGCCAGCTTGCCGAATTCGCCGAAGCGCAGGGCCAGCGACTGGTGGACAAAGCCGGAGATAAAATCAGTGATTTGGCGCAGGGGCTGGGCGATGTCGCTGATGGAAACAGTACCCTCCTCAACGTCGGGAAGCGCGTTCTCGGAGGAGAGTCACCCATAAAAGCCTTTCTTGGGGAGAAGGTCGGGGACCTCAAAGACAAGGCCATCGATACGGTGAAGAGCGCCTTCGGTGGTGGCGGAAAGTCCGGGACCAACAAGGTGATAAATATCGTCGAGGTGATCGACATAGGTAAGCCTCTGCGCACTGTCTATGACTGCTGGACGGAGCTCGAAAAGTTCAGCAGTTTCACCAAGGGCGTCAAGAGCGTTTCGAAGTCGGGCGATATCGAGAGTGACTGGAAGCTGAAAGTTGCCTTCTCCAGCCGCAGCTGGAAGGCAACCGTCCAAGAGCAGGTGCCCGACGAACGGATCGTCTGGACCTCCGAAGGAGGCAAAGGCACCACGCATGGCGCCGTCAGCTTCCACGAGATGACCCCGGACCTCACTCGCGTCATCGCCGTTGTCGAGTACTACCCCTCCGGATTCTTCGAGAAGACCGGCAACATCTGGCGCGCGCAGGGCCGCCGTCTCCGCCTGGACCTCAAGCACTTCCAGCGGTACGTCACGCTCACCGACGATGAAGACCTCGAAGGCTGGCGCGGCGAGATACGCGACGGGGAAGTGGTGCGAACCCACGAAGAGGGGCTCGAAGACGAAGAGGACCAAGACGTCGAAGGCGACGAAGAAGATGGCGAATTCGAGGAGGCGCCCGAAGAAGGTGAAGACGAGGAAACCGAATACGACGAAGAGGAGTAGGAGCACATAGGTAGGGGGTGTGATTCCATACCCCCTGATAACGGCAATGCGCAAATAAGCATCACCGTCGTGGCAGTATGTTAACTACCTCGCCATTGGTGCCACGCGCATACGCCGGTATTTGCGGCGGATACAGAGGAGGAGCTGGCTCATGAGTAGGCATGAAAAGGAATCCAAGTCCTCGCAGGGCCAAAATGAATCCAAGTCCTCGCAGGGCCAAGGGGAAGGGCGCCGGAAGGAAACTAAACATCACGGCTGGGCCGATGATGTCGATGAAACCCGACAGCAGGACAATCCGAGCGCTCACCGCTCGTTCCACCCTGAAAAGTACGCACCCAAGCCCGGGCCCGCAAAGGCTACCGCCCGAGAAGAGGCAGAGGGCGTCACGGGCGACACGGTCAAGAGTTCTTCTCGCCGAGGAGAGCAGCAAGGCGGCAGATCCAAGGAGAAAGGGATGCACGACGAAGGGCGCCGCGGCCGCTCCCAACGCCCAAGCGGCAGCAAAGACGCAGAGGCTTCCACAGGAGTCAATCCGCAAGAACCACGCTCAAAGTCGGATTGACGTTCCTAGTCAACGCCCCTGTGAATTATTCAGGTTGCGCGGCGAGCTGCGTGGTGGACCGCCCGGAGTCGGACCTCGGCCGGGAGACTGTTCCAGCCCGTCGAGTCTCGGGCGTTGCGCAACGCCTCTCGGCTCAGGCGCTCCAGCGTGACCTTCGGTTCGGCATGCGGGTCGAGTACCAGATGGATCTGTGCCTGTGGGGCCGTGGAACGGCCTGCCAGTCGTACGTGCGCCCGCGCGACGCCCTCCATTGCTTCACTCTCAGCGGCCAGGACGTCTTCGAGTGCCCGTCCCCGCAACCGTGCTCCTGCCTCGTCCCCGCTGTCGACCAGGGCCATGGACAGGCGGTGCCTGCGCAGTTGGGCCTGCAGCCACCACAGCAGGAGCGCGAGGAGTACGCCGAGCGTCGCGAAGACGACCGGCCACCACCATCCGTTGTCGCGGAAACGGGTTCGTCCCTCGTCCCCGAGGATCACGTCGGTCGGTCCCCTGAAGGGCCACCAGTTGGGCACTTGGAAGCCCCAGTGATGCTGGAGGTCGAGCCCGCCGAGCAACACAGCGCCGCCCCGGGCGAACAAGCACAGCCCGATCAAACCTAGCAGCACCCGGTTGACAGTCCTGAGCATGCGTGGGCTCACCCCTTCTTCGGGCGACGAACGTCCACGGTGGACAAGGCGGGTGGCCGGGCCAGCCCGAGCTGGCGTACGCCGTCCTCCAGTGCCGCCTGCAGGTCGGCCCGGACCTCGTCGAGCTCGCGGAAGTGGGAGCGCGCCCTTGCCTTGATCTTGCGACGGCCGACGTCGATCCGCGCGGATTGGACGCCCTCCACCTCCATGGCCCGGTCACGCAGCGCGAGCGCGGCGGCGGAGCGGTCCAGCCCCGCGTGCACGTCTGCGGCCTCAGCGGGGGGCCGCATCGGGAGCAGTCCGCGAAGACCGGGGGTGAGCGCGAGGATCATCAGCCACAGCCCAATGGCCATGATCAGCGCGGCGCCGGCGATCAGCCAGGGGTCGTCGAGGGGCCGGGTCGCCAGTTCGTCTGCGAGACGATGACGCCAGCGCATCGCGGGCTGGCCGGCCCGTACGGCGGCCAAGTCGTACAGGAAGAGCCCTGTGCCCGCTGCCGCGAGCATGGCCACGACCGTCGCGGGCACGCGTCGCGCGGACCAGAATCGATGCACATGCCGACCGGAGTCGTCACCTGCCGTCGTGCCCAGTGCGGGCGTACCTGCCGGGGTGGACGAGCGGCCGTTTCCAGAAGGAAGATCGCTTTTGGTAGCCGGCACGGGCTGGGTGACCGGCTCCGGCTCTTGTTCGCTCATCTCACCCTCCGCGGTCCCGGGCCCCGTGTGTGCGCCGAATGCAGCTGTTCGACTGAGACCACGACGGTGTGCACGTCCATGCCTGCTAGGGCGCTCACCTTCTCGGTGACTGCGCGACGCAGCGCACCACACTGTGCGCCGATGTCGGACGGGTAGCCCAGGTGCACGGCCATGTGCACCCGCGCCTGGCCGAGCACGGCCCTCCGCCCGGCAGCATCCGCGTCGGCAGCGTCCCGCACGGTTTCGCGTTCGGGCGCGGGGCGAACCGATGCCGTCGCGTGCGGCATGGAGTGGCGGTCAGAGAGGAGATGGGCGGACGCACTGAATCCGCGCAGTGCCTCACGAGCCGCTCGGGAGGCGATCTTCGCGACGACCCTGTCGGCGACGCGCGTCGCACCCCGGTCGCCTGCAGGCACAGTCTCGGCGGCGGCTGCCTCTGGTTGGGTCACTGATCACCGTCGCCGGTCGACGCGCTCGTGCGTCCGGAAGAAGTCGCCACGCTCTAGGTCGCCGTCCATGAACCGCCCTGCGACGAATCCGACGGCGCCCAGCGCCGCCACCAGGACAAAGGCCCCGAAGCCGCCGAAGTACCCGGCAAAGCCGAGTGCCATCCCGGCAACCAGGCCCAGCATGGCCATGCTCATCGTGTCCCCTTAGTGTTCCGCCAGCTACCGCAGCCGCGGCTGCGCTTCCTCTTCTTCCTCCTCGTCGGGAAGCTCCACGTCGCTCACCGCGATGTTGACTTCGACGACCTCCAGGCCCGTCATCCACTCGACGGCGGAGATCACGCTCTCGCGCACGGCGCCCGCCAGATCTGTGATCGATACGCCGTAGAGGACAACGATCTCCAGATCGATCGCCGTCTGCGTCTCGCCGACTTCGACCTTGACTCCCCGCGAAACGGATTTGGTGGTGCCGGGCACGCGTTCCCGCGCGGCACCGAAGGCCCGGGAGATGCCGCTTCCCAATGCATGGACACCGGCAACATCACGGGCCGCCATCCCCGCGATCTTCTCGACCACAGAATCGGCGATCGTGGTCCGACCCCGCGTGCCCGGGTCACCGCGCTTCACCTCGGTGTTCTTCCTGACACCCTGGCCCATGGACTCCGCGCCGGATGCCTCGGGCCGGTTCCACTGTCCGCTCTCGGTCATAGCCGGTCGTCCCTTTCGCGAAAGAGGAGACTGCCGCCTGCTTTTCCACCTTAGGTCCGTTTTTCTGGTGCTGCTCCAGGGATACGGCAGACGTGGGACCGGGCCACCGAACAGGTGGCCTGAGCAGCCGCAACGGGGCGGTTCCGGCAGTCTGGGCTACACAGCAGTGACGGCACACGGTGGGTGAAAGGGTGAGAGCCGATGACGGGTGACCGATGGCCCCAGGCCGTACGGCAGCAGCTCGGCATGGGCCGACTACTGCCGCTCGGCGGGCCCGAAGACGGGTCCTGGATCACCGAACAAGCCGCCAGCGGAACACTGCGCCGCGCAGCCTTCGGAGTACCCGGGATTCGGCCGGGCACCCTGCGAATCCGCCTGGCCGACCCGGAAGCAGCGCCGGAGCCGAGCGTCCCGGCGCCCTGGACCGCACTGCCGCCGGGACCACTGCAGATCGAGGCGGACTTCTCGGCACCGGCACGTCAGCCCCTGCCCCAGGTCGCGGAGCATCTGCGGCAGACGCTCCTCGCAGCGGCTGCCGAACGTCTTGGGCTGGTAGTGGTCGAGGTCGATCTGCATGTGACGGACCTGCTGCAGGCGTCGGAGCAGCAGCCGACCGCGGCCGAAGCCTCCGAAAGCGCAGCCGGAGAAACCAGTGCCCCGCACCTCACGGTCACCAAGCCCGGGCATCCTTCGCCCGGCCCGGTGCCGGTGCGGGACCCGGCAGAGGAGCTGGCCACCGTTGCCATGGCTGTCCCCGGCGTAGCCCACCTCGCCACCGGTCCGGGACTGCCGGCGTCCATGGCCAGGGGAGTAGTCGCTCACCCCGTCCGGATCGAAGACAGCAACGAGCCCCCGGGGCGCCACATCCAGATCCATCTGGCCGTATCCGACAGTCATCGCGTCCTGGATGTCTCCCTCGCCGTCCGCGCGGCGGTGGCCGCGGCAGCGGAAGGGGACGCCCCCGGCCCGGTGACCGTCGCAGTCCTCGTGACGGCGGTGGAACCGAGTGGGGATGCGTCGGCGGCGTAGATGACGTCTTCGGACCAGGTTTGCCGCCAGTACCAGTCGTCGTGTGTGCCGAGGAAGTGGCCGAGAGGGCGCGTGGTCGGCGCGGTGAGCGGAGGTCGGCGGCGTAGACGACACAGGCTCCAATTTCACGCTGTGGATGAGCTGTTCAGGTGCGGGCGCCGGTGGAGGTCTGATGAGGGCGACGTCACGACGGCGGCGCCGGGCGCGAGGAGGAAGAGGTGTTGGGTTTCCCGCAGGACGGTGACTGGGGCGACCGCGGCGCGACACCGGGCTAGATGATTAATTCCAGGGTGTGGTCGTCCTTCGTGATGCGGTTTCAGACCTGGCGGATCAGCCTGCGAGAGTGTGGCCATGAGCGACTTCGTTATCCGTCGGGCCGAGCTCGACGATGCGCCAGCGCTGGCGGCCATGCGCTGGCGATTCAAGGTGGAGGAGGACAGTGATGAAGTCCCCCAGGAAGAAACGGAGTTCATCGCTGAGTGTGAGGGGTGGCTTCGTGCCCGAATGACCGGGCCATGGCGTGTCTGGCTCGCGGAAGTGGGCGGTCGACCTTGTGGTCACGTATTCGTGTGTCTGGTGGAGAAGGTCCCGAGTCCATACCCGGACTCGGAGGCCCTCGGTTACGTGACGAACTTCTACGTCACCCCAGAACAGCGCAACCGCAGCCTGGGCAAGGCCCTCCTCGACGAGGTGACCCGGTATGCGCACGCTCACCGCCTGGATACGTTGATTGTGTGGCCGTCCGAGCGAAGTACGCCGCTGTACCGGCGCTGCGGCTTCGACGGACCGGGCGAACTCCTCGAACAGCCAGTGGAGCCCAGCTGAGTGACTTTGCGCAGCACGGACGACGCGAGGGCGCCCAAAGTCAGCCTGTGACGAGCAAGCTGGACACCCTCGCGACCGCACTCCATGTGAAGACCGACGACCTGCTGAAGGACTCGTCGTAATCCGCCCCGCGATGTCCGGCCGTGGCATTGTGCCGCACTCAGCGACGCGGAGTCGGTGTCGTTGGCGATGATGCAGGCGGTGCTCGGCTTCACCTCCGAGGCCCGGGCTGCGCTATGCCGGCGCCAGACTGGATGCAGCCTCCCCGTCGCATCGGCTGGTTCTCGTTGGAGTTGGCCTGCGCGGCGCGTTACTGGCTGCGCACTCGGTGCCGCGGTGAGAAGGGGGATTTACAAGGGACGGCATCAGGACGGGGATGTCGCGGCGGCCCTTGACCGGGCCAGGAGGGCCGGCTAACAGGTAGTGCCGGACAAGAGTGGGCACCGGTGGGTCATGGGCTGGCAGGCGGCCAGCCAGGGGACGACCGGCTTGGCTACGACTTTCTCATCCACGACGGTCACGCCACGTATGTCTAGGTCAAGGCATCCATCAGCGGCAGCGGCGAGATAGACCTTGTCTGGTCCGTGCGACGCGGTTCCCATCGCTCACATGTGTTCGACCGTAAACGCCGCGCCATTACCGTCCTGCCCAACCCGTTCGGTGCCCCGGCCTTGCTGGCTACGAACTGGTCGGCACGCAGGTGAGGCTTCGATTCAACCTTGGCTGAACCAACAAGTTCGTGCCCCCGTCGGCCGTGGGACGGCGGAGGTAGCTCGCGCCCCCGGCGTCCACCACCCTCGCGCCTCACCTGAGCGACGAGGTCCGGCTGCGAGTTCTGACCTTCACCGGTACAGAACACCAGGGGCACTGCGATGACGATCGACGGGCTGGTGGCGAGTGTCTACCAGCCGAAGATGCGGGCCACGAAGAACAGCGCGACCAGGCACGCTCCGAGGAAGATCAGGACCGGCCAGATGCCCACGTGTTCCCAGATGCGGCGGGGGTCGGGCTTCTCTTCGTGCGCTTCGGCGATCGAGCCCTCCACGGGTGGAGTCTCTCCGGGAGGATTCTTCTTTTCCGGCATGTGTTCAGGCTCTCTCGCGTCGTTGGGGACTGCACCTGGAGAACGTGTGCGGTGCCGCCTGCCTGGACCAGCCTGGACGTTCTGCGGAGCGGGCGCAGTGGTGGGCCCGCTGACTTGGGAGGACGGGGATGACCGTTCAGGTACAGGTCGAGCAAGGGCGCCTCGCCCGGCTGCTGCGGGCCCGCTGGACGTGGCCTGCGTCGCCGGGACAGTCCGTGTCGTGGCCATCGCGCGCCGCGAGGCCCCGGGCCGGATGGGCGCGTACGTCGACTGGAAGATCGAGCAGGGGCGCGCCGGCTGGCCAGTGTCGTTGTCTGCGACCACCTTGCGGTGCGGCGCGTCCTCGACGGCACCAGACCGCCCGTCATCCGCCCCCGAAGGCGCAAGGCCCTTCGCTTCGACGTCGGGGCGCACGGTGTTTGCCACCGTCGTCCACCACCCCCGCACGAAGCCCAACGACCTCATGGGCCGGGCGCTTCGAGCGGAAACGGTGACCAAGCCTTCGCTGCGCCCTGCGGGCGGGTACGGCACCCACGCTGCAACGGCCACCCCTGGCCCGGCTGGGGTGGCCGTCGGCACGAGCCCGCGATGCCGAGAAGGGGCCCGGCCCCCGCTCCCGCGCCTCAAGAGCGCCGATAAGTGCGCAGCAGCGACCGGCCTGATGAGCGTAGCCTCCGCGCAAATTTGAAGCGTCTCGACACACCAGCAGGGGAGTCTCCTCCCGCTGCGCGTGAAGGAATTCGACGTGTGGCCGAGCAGCAGCTCCTCCGTCCGGGCCCAGCTACCGGGAGGGATTGCGGCGGGCGATGCTGGAGCTGAGGGCGGTGGCGAAGGCGCACCAGGTGGCGTAGGGCAAAAGCGCCAGGGCCGCAGGGGGATCGGTGCGGGCAGTGCGGTGGAGCAGTTCCAGGTTGCTCACGTCCAGTAGGACCGTTGCGAGCAAACCGGCCTGGGGGCTGCGCAGGCCGAAGAACATCCAGCTCCAGGCCGCGTTGAGTGTGAGGTTCGCTCCCAGGCTGATGGCCAAGCCGCGGCGGGCCCGCCACCGAGTATTCGACAGAGCGTGGCCCCCAGCCCAGGCGATCGACACATAAAGCGGGGGCCACACAGCGCCGAAGGCCCTGCTTGGGGGCTGCCAGGACGGCTTGTGGAGCGAGCGGTACCACCGGCTGTCGGGGGCCACCGCCCGCGATCCGATCACCGCCACGGCTGCCACCGTCGCTCCGGTCGCCGCATAGATCACCGACGACTCGTCGAGGGGGATGGCGCACCTCATCGTCTTCATGCGGAGGCCGTTTCCATCGCGCTCGCCTCGCCAGAGGCGCACGCCCGGGGATACCTCGCCGGGGTCGTCCACCCAGGAGCGGGCGCGGTGAAGTCAGGAGTAGGAGGGCGCTGCTCCGGTCACCTTGTCGGGCGTGATGATGTCCTCGCGTTCGTAGTGGGCCAGGGCCAGCCCGAGGCCGAAGAAGGTAGGGGCCCACTCGCCGATGAAAATGCCCCACCTGTCGGCGCGCTCGATGCCGCGGGCTTCGGCCTTCACCGAGATGAGCCAGGAAGCGAAGGAAAGACCGATGGAGGCGAACGCCGCATTGAAGGCGTGGTCGCTGGTCAGACCAGCGTCGTGCAGCTTCTTCACGAGCATGGTTGCTCCAGTGTCGAGGGGGAAAGGGGCGCACCCGCCTCTTCCCATCCTGCGCAGCGGCGCGCCAGATCGGTATCGCGGAGAGGGGGCTCCCCCTCCTTCAGCACACCACCCCCGTGCTTTCGGTGCCACTCGGTCTATCGGCGCCCACGCCCGGGAGCTGGAAGGCCAGATTCTTTGGATCGGTGGTCAGCTCGGCTCGGCCCGAGGTGGGGAGTCTCATCTCCTCGATCATCAGCCGGTTTCAGCGGCTCGTGCGCGGTGCGAGTGGGTGTCAGGGTGAGGTCTCGGGCACGGTGGCGGGCGGCGCGGCGGCGAGTTCACGGGCGTGGTGGTCGGTCTTGACGTCGTAAAGCACGAAGTGGACCGGGCCGGTGTAGGAGTCGGAGCGGATCTCCTGGGCGCGGATCTGGTGGATGAGGCGCTGCGCACCGTGTCGTAAGCCTGGTCGGCTACGGTCTGGTCCGAGCCGGGGGAGAGTGTGCCGGCCTTCACCGTCCAGCGCCGGCCCAGGTTCTCGACGGTGATGAACACCGTGTGTTGGTTCTTGGCCTGCTTGTGGGCGGCATTGCAGGCGGCGACCGCGGTGGTGTCGGGCACCAGGCCGGCGGGCAGCGGCTGCTTGCGGCGTATCGTCCCGGGAGGGGAGGACACGCTGCGGTGTTGACGCCGATCGTGTCCTTGCCGGAACGGTGGCGTTGGTGTGGTGTCGCGTGCACGGGGCGTAGCAGGCGCTCGTGGACTTGTGAAGGTCGGTCGCCCAAGTACTTGCCGGCGCCCGGGGCTGCAGCGTCTTCGGTCGATCCCCTCCGGTCTGCATCGGTGTTGGCTGGTCGCGCAGTCGGGTCTGCGCCGTGTGCGGATGTCCGGCGTCGGGGCTGGGCGCCGGCCGGTCCTTCGGTCGTTCGGGGGCCATTCCGGCGAGGGGGCTCGCGTTGTACGCGGTGTCCTTGGCCGTGTGATGGGGGCTGGCGCGGGCCGGTGGTCCTAGGCGGCATCATGAGGGGCGTAGGACGTGCGTGGTCGCGTCGTGATGCCGCGGCGAGATCACAGTCTGAGCGAGCGGTGAGAGGGAAGCACGAAGGTGACGGCAACCAGCAGTGACATCGATAGGGCGGCCGGTTGGTTGCGGGCCGGGGGTCTGGTGGCCCTGCCGACCGAGACGGTCTACGGTCTGGGCGCCAACGCCGAGGACCCCGCCGCCATCGCGCGGATCTTCCAGGTCAAGGGACGTCCGCCATCCCACCCTCTGATCGTCCACATCGCCGACGTGGACCAGTTGGACGACTGGGTCGAGGAGGTGCCTGTGACCGCGCGCCTGCTGGCCGAACACTTCTGGCCGGGGCCGCTGACCCTGGTCCTGCGGCGCGGCCGACGCGTGCCGTTGGAGGCGACCGGTGGGCTGGAGACGGTGGCCGTCCGTGTGCCCGGCCACCCCGTCGCCCTCGCGCTGCTGTCGGCTTTCGGCGGCGGCGTCACGGCCCCGTCCGCCAACCGTTTCGGCTCGGTCAGCCCCACCACCGCGGACCACGTCCGTACGGAGCTCGGCGATGCAGTCGACTTCGTACTGGACGGCGGCCCCTGCCAGGTCGGCGTCGAGTCGACCATCGTCGATGTCACAGGCGAGTTCCCGAGCATCCTGCGGCCCGGCGGGGTGACGCGCGAAGACCTTGAAGCGGTGCTGGGGATCCCGATCGGCGTCCCCTCCACGAGCCATGTTCGGGTGCCGGGGCAGCACCCGTCGCACTACGCGCCGCGTGCGCGGGTCGTCCTGGTCGAGCCGGAGAAGGTCGTCGCCGAAGCGAAGACAGCACAGGAACGGGGGCACCGGGTGGGAGTCCTCCTTCCCGCTTCCCTCACCGGCACTGCGATGACGGCGCACGCCGTGGTGACCCTCCCCGGTTCGATGGACTCCTACGCGCACGGGCTGTACGGGTTCCTGCGTGAGCTCGACCAGCAAGGGTGCGACCTCATCGTCGCCTCCCTGCCGGCGGAGGAGGGACTGGGGCTGGCGATCGCCAATCGCCTTCACCGGGCCGCGGGGCCCCGGTCCTCCGCGTGAGCGGCCACGGCCGGGCTGGTCAGGAAGCGGTGGGGACCGCCGCGTCCAGGCCGCGGGTGGCGACGACCTGTGCGCTGCCGTCGGCCAGCCGGTAGGACAGCCCCACCATGCCGAGACGGCCGGCGGCTACCGCCTCGGCCAGGACGCGGGAGCGCTCCAGCAGCAAGTCCACGGTGTGCTCGATGTGCTCGGCCAATATCTCCTCGGCCGTCTCGCGCCCAGCGGCGCGGGCAGCCAGCACACTCGGGGTCACTCGTTCGACAACATCACGGACGAAGCCGCCCGGCGTCTGGCCGTCCTCGAGGGCGGAGCAGGCGGCGGCGACTGCACCGCACGAGTCGTGGCCGAGGACGACGACCAGCGGCGCCTTGAGGACGCTCACGCCGAACTCGATCGACCCGAGCACTTCGGTACCGGCGACGTGGCCGGCGGTGCGCACCACGAAGAGGTCGCCCAGGCCGCGGTCGAAGATGATCTCGGCCGCCAGTCGGGAGTCGGAGCATCCGAACAGCACGGCGAAGGGCTGCTGGGACGGTGCGATCTCTGTGCGGCGGGCGGCGTCTTGGTTCGGGTACTCGGGGGTACCGGCGACGAAGCGCTGGTTACCGGCCATGAGCAAGTCGAAGGCATCGCGGGGCGTCTGGTTCTTGGTCATGGCCGCAGCCTAAAAGGCAGCGTCTACCGCCGCAGCCGAGGGGGCGCGTCGGTCGGCCGACTCGCGGGGCGACCCGCCAGCACGACGATGTCGCCGTCGGCGTTGGCACCCACGCTCGTGGCCCGGCAGCCAGATGCGAAAGGGCCAGTCATCTGCCGCCGGGCTACCAACCCGGTTGCTTGGCGGTCCCCATGGCGTGGGTGACGTCGATCGCAATCACGACGCGTTGGGGGTTGATCACGACGCGTTGGGGGTTGGACCGCAGAGGTTTGGAGCGTTCGGCGCCGGCAACGGCTTCCGGGTCGTCCTTGACGACGGCGGTGTCTTCCAGCGTGCATCAGCGTCGGCCTTCGGCCTGGCTGTCGGCGACGACGAGGCCGGGGCGGCTGAGCGGAGGTTGCGCACCCAATTCCTGGTGGCGCTGCTGATGACCCGGGCGATGCGAATGCCGTGCTCGTAGGTGACGCCCACTGGCACGAGGTGCGGTGTGCCATCGGGCCGAGACGTACGGCGCCTCCTCCCTCATCCACACCGCCCGCCTCCCCTCCCTCAGCGAAGACTTACCCGTGGCGATCATCGTTGTCGACGCCGAAGAACGCATCCGCGCCTTCCTGCCCCGACTCCGCGAGTTGATCCACGAGGGCCTGGTCATACTCGACGAGGTTGAGGTCAAGCGCTACGTCGGACGGAACAAGGACAAGGACAAGGACAAGGATGCATAAGTGAACTGGCTGTTCGTCATAGCCGGGGCTATGGTCGGAGTCCCGTGGAATCCGCCTGCGGAGAGCTCTCGATCACATCACCTCTGGCGTCGTGTGGTTCGTTGCGCGTCGGACACCGAACGGATGAAGGCGATTGTGCGCGAGCGCATGCCTTCACGACGCGTAGCGATGATGTCGTCGACCAGGGGATCGAAGGTCTGGCGGATCGGCTTGGTGTGCATCTTCACCGCGCAGTCGAGGTCGGTGCATAGGTGGAGGCCGAGTGTGTTCAGGCGTTCGCGCTTGTCACGTGAGGGGCGTTGAGCGGTGAACAGTGAAACCTCGTTGAACCGGCGGGTGGAGCGGCACAGGTCGCACATCAATGCGCGCGATGTGTGTGCCGCATCGTTCGGGGCCTGCCGCAGCAGCACTCCCAGCGCCTGGTCGTCGGCCTCGGTGACGAGGTAGGCGCGTTTCGGCGCGCGCATGTCTCGCCACCCGAGGTAGTCGATCCGGTGCCATGGGGCGTCGTCGAACCAGGCCGGTAGCCGAACCTTCTTCTCGGTCGGGCCCAGGTTCACGATCGAGGCGCGTACCTCTTCTCTGGTCATGGGGCGCATGGTTGCTCCTTGCGCGTTGCACCCTGGTGCAACGTGTGTCGGGTGAGGTTCTGGGGGATCCGGTGCGTAGAGGCGTCGCCACGCCTGCTCACCGTGTGTCGCAGGGGTGCACGGGTTGGCGACCGCGGCACGAACCGATCACGTTCGTCGGGGGTGTCCTGTGACGCGACGCCGCGAGGTCGGCCTGGGGCATAGGGCCAGCAGCGTGCGCTGGGCGATGCTGGCGTCTCGCAGTGGTTTGAGCGCCAGCCGGACCAGGGCCAGTGCGTTGTCGTCGCCGGCGATGCGGTTGGCACTGAGCTCACCGCAGGACAGGCAATGGTGAATGATCATCCACTCCCCGTCGGGCTGTACCGACATGCTCAGCGCTTCCATTCGGCCGTGGCAGGTGGCGGCCCGGTCGCCGGGGATCCGGCGGTCGACGTGCAGGCTGGCCAGGCAGTTCGGGCAGTGGTTGCGGTGCGTGGTGCCGGGCGCGTCCAGGGACACGTCCAGTCGGCAGCCCACACACCGGAAATCGCGACCTCGGTGCCCGTGCTGGCTGTGGAGGACGTCCTTGTACCGCTGCGGCCGACGTGCTGCCTGCGCGCGACGGCGGGGGCTGTTCACTCTTCTTGGCATGGCCGGTCTTCTCCTTCCGCGTTTAGAGGTCGCCGAAGGCTTCGAGCGGGAAGGGCGGTTGTGCCAGCGGCCGCACGGCCATGCGCATCAAGATGAGCTGGTTGTCGTCAGCGCAGACGGGGTTGGAGGTCAGCTCGTCGCAGCGCACACAACGGTGGATGACCATCCAGTCGCCGGTGCGCAGCACGGCGATGGCGATCGGCAACATCCGGCCCTGGCAGTCACTTCGGCCGCCCTCGACGTGGTCGAGAACGTGCTGGGAGTGCAGACACGACGGGCAGTGGTTCCGCCGCGTGCCGTCGCCCGCCGCGGCGGACACGGTGAGCCCGCACCAGGCACAGGTGAACGTGCCGGTCAGGATGGTGCGCGGAGTGCTTGGAAGAGATTTATTGGTGCTGGACACCCGGGGTGCTCCTTGCTGAGAAGTCTGTAATGACAGCAAGAGCAGGCCGAGCGGCCTCGACGAAGGTGCCCACCCCGTACGCAGCGGCAGACGTGCCGAAAAGGAGCGTGGGCTGGATCAGAGCACCGGAAAATCACGTCCGGTCACCGTCCGCGAGGGACGGCATCAAGGAGACGGACAGCTAGGCGGTGCAGCGAGGCGCGCTCGGCGCGGGCCGGAACATCAAACTCTTTTCCAGGGCACAGAAAGCCCAGAGCAGACCGAAGGAACTCCGCAAGAGTAACAACAGCTCCGAGGCGGGTGCCAACGGATTTTCGGGCGCCGCTCCACCACCGTGAGCAGCGGAGAAGACGTGTCCTTGGGTGCCGCGATCTGACGGCCGGCGTGGCGGTTGTCACTTCTGCCGGGGCATCCGCCCCCGCAGCGACCGAAACAGTACATCGGGGCCGTCGTTGATCCTCTTGAACGCTCTCCCCTCGCGTGCAAGGGCGGTAGCGGGCTCAGCTTGGACAGCTAGGGATCGCCGGGCCCGGTAGCTACGTGGCCAGCGTCGCTGAGGTCGCCGTGCGGTGTCAGTGGTGGCCTCTATGGTCGTCTCGGCCGACCAAGTTGATGGTGGATTGAGGTAACGCCGCATGCCTGCACGGGAGTTGTTCGCTCATAGTCGCAGTTCAGCTGGTGTGTGGCACTTGTTGGAGGAGCGTCTGCGGGGATCGGCTTCGCTGGCGCGACGGTTCGGTGAGGTGTTTGGTTGTGGGGAGCTGGCTGGGTACCTGGCTTTGATTCACGATGTCGGTAAGGGGGCGTGTGTGGCAGGACCGTCTCCGGGCCGTCGACCGTGAAGGTGGCGGACGGGTGGGGGTGGGGCACAAGCACGCGGGTACGTTTCTCGCGGAGAAATACACGAAGTTGCCCTTCGGGGCAGTGGTCTTCGGGCACCACGGCGGCATGCCGGATATGGAACGGCTCAAGGATGAGCTGGTGCGTGCGATGGCAGGTGGGGAGGAGGCGCAGCGGGTTGTAGAGGCG
The DNA here is from genome assembly GCA_001418405.1 of Streptomyces diastatochromogenes. GTDB lineage: Bacteria > Actinomycetota > Actinomycetes > Streptomycetales > Streptomycetaceae > Streptomyces > Streptomyces albulus_C. The sequence continues at coordinate 5,546 of LIQL01000244.1, read as the reverse complement.
ATCCGCGCTGTGGAGGCAGTGGTGCCGGAGATCCATCCTGATCCGAGGCCAGCGCTCCCGGGATGGCTGGGTGCGCCCTCGGGGCAGGGGCGTCTGGGGTTGGATCTGTTGGTGCGGATGCTGTTCAGCTGTGTGGTCGATGCGGACTTTCTCGACACCGCGGCGCACTTCGATGGCGCTGCCGTACGCCTGCGTGAACCGGTGGAAATGGCGGCGTTGGCCGAGCGTGATGAGTCGCGGCGGGCGAAGTTGTTGGCCGTCCGAGACCCTTCTCCCGTGGACGCGATCCGGGAGAGGGTGTACGAGCAGGCGTGCGTGGCCGCCTCGGGGGAGCCGGGGATGTATGTGCTGCACGTGCCGACGGGTGGTGCCAAGACCATGGCTGCAGGGGCGTTCGCGCTGCGGCATGCGGCGGCGAACGGCATGAGGCGGGTTGTCCTCGCGGTGCCTTTCATCTCGATTACGGAGCAGAATGCCGCGGTCTACTGCGACCTGCTCGACCCCGATGCGTCCTCCAACGAGGAAGCCGTCGTCCCGGAGCATCACAGCGCCGTGGACTTGGACTCCGAGGATCTTTTGAAGGGGTTGACGCCGGTTTGGCCAACGGGCGTACCTGCGCTATGTTGCCCCGCTTCTCTAGCTGAAGACTGGCGGGGCCGACGGGCGAGGCTGGACCTCCCTCGCCTGCTGCCCCATGAACCACACGCACGACTTGCTGGTTTTCCTCTGTCCCTCCCGGCGTGGGAATCGCCTGGCGCGAGGGCTTGGGTAAATTCAGGCTTCGCGTTACGACGGGTGTGACCTTCACCTAAAAGGGTGGTCCTTGAGGCAGGACGGGGCTGGATTTTTCAGGGGCACGGGGATTTTCTGTTCGGATTTGATCGAATCGCGGAGCCTAATGAGAGTGTGGGGGCGTTCTTCTGGTGTGAAGTGTCCGGTGCGCGCTTCCGCGTCCGCCTTCACCGAGAGTTCCCGCCTCCGTTTTCACGATTGTCAGCTCGTGCTGTAGTCCGTGCGGCGCGTCTAGCGTGCGACTGCACGAAGAAGGGCCCCAAGTTGGCTGGCGCTCGCGTCGGGGCCCATCTCCTCGTGCTTCGTCATCCAACGCACCGGAGGTACGGAAGTTGATTCAGCACGTTCGCAGGGCGCTGGCAAGCCTGTTGCCGGCGGCGCCCGTGAGTAGCATTCCGCTGGCGGTACTGTTCCAAACGGCCGTTAGCAGCGTTTGCCTGCTCACGTTGCGGTTCGGATCCGCCCTGATTGTCGCGGTCATGGCGGCGGCGATCATTTGGCCTGGGGCTCTGCCGCCGGAAGTGCAGATGGTGATCACGGCTTCGGCATTGTCGGATCGCAGTGCCATCTCCTTCGTGAAAATCCGCTACGCCGGCTGACAAACCGGTAGCCGATCAGCCCGCGTCCCGGCCGTACCAGGTCGCGCCAGGGCTCGGGCGTCTGCTCGGAGCTTTTCGAGCAGACGCCCGCTTGTCTCTTCACCTGACGGATACGCCACCACGGCACCTGCGCTCGGCGCACGACCCTGCCCTCAAGCGGGAGCTGGCGCGGCCATCTTCCAACCCTGTGGGGTGAACACCATGCTGCAGTGCCACGACCCTGGTGGGTCGCGCGCGACCTTCGAACTGGACTACCTCGTTCCCGCACTGGTTCACCGTCCGCTGGCGCCGCCAGTGAATGCCCCCCTCGCGTATACGGCCTTCTGCCATGATCACTGGCCGGTCTACTGGCGGTTCGGCAGCGCCGTCGCCGGGTCTTCGCACCGAGGCGGTGAACTCGCCCGCGCTGCCCTGCGGGAGATCGCTGCTCGCTGGCCGGTACTGCTGGGAAGCGCATCCCTCGCGGCAGCGGCCTGGGATCTGCTGTCGCAGGAGTGCGCCGCCCGGCGGACGGGGCCGGCGGCTCGGCTGCACCGCGTGCTCCATCGCCTTGAGGCCGACACGCTCGTACTGCGCCACAAGATGGGACTGACGCCGAGCCAGGCCGGCTATGCGATGGGATTGGCGGAGGCGGACTTCGAGCTGCTGCACAGCCGGGCAGTGCTTAGTCTCGGGCGATGAATATGACGCTGTCGAATGCCAAGCTGCTGCGCGTCGGCGTATCAAACACGGTAAGCAGCGGCTAATTTGATGCGTAGTTGCATCACCCGTTGGAGTCTCCGGTAGCAAACACGCGGGCAACTCCCTTAGCATGGGCCCGCCGTTGACGCCCCGCGTCGGCGCAGGTAGGTACGGGGAACCAAGCGTGGGGAGCAGCTCATCGTTGATACCAGCAAACCCAGCGTTGCCCGAATGTACGACCACCTCCTCGGCGGCACGGACAATTACGTCGTAGATCGGGAGGCATGCGATGAGTTGCTCCGCCTTGCCCCCAGCACGCGGGAGTTAGCGCTAGTAAATAGGGCGTTCCTCGTCCGGGCGGTCCGCTATCTCGCCCGCCAGCACGGCGTGCGCCGGTTCCTCGACCACGGTTCTGGCCTGCCGACGCGGCCGAACGTTCACCAGGTCGCGCAGGAGGTCGACGAGACCAGCGAAGTGGTCTACGTCGACAACGATCCCGATGTCCTCAGTTACGGCCGCATGATGCTGGCAGAGGACCCGGAGACGACGGCTGTCCTCGGCGCCGACATGCGCGAGACGGACGCGATCTTCCAGAGCGAGGAAGTCAGACGCCTGTTACGGGACGATCAGCCCGTAGCGGCCCTGTTCGTGAGTGTTTTGCACTGCATCCCGGATGACGATGACCCGTGGGAGCTGGTGAACAGAGTCGCCCGGCAGTTGCCCCGCGGTAGCTACATGGTGATCTCGCAGTTGGTGAGCGACAACCCTGAACTGCGCCGCCAGATCACTCAGTTCATGCAGCAGGCCGTTGGCGGACGGTGGGGCCGCGTCCGTTCGACGGAGGAGACGGAGCGGTATTTCGAGCACCTGGAAGTGCTGGAGACGTCGGGCCCCGTCGAGGTCTCGTGCTGGCTGCCGGACAGTGACTTGGCTCCGCGTCAGACCTCGAACCCAGAGTGGATCGAGTTCGGTGCCGTGGCCCGTATCAGGTGACTACTCGGCCGGTCCGGCGGACAGTTCGGCGATGCACTCCAGAAGGAAGTCGAGGGACTGCTGCTTCGACAGCGTCATTTTCCAGCATTTGTCGATCGACGCCTGGTAGACCTCCACTTCGCTCGGCTCGGAGTAAAAGGTGCCGCCGCGGTTCATGTCTTCCAGATAGATGGTCCGTCCAGTGGCGCTGTCGTGCGGCTTGAGCAGCGTCATCGCAGGATGGACGGGAAGTTTGGATCGCGTGGCGGCGGCCGGCAGGATGCGGATGTGTACGTTGGGCTTATTCTCGGCGAAGTTGTGCAGCTGCCGCAACTGCTCGCGCATGACGTTCTTGCTGCCCAGAATCTGCCTGACGGCCATTTCGTGGATCACTGCGGTGAGTTCAGGCCCGTCCTGCTGGTCGAGCAGGTGCTGACGGCGCAGGCGCAGCTCCAGTCGCCGCTCCATGGCCGCCCGGTTCTTCTCGCGTGTTTTCGGGTCCGGGTAGGTGTTGTAGAAGTCCTCCATTACCGCCCGGGTGTAGCCCGCGGTCTGGAGCAGGCCAGGAATGAGGAGGTGGTGGCACGTCTTGATCACCTTGGACTGGGCCTCAAGGGCCAGTAGGCAGCCCATGATCTCGCCGGTGACGTCGGAGAAGTGCGTCCACCATTGTTCGCCGCGGGACTGCTCCAGCAACGTGTCCACTTCCTCGCAGATCTCAACAGGAGCCTCGTAGTAGCGGAGCAGGGCGCGGATGCGCTCCTCCTTCAGCTTCTTGGTGGTGACCGTCTCGCACCGCTGCACCGTCGCGAGGGCACCGATCTCCGGGTCTTTGCAGGCGGCCACCTGCTCCAGCGTCAGCCCGTGCTGGGTGCGCAGATGCCGCAGCAGAGCCCCGATGAGCTGTGCTGCGGCGAACGGTGTTGCTGGGGGCGCTTGCCCCTGCCGGCCTACCAGGGCCAGAACCTGAGTGGACATCCGGTCTCCTCGCGGTGAACGACGGTCTCTCGCCGCGTGCCCAGGATGGACAGTCCGATGGTTCGGGGGCAAGCGCTGCCCGCCTCTTTTTAGACAGGCATGTTGCTGAACTCTCCCTTCCCCACTCCGTCGACGAACGCGTCGAACTCGTCCTTCGTGTAGATGAGCGCCGGCCCGTCGGGGAACCGCGAGTTGCGGACGGCGTATTCATTCTCACTGAGACGCGCGACTTCGACACAGTCGTTCTTCGCGTCGCTGGCCCTGGCCTTCTGCCATCGCGCGCCGGTGATCCGGTCGGCAATCATTCCGTTTTCCCACTTGCTCATCTCGCGCCTGCCTTCTGTCCGTAGCCAGCGGTGACACCTCACCGCCGCACTGCCTCAACTGGACACACTCACAAGCGTTTTCACGCCAAAGTGAAATTTTCACGTGGTGTGAGAACGATCAAGATTTTAGACCGCGGCAAGGCTTGGGTGGTGTCCCTCGAAAGGGTGTTCTCACTTCGATGGAAATCATTAATATGATCAACAGATGAGCGTGTGTCCGGGGGTGTGCCGGGCTGAAGAATGGCCGACTTGGCCCCGTGGCGAATCTGGCGGGCGGGGTGGCGTGGGACTGGCGGGCATCGCGGAGACGACAAGAGAAAGTTGCCGTGTCGATGCAGTCTCCCTTCTGTTGCCCGAAATCGTTGAACGGCTAACACCCCATGCGGACACGAGCATGCCTGGTCAACAAGGGCGACTCCCTGTCGCACCGCACCGGGTGTCCGGGGTCGCGGGCCCTGCACTCATGTGCCGGGAGCCGGGCGAGACCGTCGAGGTCTGAAGGTGCCGGGTGGTGAGGTTCCCCCGCGGCCGCGCCGGTGGTCAGCGTGTACGGCTGGCTGCGGGGGCCGGCCGCAGGCACGGTGCCGAGAGTCCTTTTGCGTCTGTGGCTCACCGTCTGGGCCGAGCCAGTGCCGGTTCGTAGGCGAGGGTTTCGGCGAGGTCGGCCAGCAGGGTGCTGGGAGTGTGGGTCGAGGCGGTGATTTCCCACGTGGGGTGGTCGATGGTGGGGCCGGCCCGCAGGAGCCAGGTGGGTAGGACTCCGTTGGGGCGTTGGGCGGCGAAGGCGTCGAATTGGATGCCGGCCTCGCCGTTGGGTGCGGTCCAGTGCATCCAACGGCCTTCGACGGTGTGCTTCCAGCCGGCTTCGGTGGCGGGTTGGGTGGCCTCGATGATGGACGCCTCGTCGAGGAACTGGCCGACCGGAGTGTCCCACCCGTGGCCGTCGGCGAGTTCGTGCAGCAGGTCTTGGAGCATGGGGATGGGCGTGGCGCCGGTCGCGGTCAGGTGCCACATCCGGTCGGAGACGGGCGTCTGGTAGGCGGCGACGGTCCAGGCGGTCTCGGTGGCGGGGGCCGAGTGGTCGCGTTCGATGCGCAGGGTCTGAGTGGACGTTAAGTCCGTTTCTGGTAGCGGCCTCGTCCGGGTTGAGTGAGGAAGCCTTGTCGGACGAGGCGTCAGACAAGGCTTCCCCACTCCT